>JAILHD010000007.1 GCA_024696155.1 Treponema sp. | reverse complement strand
CTTTCGATTGTGCCGTGTGTCTTTTCAAAAGGATAGTATGAAAGCCCGATGACATCATAATCAAGATTTGCTTCCTTAAACATATCCAAAAGCCAGCTGATTTGTCCGCCGCCTTCCGCCACGTGAAGCATTATTTTTGAGTGTGGACAGGTTTTGCGTGCGGCTTCAATTCCTGCGGCAAGATATTTGGTATAATTTTGCGGTGCCCGGGTCGAACTTCCGCTTATAACAGAGGAAAGTGGTTGTAGTTTTCCCTTTTCGTAAAAGCCGGTAAGAATGCCTGTGTTAATTTCGTTTCCAATCTGAATCATGTCCGGCGAAGCATTGGCATCATTCAAAGCCTTTAGGACTTTTTCTGTCCAGTCGTAAAGCTTGCGGCTTACTTCATCGGAAGTCTTGCAGTCCAGCCAGCTTTGGGGAATGGCCTGCTTGCCGGGATCTGCCCAGTAATCGCTGTAGTGGAAATCCAGAAGAAATTTCAGGCCGAAAGATTTTACCCGGACAGCCTGATTCAAAACTGTCGTAAGATTTGAAGCTCCCGGTTTTTCAGGATTGTTCGGATTATCCGGGTCATTCCATATTCTGAGACGAATCCAGTTTACTCCGTTATTTTTTAGGATTTCAAAGACGTCTTTTTTTTGTCCGTCAAAATCAAAGTATTTATCCTTGTTCCATTCATCATTTACTGCACTTGCATCAAAGCCGCGGATAAAGTCATTTTCCATAGATTTCCTGCTGCAGCCTGCAAGCATAAGGGCCAGCAGACTGACATAAATTATATTTTTGATTTTCATAAGTCTTCCTGAGTTTGTCAACACGTGTCAATAAAATTATAGCATACCTTCCAGAAAAGACAAAACTAAAGTTTTATATATTTAGAGAACAAAATTGATTTGAGCCAGTTTAATTTCTTTTCGCATTTATTCTATAATAAAGCCGTGGTATTCCAAAAATGTAATGTGAATTAGGAAGACTAGGTTGAGGTGGTGTAAATGAAATCTCCTAAAAATCTTTGTTTAATTCCTGTCATTCTTTTAGGGTGGAGTATTCTATCTTTTCTGATTGCGGTAATTCTGGAATTCCCAACTAGTCGCTCCGGTATATATGAACTTTTTGCTATGTTGGGAATCATTCTGCTGTTTATCGGCTGGCTTCCAGCTTTTTGTATTTCACTTGCGGCTCTAATAATTTCCAGGCGACAAAAGAATAAAAAATACATAGAATTTGCCATTGTTGACATTATTATTTCTGTTTTATGGTTTCTCTTTTCTATGCTGCTGTTTATGGGAGGAAGTTCTGTATAAAAAAAATAGAATAATATGACTGAAGATCTTAGAAATACACTGCGCCAGCTTGCGCAGAAATACGAAACTGCCTCTTTTATGGATGCTGACCCTAGCCAGTTTATCCGCTGGTATTCCAGGGCAGAAGATATTGAGCCTGCGAGCTTTATTGCGGCTATGCTTTCTTTTGGCAGCCGGACGCAGTTTATTCCAAAAATTCGCAGTATTTTTGAACTTGCGGACAAATCTGGTGGAATGGAAAAATGGTTAAAATCGCGGGATTTTGAAAAGAATTTTGATGAAAATTCGCCAAATTTCGCTCAAAAAGGTGAAAAACTGCCAAAATTTTACAGATTTTATTCATTTTCTGACATGAATTCGCTCTTTTCTGAGCTTTCGGAAATTCTGAATGAAAACGGAAGTTTTGGGGAATTTTTGCGAAAAAAATATGAAAATCTGCCTGATGCTCAAAAAATTCCCGGCTCACTTGCAGATTTGATTTCTCAATCTTTTCCAAAATCAAAAATCGTTTCAAAGGGAAAAAATTCCGCAAACAAAAGAATCCACATGTTTTTGCGCTGGATGGTAAGGCAGGACTCCCCGGTGGATATTGGTCTCTGGCCCTGGTACCCCGCTGAAAATCTTTTGATTCCTCTGGATGTTCACGTAATGCAGGAAGGAATAGGGCTTGGACTTCTGTCAGAAAAAGCCAAAGCCGACCGCAAGACAGCTCTGGCCCTCACCGCTGCCATGAAGGAAGTTTTTCCATCAGATCCATCGCGTGCCGACTTTGCCCTTTTTGGACTTGGTGTTTCCTGAGTAATAACGTATATTTACTCCTATGAAAATCTTAGTAATTAACGACCTGTTTGAAGAAAAACACATTGAAGGCATAAAAAAGGCAGCTGCTGAAGCTGGAGCTGAAGTTCATTTTTATATAACGGATAAAGATATTCCTCAGTCTGATTATGATGCTGACATTATTTATGGGTTTGCGCCGGAAATTGTAAAGGTGAACAAAAATCTTAAGTGGCTTTGTGTGCCTTGGGCGGGCGTAGATTCGCTGATGAAGCCCGGCTATTTTGCCAATGAAGACTGCCTTCTTACAAACGGCGCCGGTTCTTATGGTGTTTCAATTGCTGAGCATATGATTGCAGTTTCTCTTGTGCTGCTCCGCCGGCTGAACGAATTTTTTGATGAAACCAGGGCTGGATTCTGGGGCAAACCACGAACTCAACGCTCTCTTAAGGATTGCAGAATTACTGTTCTTGGAACTGGTGATATTGGAACTACATTTGCAAAAAGAGCAAAAGCTTTTGAGCCGGCATCGCTGACTGGTGTGTGTCGCAGCGGAAAAGCTTCTGAGGTTTACGACAAGGTTCTGCCGGTGAACGAACTTGATTCAATTCTTCCGGAAACTGATCTTCTTGCCATGAGTCTTCCTAAAACACCGGAAACTGATAATATTCTTACCCGCAAGCGCATAGAAATGCTTCCGGAGGGTGCCATTGTCATAAACGTGGGCCGTGGAAATGCCATTGATGAAGAAGCCCTTATGGAGCATCTTGAAAATGGTCATCTTGGTGGTGCAGGGCTGGATGTTTTCCATACAGAGCCTCTTCCAAAAGACAGTCCTTTGTGGAAAATCAAAAACCTTGTGATTACGCCTCACATGGCTGGAAACCTTACAATCGCCTATACAAAAGATAAAAATGTGGATATGTTTATAGAAGACTTAAAGAATTTTACTGCCGGCCGTCCACTACGCTATCTTGTAGACCGAAAACTGGGCTATTAGACTGCATTTCATCGTTAAAAAACTGTATCTCATCTAAAAAGTATTCTCTATGTTTTTGTGAATTCGTAGAATTGGAAAAAATTACTTGAATTTGCAAGAAATGGAGGATTATTTTTATTATGGAAAAAAATCAGGAAAACAAAACTCAAAGTTTAGTGTTGAACTGCATTAATGCAGTGGATTTTGCGCTGTTTATGTCGTCGTTAATGTTTGGACATAAAATTCAGAAGGATAAGAGTTACGAAAAAGAGAAGAAGAAATGAGCGAGTTAGTAGAAAAATATAAATATTATTTAAACAGACTGCTGATAATTGCAGTTCCTATGATTTTGAGCCAGCTGATAAATCAGGTTCAAATGTTGATTGACCGAATATTTTTAGGTCATGCCAACAGTCTTTATATGAGTGTTCTGGGTAATGCTACTTTCCCTATGTGGACAACAATGTCTTTCTGTTTTTCTATTGGAACAGGAGCATCTATTTTAATCAGTCAGAGTGTAGGTGCAGAGGATAAAGAGAAAGTATCGGAATATGCTGGTTCACTTTTAAAATTCAACACAATAATACCTTTTGGTCTTTTTATTTTCTGGGGATTTTTTTCGGAGCCAGTATTCAGATTAATGGGCGTTTCTGAAAATCTGATTCCTATGTGTGTGGATTATGCACGCTATTATTCTCCAGTTTTTATTCTGGCAGCTCTTGGGTCTATAATCACTATTTTTCAGACTTCAAATTATACTAAGCCTCTTGCAACTTACAGTCTTATCCGTTCTGTTTTGAATGTGATTTTTGACTGGATTTTGATTTTTGGAAAATTTGGATTCCCGGCCCTTGGAGTAAAAGGTGCAGCTTTAGGTACAACTCTGGCAGAATTTATTGCAGCAATTTATTTTGCATATGCTTATGTAAAGGCTCCGCTTATTACAAAGCCTTCTTTTACAGCAATAAAAACGGCACGGATTAAAAGCTATTTATATTCAGCAAAACTTGGAATTAATACTGCCCTTGAAGATTTTTTGTGGAATATAGGAAACCTGGTTCTTATTAGAATCTTGAATACTATTAATGAACTTGCAGCCGGAATTTATTCCATTATTTTTGGTGTAGAAGTTCTTGCTGTTGTTGCAATTGGAAGTCTTGGCAGCGGTGCAATGACCCTTACTTCTGAGGCCACAGGAAAACACGATATCCGTCAGTACCGGGGTGTATGCCAGTGTGCTTATGCAATCTGCAGTGTGATTACAGTTGTAATGATTATTACCGGCATTCTCTTCCCAGAACAGATTCTTTCAATTTTTACAAAAGATGCTTCGATTATTGCTACTTCGTCAATTTATCTTTTAATGATTGCAATAAATCTGTTTTCTAAGTCTGGCAATATTATTATTGGAAACTGTATTCGTGGAAGTGGTAATACCAGATGGATGTTTATGACACAAATCTTTGGAACTGTTTTTGTAATTTGTATGGCATGTATTTTTGTATTTGCCTTCAAAATGGGAATTACGGGAGTGTTCCTTGCTGTTCTGACAGATGAAGCTGTTCGTGCAGTTATAAACTACATCCGTTACAGAAAGATTTGTACCACAATTGAAAAGCCTTATGCTCCGGTAACGGCGTCGGCATAAGGGTGTATAAATAAAGTGACATTTTTTGAAATCTATCATATCTAGACAAGTTTTATTTTTAGATTGATAATTACCAAAAAAGAGAAAAAAATGTCACTTTATTCAATTTTGCTTGGCATCCAGTACATTAGTATTTTACTTACACTTTTTTTATGTGCTTATATAACTCGTAAATGGTCAAAACCTGCACATGGATGGCTGTTTTTTTACTGTATCAGTACTCTTGTAAATAATGCGGGCTATCTGGCTCTTATGCATGCAGAAACTCAGAGAGAGGCTGTTTTAATCTGGCAATTTACCTATATTACCAGAGCCTGGATTCCTTTTACAGTATTAAAGTTCTGCCTTTATTTGTGTACAGGAAAAAGTTATTCAAAAATTACTTCTGTTCTGGCTGGTTTTCATGTGCTGATGTATTTTCTGGTTCTTGATATGGGCAACAGCAATCTTTTTTATTCATCTTATACATTTGTAAAAGATGGAATTTTTCCTCATTTTGCTCACACTTATGGAATTTTCCATTACATATTTGATGGGCTTTGTCTGATATATATTTTTGTAGTTATGAAAGTGTTAATGCTTTCTATAAAAAATGCAAAGGAAAAACATAAGCGCCGGCAGTTTATTACTGTTACCTGCGCAGTTTTTGTTTTAATTGTTTTTTATTTAGAAAAGCTTATTGATGTAGTTCCCGGATATGATGAAACTTCTCTGGGATTTACTCTTGGTGCACTTTTCTTTTATGTGGCTATTTTTGTTTTTGGAATGCTTGATACCAGGGATTTTAGCGACGCTGTTGTAATTACAGAAAAGACTGAAAACAGCAGTGATAACGATAATTCGGTAAAAATTGAAGCTTTTGGTGATTTTGATACAAAAATAAAGCTTCCTTTAAAAGAAATTCTCTATTTTGAAGCAGACGCAGAACGGGTTTTTGCCTACACAACAGAAGAAATTTACAATGTAAAACTGCGCTTGTATCAGGTAGAAGAACTTTCCCAGTCTTCTGGAATTATAAGAGTTTCTAAATCTCATTTAATAAACGTACAGAAAATTGAATCAGTGCGCCCGGCTTTAAACAGTCGTCTTTATGTAAAAATGCTTAATGGCGAAGAAGTTCTTGTAAGCCGTAAATATGCTCATATTTTAAAAGCCGCAATTGCATAGCAAAATTAAAAGCACAAAACCTCTAGAAAAATTTTGAATTTTTGAAAATTTTAACGTATATTGAAAATATGAAGCAAAAAAAAATTATATTGTTAAGTTTAATTGCCGGAGTTTTGTGTTCCTGCAGTAATTCCAAGTCTTCAGGTGAAAAAGATTTAAGGCCTGATATTGTAAAAGAAAACATGACTCTTGTTTGGGCCGATGAATTTAATGGAACTGATTCAGCACCGGATCCTGAATTTTGGGATTATAATACCGGTGGCGGAGGCTGGGGAAACGGCGAACGTCAGTATTATACAAATGACAGAACAAATTCTTATGTAAGCGACGGAACTCTTAAGATTATTGCCCATAAAAATGAAAAAAATAAGTGGACAAGCGCCCGCCTTATTACTTCTTTTAAGAAAAATTTTAAATACGGATACATTGAATTCAGGGCAAAGCTTCCTGTAGAAAAGGGTTCCTGGCCGGCTTTATGGATGATGCCTCAGCTTACAACTTACGGACAATGGCCTCGCAGTGGTGAAATTGACGTTATGGAATATGCTACAAACTTCTGGGGTAAAAAGGCCTATGGAACAGTTCACTGTAAAGCAGGTTCTGGTGGAAATGCTGTAAACAGTGATTACCGTGAAATTGCTGATGCACGAAAATGGCACAATTATGCTGTTTTATGGACAGAAGATTCTATTCAGTGGTATTACGATGGTGAGTTTTTAACAGAATATAAAAATCCAAAAGCAGAAACTGATGCTTGGCAAAGCTGGCCTTTTAATCAGCCGTTCTACATTATTATGAATGTTGCAATGGGTGGTACTTTGGGCGGCGATATTCCAGAGAAACTGAAGAGCTGTCAGATGGAAGTTGATTACGTGAGGGTATATCAATAAAGTAGCCCTGTGAGGTTTTTATGATTTCGGTTTTTGTGAATTGTGCAACTATTTTGATTGGTTCGATTGTGGGGCTTTTGTTTGCAAAAAAAATCCCGCAGAAGGTTACTGATTCTATTCAGCTGGCCTGTGGCCTTGTTTCTTTTGTTATGGGTGTTCAGATGGCTTTTAAGTACCAGAATGTGGTTTATCTGGCTCTGGCACTTATACTTGGAGGAATTGTTGGAACTCTGCTGGATATAGACGGAAAAATTCTGGCATTTGGAAAATGGCTTGAAAAAATATTTATGGGCAAAGGTACCGGGGATTTTAAGGGGCAGGGCCCCTTAGGCGAAGGGGTAGCGGACAAGACCGGAGCTGAGCGAGGACTTGGGAGCGAGGGGGAGGCTTCCCCCACCTTTGAAAGCGGTCATCCAAAGAAAAACTTTGCTTACGCTTTTTTGAATGCATCTGTGCTTTTTTGCGTGGGTGCCATGGCCATTGTAGGAAGTTTTAAGGCCGGAATTGAACACGATTATTCGATTATTTTTTTAAAGTCCATTCTGGACGGTTTTATTTCTATAGGATTTGCGGTTGCCATGGGTGTGGGAACGGTATTTTCTATAATTACGATTTTTGTTTATCAGGGAAGTTTGACGCTGCTTTCGGTTTTAATTGCGCCATACGTTAGTGAACAGATGCTTGCTGAACTGACGGGCAGTGGAGGAGCGCTGATTATTCTGATTGGTGTGAATCTGATGGGGCTTAAAAAAGTAAAAACGGCAAATTATCTTCCGGCGGTGCTTTTTAGCGTAATTTTTGTTTTATGCGAACCGCTGGTAAAAGGAGTGTTTTTCAGGTAGAGAGGTTTTAAAAAATGATAGATAGATGTTTTGTTTTATGGGACGCTAATATTGTTTTGAAAGCGGATGGTTCTTTGCCTGAATTTTCGGAATTTGAAAAAATTAAGGCAGAAAACGGGGTTCTGGAGTATTTTGAAGAAAAGCAGACTGGGCTTAAGGTGCTTGGGCTTGCTTCTGCCGATAATCTGGATTCTTCCTACAGGCTTATGGCTTTGCGGGAGTTTTTTGCGGAAAATAGTGATGATGATATAAGGTTTCAGGTTTTCAGAGCCAAGTCGCTTTTGAACTGGAGAAATGGTGCAAAATTCTGTCAGTATTGCGGTGCAAAGCTTGATGAGCATTCTGTTTTAACTGCAAGAACTTGTCCTAAGTGTAAAAATCTGGTTTTTCCACGAATTGAACCTTGTATTATTGTGCTTGTAACCAAAGGAGATAAAATTCTTCTGGCTCGACATACTCAGAGAAATCAGGATATTTATGCCTGTATTGCAGGTTTTATTGAAGCTGGCGAATCTGCCGAGCACGCGGTTGAACGGGAGATTTTTGAAGAGACTGGAATAAGGGTAAAAAATATTCAGTACCGGGGAAGTCAGAGCTGGCCGTTCCCGGATCAGCTGATGCTTGGGTTTACGGCAGAATACGAAAGTGGAGACATTGTTTTGCAGAAGGAAGAGCTTTCTGATGCCCAATGGTTTGACAGAAATAACTGTCCTGCTAGTCCTAAGCCTGGCTCAATTGCTTATCAGCTGATTCATGGTGAAATTTAAAAAGCAGGATTTTTTTATGCATTTCATCTAGTGTTTTATGCATCTTGTCTGAAAAATCTTAAATTTCAGGAGGGATTTTAATACACTTTAACTATGATGACTATGAAACGCTTTTTTATTAAAACTATTTTTCTGGTTTTGGTTTATTTTGGATTTATGAACTGTGCTTTTTCTGAAGAAGAAAAGAGCCCGCTTTTTATTTATTTACAGACTGCAGCAGCTTATTATCCTGAATCGGAATGCAGAAGTGATGGCGCTGATTTTGCACCTGTTACCGGACCTTTTAGCGGTTTTGAGTGTGCAGCAACACTTTTTGTAGATTATAAGTTTGACACTCCCCTGGGACAGCACTGGCTTTTAAAAGACGCAAATGTTGTTGTTTCGGGCGGAGTGGAAGTAACTCCAATTTCTTTTAGACCACAAGTGAGTGCAAGTTTTACGCCTGTTCCTTTTTTTAAGATTATGGCTGGCGGAACTGCCGGTTTTGGATGGAATATACCGCTTGCCCAGGGATTGTGCGAATTTGATGAAGATTCCAGAGAATATCAGTGGATTTCTACATTTGAGCATCCTTACTACAATTTGTGGGCTGAAGCAAATCTGATGTTTGATACCGGAGCAATTATTGAAGGTGACTGGACTCATGTAGTTTTTTTGGGGGCGCTTAAAACCTTTTATTCTGGAATTGCAGGTATAGACAGTCACACTCCTTATGAGTGGCAGGGAGGCAAGAATTATGTTCAGGGCCTTCAATATGAGGTAAGGGGAATTGCCGGGTACCAGATGCCTTTTGTTCTTAAAATGGCAGGTTTTATGTATAAGGCAGAAGGACATTTTGACGGTGCGGATTATGGTGATTTTGATTCAGCTTTTGACGGAGATTTTTGTACCATTACTTTGAGCCCAGTGTTTCAGTTTAATTTTGGCGAAAAAGATACACTTTTTTGTGCGTTGGATTTTTCCAGCAGGCGAAGATTTAGCGTTGACCATGATAAAGCAGAAGATGAATTTTTTATGAAAGCTGATGGCAGGGAATGGTATTTTAAAAGATTTGCCGTAAACTGGACTCATTACTTTAAAAAATAAAATATGAAAACAGGATTTATTTTTGCCTTTGGAAATAAAGGACAGATTATTTATATTTCTCAAAGTGCAGATATGGTTATGGTTCGCTTTGGAGAACAGAATATAATAAGCCTGTGGCGATGGATTGAAGCATTTAGAAAAATCAGTTTAGAATACAGCTGCAGGTAAAAATAATGGAAAAAATATTAATCCGCACTGCAAATGTGAATGATGCAGCTGCGCTTTTGAAAATCTATTCTTACTACGTAGAAAATACTGCTATCACTTTTGAATGGGCAGTTCCCACTGTTGAAGAATTTTGTGGGCGCATTAAGCACACGCTGGAAAAGTTTCCTTACATTGTGGCTTATAGGGAAAGTGACGGTGAACTTATTGGTTATGCCTATACTTCTCCTTTTAAGGAAAGAGCGGCCTACGACTGGTCGGTGGAATCTTCGATTTATGTAAAAAAAGACTGCCGCAAAATGGGAATTGGAAGAATGCTTCTGGAAGAACTGGAGCGTCTTTCTGCAAGCCAGAATATTCTGAATATAAACGCCTGCATTGCCTGTACAGATAAAGAAGACGAATATCTTACAAATGCCAGCGTTCACTTCCACAAAAAAATGGGCTACAGTCTTGTTGGAAAATTCCATGATTCAGGCTTTAAATTTGGCCGCTGGTACGACATGGTGTGGATGGAAAAAATGCTTGGAAAGCACACTTCAAATCCACAGGAAGTGATTTCCTTCAAATCTATGATAAAATAAATTGGAGTGAAAAATATGTTTAAAAAAACTGCTTTTGGTCCTGTCTCTTTTTACGGAAATGCCCTTAAAATTGCTGTTCCGGTAATGGCACAACTGTTAATTCAAAACCTGGTCTCTTTAATTGATAATTTTATGGTTTCTGGCCTTGGCGATATTAAAATGTCAGGCGTAAATATTACAGGGCAGATTATATTTTTGTTCATGGTATTTTCTAATACTATCTGCATGGCCGGCGGAATTTTTATGACACAGTATTCCGGGGCAAAAGATGAACATGGAATGCGTCAGGCCTTTTGTTTTAAGCTCTGGGCAAGTGTTTTTATTCTGATTGTCTACATGGTCAGCTGTTTTATATTTCCTCGTAAAATTCTTAGTTTTATGGTTATAGGAAATTCGCAGGCTTCTTTGATTCTTGATCAGGGCGAAAAATACATGAAAATCATGGGATTTATGGGATTTCCTTTTCTTATATCTTCCATGATTTCTTCATCTCTGCGGGACATTGGCGAGGTTAGGGTTCCTCTTGTTATTTCTATTATTGCGACTTTTATAAATACGGCTTTTAACTGGCTTTTAATTTACGGAAATTTGGGTTTCCCTCGTCTGGAAGTGCAGGGTGCTGCCATTGCAACAATAATTGCCCGCCTTGTAGAAATGGTTTTGTTTGTGGGATTTATGATTAAAAAACGGCCGCTGTTTGTAATTAAAATCATAGATTTACTTAGTGTAAACCTCCGCCTGTTCCGGGAAATTTTTAAAAAGGCCTGGATGATTATGTGTTCGGAGATGATATGGGCGCTGGCAGAAACTATTACAACGGCCTTGTATAACGGCAGAGGTGGCGCTGATGTTGTATCAGGCATGTCGGCAAGTTTTGCAATTGCTAATCTGTTTTTTGTGGCATTTTCGGGAATCTGCACGGCAACCGCTGTTATTATTGGGAAGGATTTGGGGCGTGGAGATCTGGAACTTGCCCGCACAGAAAAAGTATGGCTTTTAAATGGGGCAAAAATTTTTGGTCTCTTTTTTACCCTGATTGGATTCTGCTGTGTATTCCTGGTTCCTGTAGTCTTTAGAAATTTAAGTTCAGATGCCCGTACAATTTGTTCACAGATGGTTTTTGTAATGGCAGTTTATATGCCTCTATGGGTTTATATTAACGGACAGTTCTCTGTAAGCCGTGCCGGTGGCGACACAATGATGGGAATGCTTGTAGACGGCGTGGCTAACACCGGTCTTGTAATTCCGGGTATTTTTATTATGGCAAAATGTACTTCAATCGGGCCTGTTGGAATGTATGCCATTATTAAAGCTGTAGAAATTCCAAAGATTGCAGTGGCACATTTCTGGCTCAAAAAAGAACACTGGCTTGTAAATCTTGCAGAAAAGAAAATATAAACTTAAATCATAGTTTTTAAATAAATTTTTTCCTGAAAAAGTGACACATTTTTAATGCGGGTGTGTCACATAAGTAAGTAGCAAAAACCGCTCTAAGTGACGGTTATATCAAGGAGAAAAATTATGGAAAATGGTTTTAGTTTAATCGAATTATTTAAGCTTGGTGGACCTTTTATGTGGGTTCTTCTTGCCTATTCTGTTGCAACAATTGCAATCATTATTGAACGCTGTATATATCTTGCATGGCACGACTGCAAGGTTGCACCTATAAGCAATAAGGTAAAAGCGTTTCTTCACGAAAACAAAAAATATGAAGCAGAAAAATATCTTTCTTCTTATACCCACAAACAGACTGTAGCTACAGTTTTACTGGCTCTTGTACAGAATGCACGTTTTGGCGAAAACCGAATGGAACGCGCTGCCGAAGCAGAAGCTCAGGAACGCCTTCGCCGTATGGAAAACGGTTTTAATTATCTTACAGCACTTTCTTCACTGGCACCGCTTACAGGATTTTTAGGAACTGTTTCTGGAATGATTGGAGCCTTCCAGTCAATTGCAACTGCAACAGATGTAAACGCTCAGCTTGTTGCCGGCGGTATTTACGAAGCTTTGATTACAACTGTTTTTGGTCTGATTATCGCTATTATTGCTCTGGTTGCTTACAATCTTTTGATTCAGAAGGTAGACACTTTTGCCGCAGAAACTTCTAAGGCAATCAACGACCTTGTTCCAGAATTGATGGGTGCGTAATCCCGCGGGAGAAACAAATGATTAAGCGATTTGTGCGCCACAGTGTAGAGGATGCCGGAAGTTCAGGTTCTTTAAATGACCTTTCGTTTCTTTTAATAATCTTTTTTATTGTGATTGCAGGTTTTAATGTAAATAAAGGATTTTTGCTCAATCTGCCGTCTAAAGAAAAGCCCATTGTTGTAAACACAGAAGATATTTTTAAGTGTTCGCTTATGGCAGACGGCAGGCTTTTTCTGGATGGAAAGGAACTTTTGATAACCGAACTTGCAGAAAAAATAGAAGAAAAGCTTAAAACCTGGCCGAACCTTACTTTTTTGCTTTCAATAGACAGCGAATGTGCTTATCAGAATGTTGTGGATGTAATTTCTACAATCAGAAAATGTAAGGTAGAAAACTTTTCTTTTAGAATGACAGAAGTTCAGGCGGAATAGGAGGATAAAATGGTAAACATCAAAAAAAAGAGAAGAAATCCTTCTATTACAACATCATCAATGTCGGATATTGGTTTTTTGCTTTTAATTTTTATTATGCTGATTTCTCTTATGAATCAGCGTTATGAAGAAAAAATCAATTATTCAGAAAGTACAGTTCTGGAACGAACTCAGGCTGATGCAAATTTTGAAATCTGGGTTCAGAAAAATGGTGTAATTTCTGCCGATGGCGAAGTTTTAGACGCTGTTGGTTTGGAACGGGCGATTGTAGGCGCGATTGCAGAAAATCCAGGTGTTCGGATTCACGTAATAGCCGACAAAGATACTCCATATAAATACGTGAATTCGGTTGTGGGAATTCTACAGTCGCTGCAGCATCGCGTGGTAAGTTTTGTAATAAAGGAGAAGGCATAAATGAGCGAAAATGCTATTGCAAAGATTTGTAAACTGGCACCTTTATGCCGTCCGCTTCTTTTTGCGTTTGTTTTTGTACTGCACGTTGGGGCAATATACGTTTTTAATTTTAAGGATAAGTCCGATGATGTAGAAACCGTGGACTTTCGCGAGGCAGATGTTTTTAAGCTGGTTGATATTCAGGAATACGTAAAGCCTGCGCCAAAACCTGTTGAAAAAAACGTAGTAAAAGTCAGCAATCAGCCAAAGGCGTCTGAGCAGGTTGTAGAAACAGAAGATACTGTAGAAAAAGAGGAAGAAGTTGTATTTCTGCCGCAGCATAAAATTTCTACTGTACCGATTATTCCTAGCCGCGAAGTACTTTCGCGCATTGTGTATCCGCCAATGGCACTTAAGCAGGGCATAGAAGCAGTAGTTTATCTGGAACTTTTTATAGACAGCAAGGGTGTTATTAAAAACATAAAAGTTCTTAAAGACCCAGGCCACGGATTTGCAGAAGCCGCTGTTGCAGCTCTGCGTGGAATTTCGTGCATTCCGGCAAATGCTAACGGTAAGGCCTGTGCAGTGCGTTACCGTTATCCTGTAAAGTTTACTTTGAATTAGCTTTATGCACTTTTTTTACAATCTTAAATCCTGAGTAATTCAGGATTTCTTTTAGTGCGCGTTCTGCGCCAGTAGACTGACCAAACAAATAATTGAATGGATACGGTGTTCTGCAGCTAGTAACAATTATTGACTTCTTGCCTTTCTGCAAAGGCTGCGGAATACCGTTTTTTGATTCTGTCATTAGGGTGCCTACTAAGCGGTCAAAAAGTGCTTTTAGTTTTCCGCTTATGTTGCCCCAGTAAACGGGGCTTCCAATAATCAGCATGTCGCACCAGTTGATTTCTTCTGCAATTTTGTGGGCATCGTCTTGTGGCAGGAGGCATTTGCCATTTTTACGGCAAGCCTTACAGCCCTTGCAAAAATCAAAGGTCAGGTCATGAACATTGTGGAAAACAATCTGATTTTCATCGTTCTTGTAACTGGAAAGAAGAGTTTTCAGAGTATTTCCTGTACTGCCATTTTGGTGCGGACTTCCGTTTAAAACTAAGATTTTCATTTTACAATGATTTCCTTAACAATGCTTTTTGCTGTGGTTATTCCCTGTGCATTCTGGTGAATGTTACCATCAGATCCCTCTAAAGAGCCTGTTCCTAAATACTTCAGATTTACTTGATTTGTGTTATTCATGCCGATTTTTGCGCCATAAATAACAGAAGGCTGACCATTTACTCCAGAATTCTTTTTGGTGTAGCTTTCGTTGTAATCAAAACTTGTGTTGAATTCTGCTTTTATTACACAATCGCTGTCTGGAATGTTTCTTGTAATGTTGATTCCAGCTTTTTGGGTGGCACTTGAAACTGCATCCAGCTGAACGTTAGCATCGTCTTCTTTTGCTGATTTATCTGGAGCAACTTTAGATGCATGGTACCATACAGGAAGAGATTCTGGACGACCTTCTTTTGGGCCAAAAATCCAGTTTTTATTACCGGCTTTGTTTGTTACGTAAAGAGTCGTAATGTAGTTGCCTTCCAGGTCTTCTACCCAGATTGCCGACTGAGCTTCCATTTTAGACTTCCAGTTAGCGCCAGGTGTTACGCTAAGTTTAATTTCTCTGGCAAACAAAGTGCCAAAGCCAACTGCAAGAATCGCAACAGATGTAATGTATTTTTTCATATTTCCCCCATGCCTGAATTCAGGCTATTTTACAAAAATTGAATTAATCCAAAGATTAATAAAGGCGTCTGTAAAACTAACGCCGTTCTGCCAGTATTCCACATCAGCTTTTTTAAGAAGAACTGATTCTATGCAGCCCCACAAACCAGAAACTAAAAGTCCTACAGCAAGCCGTGGATTTTCTGATTTAGCTTCTTTTTCAGCTACTGCTTTTTTTAGAAGATCTTCGCCTGTGCGGTTGCATGCGTAATATTCTTCTATAATTTCTGGTGTAGCATCTTCTGCAGATTTAATTCCCTGCATTACAAGAAGTGCTCTTCTCGGATTTTCAAAGCACCAGTCGCGGAATGTAGAAATTGCGTTACGGATCTGATTTTTTGAAGAAAGAGAAGATGTAGAATTGTTTGCAGCAGCTTTAATTCTTTCATTCAGGCCGTAAAGGCAGTCCAGCGAAATTTCCTGAAAGAGTTTGTCTTTATCTTTGTAGTAGTGATAAATATTTGTGGCGGTTATTCCGCAGGCTTTTGCTATATCGCGCATACCAATCTGTTCTGGATTCTTACTCATCAAAAGTTCCAGAGCTTTTTCTTTTATAAGCGGTTTGATATTTGGATTCGGATTTCTCATCAGAATTACTCCATATTGATTTTATATAACAATGATAACTTAACACTGTTATATTATAAAGTCAAGGAGTTTTGAAAGTTAAAAATTTTTACAAATAATTGTATAAACGCTGATAAAACAATAGAATAATGCTTCTTATCTTAAAATTTGAGCGAGATTATAAAAATGGATGGTATGAAAAACGTAGGGCAGGTAGTCGAAGATTATATTTCTGGCTGCGAAGGTAAAGTTAAATGCCCTGTTGCTAAGTTATTTGTTAAGGCAATTCTGGCTGGTGCAATGATTGCACTTGGTGCTTGTGCCGGAAACGTTGCTTCTCATGCAATTACAAATGTTGGTTTGGCGCGTGTTGCAAGCGCTGTTGTGTTCCCTGTAGGACTTATGATGATTGTTTTAATCGGTGGAGAACTGTTCACTGGTGACTGTCTTATGGCTATGAGCTGTATGACTAAAAAACAGTCTTTGCTTAGCGTAATTAGAGTTCTTGCAATTGTATTTGTTGGTAACTTTGTTGGTGCAACTCTTGTTGCCTTTGGTGCATATTTAAGCAGTCAGTTTGATTATTCTGCAGGACTTCTTGGTGCTTATTCTATGAAGGTTGCCATTGGTAAAGTAAACCTTTCATTTACAAGTGCTCTGGTTTCTGGCATTTTGTGTAATATTCTGGTATGTGCTGCAATTGTTATGGCTGGTGCTGCAAAAGATGTTACAGGAAAGCTTGTAGCAATCTTTTTTGTTATCATGCTGTTTGTTACGGAAGGTTTTGAGCACTGTGTTGCAAATATGTATTACATTGGTGCAGGTTTGATTGCAAGTCATAATCCAGCTTATGTTCAGGTTGCTATGGAACAGTTGGGACTTTCTGCAGAAAAACTTCAGACTTTGAATATGAAGATGTATCTTGTAAATAATCTTGTTCCTGTAACAATCGGAAATATTATTGGTGGAGCGATTTGCCTTGGATTGCCTCTTGTTTATCTTAATATTGCAAAGGGAGATCACAACTTGCTTAATGGAAAATCAAAGGAGGTTGCATAATGCTCCATCTTATTGGAATAACTTTACTTGTACTTGCAGTTGAACTTACAGGAGTTGGAGTTATGACTCTTGCCTTAAGAGTCTACTACAACGCAAAACGAAAGTAATTTTATATGGTCTGCTATTTTTTAGCAGACCTTTTTTTTTGCTGTGTACAGAAGTTGACAACTTTAATTATACTGAATATTATTAAGTATATATGAAAGTCAATGGCGGCGCTGTAAAAAACTATGAGTCGAATGATTCAGAGTCAGTATTACAAAAACTTCTTCATTCCTTTGAAAGGTATTACAACGTAAAGGAAAGCGGGGTAGTTGCTCCTTTTAGCGCCGAAGCAGAGTTTCATTCACACAGTGAGCAGTATTTTTTTGTAAAAGCTGCCCACGTTGCTAACATCGATTCCCACGAATATGTATTTTTTGCAGAAGTAGATGTTCTGGACGAAGCCTTATTTGAACAGCTTGCAGTTCTTGCCTGGGAGGAAGGGCTTTCCCGCATTCATCCTTACTACGGTCACCGTAATTCAGACATAACACTTATTATCCTTGCGCAGAAGATTCAGGAAAGCGCAATCACTTACATCAATAAATCAAGAAAATCTAAATCTTATAAATTCAGCTTTTATGGCTGGAGTAATTTTAGAGCATTGGCCTACGAAGTTTCTTCTGGAAACGCAGTGTCTAACAGACATGGAAGCGTCCTTAAAAAACTTGTAGGCACGCTATAAAAGGAGTACGCTCCAAAAAATGTATTTTCCAAAGGGGGAAAATGAAAAAAAATGACAGCATTATTAATTATTCTTGCTGCTATCGCTCTGCTTTTCATCGGCTATGTTGGCTATGGCTCTTGGCTTGCAAAGCAGTGGGGTATAGACCCTGCAAAAAAGACTCCTGCCGTAGAAAAAGCAGACGGTGTGGATTATGTTGAGGCAAAACCTGCGGTTTTGATGGGACACCACTTTTCTTCTATTGCTGGTGCTGGTCCAATTAACGGTCCTATTCAGGCTGCAGTTTTTGGTTGGGTACCGGTTTTCTTATGGTGTGTAATCGGCGGTATTTTCTTTGGTGGACTTCAGGATTTTGGTTCTCTTTTTGCTTCTGCCCGCCACGATGGAAAATCTGTTGGTGAAATCATTAAAGATTCAATGGGTAAGACTTCTAAAAAGCTTTTCATCATTTTTGCACTTCTTGTTTTGATTCTTGTTATTGCTTCTTTTGTAAACGTTGTTGCTGGTACTTTCCTTTCTAAAGACGGTCGTTTTGGTATTGTTACAAATCCTACTGGTAGTCAGACAACAGCTATGATTTCTTTGCTCTTTATTGTACTTGCTATTGGTTATGGTTTTCTTACTAACCGTGCTGGTGTAAAAACCGTTCCTGCTACAATTGCTGGTATTATTGGTATTGTTGCAGCTGTAGTAATTGGTTTGAACTTTGGTTTTGCTATGAGCCGCACAGCATGGATTGTATTCATTGGTGCTTACATTACAATTGCTTCTCTTGTTCCTGTATGGATTTTGCTTCAGCCACGTGATTATCTTTCTTCTTTCCTTTTGTATGCAATGATGGCACTTGCCTTGGTTGGTATTGTTGTTTCTGCAGTTACTGGAAATACTTCTTTTGAACTTCCTGCATTTACATCATACTCTACAAAAATTGGACCTATGTTCCCTGCTTTGTTCATTACTGTTGCCTGTGGTGCATGTTCTGGCTTCCATTCATTGATTGCAACTGGTACTACTTCTAAACAGCTTGATAACGAAAAACACGCAAAAGTAATCGGTTACGGTTCTATGCTTATTGAATCTGCTCTTGGTATTATTTCTTTGATTGCTGTTGGTATGGTTTCTAAAGGATTCATCGTAGACGGCGCATTTAAAGGTGCTCCTCCGGTAGCTTTTGCAACTGGTATTGCAAGAATGTTTGGATTTGCTGATCAGAACAACGCTATTTATGCTCTTTTGACTCTTGCTGTTTCTGTATTTGCACTTACTTCTTTGGACACTGGTACTCGTTTGAGTCGTTTTATGTTCTCTGAACTCTTCCTTAAAGACAACGAACGTTCTTACAAGGACGCAAAAGGTGTTCGCAAGGTACTTGCTTTCCCATTGTTTGGAACATTCCTTATGGTTGCAATTGGTTGTGTACTTGGTGGTTTGAGCCTTTCTCAAATCTGGGGATTGTTTGGTGCTGCAAACCAACTTTTAGCAGGTATTGCTTTGATGGCTGTAGCTGCATGGCTTGGTGAAGTTGGTAAGAACAACAAGATGTTCATTATTCCAACAGTATTCATGCTTGCTGCAACACTTACTCAGCTTGTACGTACTGTACTTGCTAAGATTTCTGCAATGAACGCTCACGCACCAAATGCCTTCCACTGGGGCAACTGGTTCCAGCTTGCATTTGCCAGTGCAATGGCTATTCTTGCAGTTGTACTTGTAATTGAAGGTGCAAAAACTTTTGCAAAACACGCTAAAAACCGCAGTGCTAATACTAAGGTAGCTTAATAGCTTCTTTTAGTTAAAAATAAAAAGCCTGTCTGTGGTGAAATATTAATTCACTTTCAGACAGGCTTTTTTTTAGTCTAGTACGTCCATAATGTCTACATAAACAGAAAAATGCAGGTGTGGACCAGATGTAATACCGCTGCCGCGTACTCCGCGCTGACCGCCAGTAGCTCCTATAATTTGACCTCTTTCTACGTGGTCACCTTCACGGACATCGGTTCTTATTAAATGAGCATAAAGAGTTCTTGTACCGTCATCATGTACAAGTTCAATAAGTCCGCCGTATACTGGATGCCCTTTCCAAATAGGACCATTGTCTGAGCCAGGGTATACGTTTTCGACTCTGCCTTCTTTTGCTGCAAAAACCTTTGTTCTGATTGGAACTGCAATGTCTATTGCATTATGGTAGTTTGTTGAATAAATAGCATTACCGGCGCGAAGGCCCTGTAATGAACTGATGTTTTGCCGATATTCTGTCGGCAGAGGAAAGTCAAACGATTCAACATTTTTAATAGTAAAAGCATGTGTTGCAGACGTTTCTGTTGTCTCTGGTGTTTTGACAGGTTCTTCCTCTTCAAGGATGATTTCTTTTCTGCAAGATGTTAAGCTAAGAAGTACGAAAAGAATAAACAATTTTGATTTCATTTGTTTACTCCAATTTTTAATTAAACTTTTTTCTAGCGTTTTCTTTCTTCTTAAAAACTCTGTCTCGGATTTATAAAGCATTTTTTCATTTTTTACAACACTTTTCTTAGTTAAAATCTGTTAATATAAAGAAATAGTTGTTTTATTTAGTAAAAGGGTAAATAATGGGTTTATGTAGAATTCCTGTGTTTTCTGTTCTATAATTAATTATTATGAAAATTGTAATTGTGGGCGCGGGATTTACCGGTGTTCAGTTGGCAAAACTTCTCATCAACGAAAAAAATCAGGTTGCCTTAATCGACAACAACGAAGATACAATCCGCCATGCATCTAATCAGCTTGACTGTACAGTTGTTTGTGCAGACGGAAATAATCTGGAAACATTGGAAAGCGTAGGTATTCACAAAGCCGACGCTCTTGTATGCGTAACAAGCTCAGACGAAGTAAATATGATTACATGTTCGCTTGTAGACGCAGTATACCCTGATCTTCTTAAGATTGCGCGTGTACGTAACTATGCCTACTACGTAAACACTGCAAGTGCAGAAAAAAAGCACAGCTACTCATTTGGCGTAAAACACCGTCCGCTTTACGGCATCAACTATATGATTAACCCTGACGTAGAAGCTGCAGATGCCATTGTAAAAGCAATAGAAAACGGTGCTGTAGGAAACG
Organism: Treponema sp.; assembly: GCA_024696155.1. GTDB lineage: Bacteria > Spirochaetota > Spirochaetia > Treponematales > Treponemataceae > Treponema_D. The sequence goes on along the minus strand of JAILHD010000007.1, from coordinate 10,811 downwards.
TCCTTACATTTGATAATTCTGATCTTGAAATTGCCAGAATCACAGTAAACAAAAATTCCATTTTTGATGGAATCAGCCTTAAAGAAGTGCGTACAAAAACAGACATTAAGTTTCTTGTTGTATACATAGAAAAAGACGGAAAAACCTCTTTGCCTTCCGGCGACACAAAGATTGAGACAGGAGACATTATTGGTGTTCTTGTAAGTAAAGAAAACCTTGGCGGCGTAATGAAGCTTTGCGGAACTTCTCCAAAAGAGCTTAAAAAAGTTGCGCTTATTGGAGCAGGAAGAATCGGCACAATTGTTGCCACAAAATTTCTGAATCCTGAAAAAGAGGAAGAAAAAGGCTTTTTAAAACGCATCAGCTCGTTTGTAGAAAAAAAGTCCCAGGATTTTGTAATTGTTGAAGCGAACGACAATCTTGCAAAAGCCGCTGCAGAACGATTCCCGAATGCGCGGGTTATGTGCGCCGACGCTAGTGATGAAAACTTTTTGCGCGAAGAAGGCATAATTTCTTATGACCTTGCAATTTGTGCTACTCATAATCATGAACTTAATATGGTGCTTGCGGCATATCTTGAATCGCTTGGTGTTGGCCAGACAATCAGCCTTGTAACCAGTTCTGCTTTTGAAACAATTGCCTTAAAGCTTGGTGTAGATGTTCCTGTTGCCTTGCGCGATGCGGTAGTAGATTCTATTATGAGTCATCTGCGCGGAAAATCTGTAAAAGAAATCCACACGGTAACTAATGGCCAGATGGAAATTGTTGAGTGCGAAATTGGTGCAAAATCTGAAGTTTGTGCCAAGGCACTTAAAGAAATCTCTAATCCAGGTTTATTTCTTGTGCTTTTGCGCCGTCAGTCTGGCATAGAAGAGTACAAAATTGTAGATGGAAACACAAAATTGTACGCTGGCGATCACGTTGTAATTATTGTAAGCGGCGAACGCAGTAAAAAAGCGCTTTCTTATTTTGCTGGAAACGATGAAAATTAAACTGGGAGCGGATTTTGTTTGCGATTAGTTTTATAAAAATAATTTCGGCACTTCTTGCAATCGTTGGCGGAATGATGATTATGCCGCTTTGCGTGGGACTTGCGATTGGAGAAAACTCTGTAATTCTTTCTTTTTTGATTCCGATGCTTGCAAGTTTTATGCTTCTTGCCATCGTATTCATTCCTACAAGAAAACTTAAGATCAGCATAAATACACGCCAAACCTACCTTATTGTAGCTGGCTCGTGGATTTTTATGAGTCTTTTTGGCGCTGTTCCGCTTTTTGCAACCGGTGCTTTTCCTTCTGTTACAGATGCCGTTTTTGAAAGCGTAAGCGGTTTTACTACTACAGGTTCTACTGTTTGCGGACATCTGGAAACCTTGCCGCGTTCTATAAATCTCTGGCGCTGTATTACACACTGGATTGGTGGTATGGGAATTGTAACTTTGACAGTTGCCTTGCTTCCGCTTTTGGGTGTGGGTGGATTCCAGCTGATTAAGGCAGAAACCACTGGACCAGAAAAAGGAAAGATTACTGCGCGAATTACAACCACTGCAAAATATCTTTGGATTATATACGCGGGCTTTACCCTTATAGAAGCCGTTCTTCTCCGTCTTGCCGGCATGGACTGGCTTGATGCCTTCTCTCATGCATTTTCTACGCTTGGAACAGGTGGATTTTCGCCTAAAGATTCCAGCATCGGCTGGTACAATTCTGCCGCAATAGACACAATTATCACCGTGTTTATGTTTTTTGCAGGCATAAACTTTTCTTTGTTTTACTACATAATTGTTCGCAAATTTGATGATATCCGCGATAATTCTGAGTTTAAGGCATATATTGCGCTGGTAATCTTTGCAATTCTTGCCGTTACGTTCAGCCTTGGCGGTATTTATAATACCTTCCCTCAAAAACTGCGCTATGGTGCCTTCCATGTAGTTTCTCTGCTTTCTACCACAGGTTTTTCTACTGCCGATTTTACCCTCTGGTCACCTGCGGCTCAGTTCTTCCTTTTTGCTTTATTCTTTGTTGGCGGCTGTTCTGGTTCCACCAGCGGTGGTGTAAAGGTTGTTCGCTGGGTAATTTTGTTTAAGCAGATTAGTAACGAAACAAAACGCATGCTTCATCCGCACGGAATTTTTGCCATCCGATTAAATAATCGCGTAGGCAGAAAAGATGTTGTTTTTAATGTTACAGCTTTTATGACGCTTTACTTTTTTATGGTTGCACTTACAACTCTTGTTGGCTGTATTGGTCAGCTTGATTTGTTTACTGCGTTTACCGGGGCTTTGAGTATGATTGGAAACGTTGGACCTGCAGCCGGAATTTTAAGTCCAAGCGGAAATTTTGGAGCTCTGCCAGTTTTTGTAAAATGGTGGTACTGCTTTGCCATGCTTGCGGGTCGTCTTGAGCTCTACACAATGATTATGTTCTTCTTGCCATATTACTGGGAACGATAGCCTCTTTTCCTGACTTCGGGAATTATTGTTTTACAAATCGTTTTTTTGGGATTAAAATTATAAAATAGTAATGGTAAGCGAGTTTGAACAAAAGCTCGAAGTAGATAGAGAAAAAATCCGAAACTCTGTCAGGCTTCAGATGCCTCTGGAAATTACGACATATACTCTTTCACGCAACATGGAAATTTATATTTCTGATATACTTACCGTGTTTTTGCAGGAATGTCATCAGGAACAGCTTATCCAGAATCTTAAATACTGCCTTGGGGAACTGCTTACCAACGCAAAAAAAGCAAACACAAAGCGAGTTTACTTTAAAGAAAAGGGCTTAGACATCAATAACCCGGAAGAATATGAGCTGGGGATGAATGAGTTTAAGGTAGACACGCTTTCAAACATCGACCATTACCTTGAACTGCAAAAAAAAGAAGGACTTTATATTAAAGTTATCCTTCAGCTTTGCGGCAGAACCCTTAAAATTCAGATTAAAAACAGAGCCGTTCTTACTCTTGATGAAGAAAAGCGAATCAGAGATAAGATTCAGAACGCCAAAAAGTTCAACAGTATTGAAGAAGTTTACGCTAAGGCTCTTGATCCTTCTGAAGGTGCAGGCCTTGGAATCATCATCATCATTCTTATGCTGCAAAAAGTTGGACTTGGAAAGGATGCCTACAAATGTTACTCAACAAATAAAGAAACCATTACAGAAATTGTGCTTCCTTGTAATGAAGTAATTTATTCTGCGGTTCAGATGCTTACTTACGAGTACATCAATCTTCAGGATCAGATTCCAATTCGTCTGGCAACTTACAGAAATGTTCAGTCGCTTTTTACAGAGCCTAAAATTGACCGCGATAAGCTTTTAAAAATCACCATGAGGGATGATACGCTTGCTCTTTTGATTATTAAAAACACGGTAGACCGCCAGCGCGAGCAGTTGAATCTTAAAAAGGCAATTGCGCAGTTTAGTGATCAGGAATTGAGAAAAATGCTTTCTTCTGACAATAAAGAAGTTGAGATTATGGAGTTTAAAGATCTGGAAACTTCTAAGCAGCATTCTCAAAAAGTTGCGTTTTATGCTTATAATCTGTGCAAGAATCAGCCTGATTTTCAGATTATTTTTTCGCCAGAAGAATATTATTCAATTGGACTTATAAACAACATTGGTTTTGAGCTTTTGCGTAATCCGACTCAAATGCAGGAAAAATACATTAAGGATTTGAGCGAGCAGTACGAAGAATCAGAAAAAATCCGCGAAACTTTTTTTCAGGGTAATGCGGGAACCTTTATTACTTACGGTTATTTGAAAAAACTTAAGTTTTCTGAAGAAACTTTGAGTCTTGTTCATGGCTGGAACAATCCTGAAACTGCATCAGATAAAATTAAAGTATATTTGCCGCCGCTTTATATTGCTGAAGTTTTGCTTGCGTACAGCGAAAATCAGCTGGATTTCTATCAGATTGATCCAAAGCAGCTGGCAAAATTTGATATTTATACAGAAGACCAGTTTGTTTACGTGCTTAATAAGCTTAATGATGGCTTTGCAGAAGAAAGCGGCGATGGTCAGGTAACCATTTTATAATTAAGCTGCCTTATTTACTAAGGCTTTCTACCCACTTTTGCATTAAAATTCCAAATGCTACACCGACATTCAGCGACGCTTTCAGGCCTTTCATAGGAATTGTTACGCGTCCGTAAGTTGCTTTTGCAAGGGCTTCTGGGCTTACACCTAATTCTTCGCTTCCTATAATGCAGATTCCGCGCTCTGGGAATTTAAATTCATTTATGTCTGTTCCGCCAGTTTCAAGTGCAAAAACAGGAATGTCTTCTGGCAGCTCGTTAAGGGCGCGGCGCTCCCATCCCAAAGTTTCTATACATCCCATGCCGCTTCTTATAGCGCGGGGCTGTTCCGGGTCTGTACAGAAAGGCGAAAGATATACTTTTTCTGCTCCCATTGCTTCTGCAGTTCGGAAAATTGAGCCAAGATTAAAAGGCGAGCGGATGTCTTCTGCATAAACTGCAACGCCCGGGAAGAATTCTCTCTGACGAACTGTGCCGTCTGCCTCTACAGGGGCTGCGTGTGGAGCAATTACTAAATCCCATTCGGCAGGGAAGGTTCCAATCAAAGTAAGAAGATGATTTCTTGCGCAGTTACAAAGACGAAGTTCATCAAACGGATCTGCGGCTAAAAGGTGCTTTAATTCGTCTGCGGCACCCTGTGGAAGTTTTGGGTCTTTTAAAAGAACTTCTGTAATTTTTTTTACGTATTCTGCACGGGACATGCTTGTAAAGTTATATTCGGTTCCTTTTTCTGCAATGCCCTGAATGTCGCGCTCCAATGCGCCAAAAGTTAAAGCCAGTTTACGGCGTTTTTGTCCGCCTTCCAGCTGAAAGAGTTTTCCTGGTTCAATCATGTTAGTAAGCCTGTTTTATAAAGTCGAATAAGTCGTCGGCAGTCATGCTGCGTGGAAGCTGATTCATTATATCTGTATCTTTAATGTCGTCAATTACCGTGGCAAGCTGTTCAATTGTCAGTTTTGTGTCTTTTAGGCGAGTCGGCAAATTTGCTGTTGTTATGCGCTGGCGAACAAAATCTATAAAGCTTTGAATAGCTTCGTCACCGGTTTGTTCTGTGGTTGCGGCTCCAATAAGATGAGCAAGTTTTTCTAAGTGGCCTGCCTTAAATTTGGCGGCATCTTCCATTGCAAACGGAAGCACCATAGAAGCTACAAGCGGTTTTTTTATGTGGTAGCGTGCGTTTATTCCAATAGCCAGAAGGGTAGTCATTCCAAGGCTGGAAGTAGAAGATGCCATGCTTACCATTGCACCTGCCTGTGCTAAAAGAACTTCTTCTGGCGTGCTGATTTCTAAAGATGGCGAGCTGTTGAAGGCATAAGAAAGGATTTCGGCTGCCTTTTCTACAAACATATCACTAAAAAAGTTAGCTTTTTGGGAAATGTAGGCTTCTATTGCAGTATTTAAAAGCTCCAGAGAAAGAGTTGCCTTTTGATTGTCTGTAAGGGTAAGCATAAGATTTGGATCAACAAGTGCAAGTTTACATACATTCGGCTGGATTTTCATAAATCTTACCTGATGGTTTCGCGAGTCTGAAAGTGGCAGGTCGGTGGTAAAAATGAATGGAAAGCGGTAGGTAGTAGGCACGCAGATACAGGCAATTGGCTGTGCATTAGTCTGAGCGCCTCCAACAAAGGTGTAAAAGTCGTGGATTTCGTTGTAATATGCGGCAACGGCGCGTCCAATTGTCATAGCCTTCATTCCGCCTATGGCAATAACCCCGTGAACATGAGCTTCTCTGGCAAGCCTTAGCGCGCGGGACACGGCCTTTGTAGAAGTTCCATCACTTAAATCTGAATATGTTACTGATTCTATTTTGTTTTCATTAAGTGCCTGCAAAATTTTATCTGCCAGCTTTACTTCTCTAAGAATTGGATCCATTACAACAAAATAACGGGTTCCCCATTCTTTTACCTGCTGTCCAAGGCGAGATACTGTGTAAGAGCCAATAATAATGTTTGGGTTTATTCTAAAAACAAAGTCAGACATGTTTTCTTTTGAACTCCATACTCCATTATTTAAAATAAAAAAGGCGGAACGACAATGCGTCCGCCTTCGTAACAGCTTAAGAAAGCAATTTAGATGAATTCCTTATAAAGTAAAATTAAAGTCCAAGTGCTGCAAGGAATTTATCTGCGGCAGAACCAAACACTGAATCATTCAGGTAAGAAGGGTCTTTAATCTTTTCTTTTACCTCGGCAATCCTGTCAGCACGAACATCTGGAGTTTCTGCTGCAACCTTGTCCAGGTAATAAGCTTCTGCCATTTTTTCAGCTTCTTTAGAAACTGAAATTGAATCTGATTCCGTTGAACGAACTTTTGCTGCGCTTTCAGATTTGCGAGTTTCCTGAACATTGTTCAAAGGATTGATTGAATTAATTCCATTAATCATCATAATTTCCTTCCCCTATACCTATTTTAATTATCGGCAGATTCTTCCGAATGTTTATCTTTTTTTGTTCCCGAAATGAAAACTGCAAACTCTCCTTTTATGGATTGCCTTGAAGCGTAATCATCATACAGTTCCTGAGCGGTTCCGCTGGTGATTTCTTCGTGCAGCTTTGTCATTTCCCTACCCACAACAATACGTCTGCTACTTTCTATATCGGAAATATCTTTTAGAAGCTTAACAATTCTGAACGGACTTTCGTAAAAAACAATTGCATTTCCGCTTTCCATAAGCTCTTTTACTCGTGAATGGCGCTTTCCAGGTTTTGGGGAAAGGAATCCTTCAAAAACAAGTGTCTTTCCACCGCTTCCAGCTACACTTACAAGCGTTGCAAATGCCGCAGGACCAGGAATAGGTACAACTTCAAAACCTGCCTCGCGAACACAATCTACAAGAACTGCACCAGGATCACTAATGCCAGGAGTTCCTGCATCGCTTGCGTAGGCAATGTCGTGCCCTTCGTTTAAAAGCTTTATGATATTTTCCGAAGCTGCTTTTTCATTCTGGGCCCGGCAGGAAATAAGCGGCTTTTTAATCTCAAAATGATTCAAAAGCTGCAGTGTATGGCGAGTATCTTCTGCTGCAATGTAGTCTACACTCTTAAGAGTTTCTACAGCACGAAAAGTAATATCACCAAGATTTCCAATCGGAGTTCCAATAACGAATAGTTTAGCCACCCAATAATTATAAGATATATAAAGAAAAAGAGCAAATCAAAACGAATTTTGAGGACTTTTGTCATAATTTACTGTTATATAGGCCTTAATAACAAAACTTTAATTAATTTTATTTGCAGATGGAATTATAATTTATATAGATAAAAAAGTTATGATCCACAATATTCTGCTAACACTGTGTTCATTTGAAGATCAGAATTATTTTCTCTTTATATAACTTCCTCAGTAAATAACAGATTTTCTGAGGGGGTACTATATTTTTTTAAATAAAAAAGGGCGGTGCTTTTATGTTTAAAAAGTTTGTTTTTAAGTCTTTATCTGTATTATCACTCTTAGCAATTTTTACAAACTGTCAGATTGGTTTGGGCGAGTCTGTTGATACTGATGCGCCAAATGGCGAAATTACAAGCCCGGGAGTAAATGCCGTTATTCGTGATGCATTTGCCATTAAGGGTTCCTGGAAAGATGACGGAAGCGTAACTCAGGTAAAAGTTAATTTACGCAATACTATTACAAGAGAGTCTGCAGATTACAACGCAGTTGTAAACCGTAACGGAAACTGGATTTGTGCCGTAGATCCAGAAGATGAAAATCAGACTCTTTATGACGGAAAATATCTTGCAACAATTACTCTTATAGATGACGTTGGACATTCAACTGTATTAACCCGCTCTTATACAATTGATAATACTGAACCTGTTGTTATTTTGTCGCATCTTGAAGATGTAAAGGATGTTGGTAAAGATGATGTAGAAGTAAAGACTTATGGACGAGTTTTCTCTTTAAATGGTAAAGCTGCAGATGATAACAATATTGCTAACCTTGAAGTAAGAATTTATGGCGATGCTTCTTGTAAAAACGAGCTGTTAGAAAAACCTGTTACAAAACATAATATTGCTCTTACAATTGAACAGAATGTAGCTTCATTTAATACACCGGTTTATGATGCTATTTATGGTAATAATGAAAATGGAGGCACAAAGCAGCTTTACTGCCGTGTTTGGGCATATGATGAAGCACAGCGCTATCCTGTTGATGGTTCTGCTCAGACAGAAGAAGATAAATTAGGAAACTGCCAGAAAAATTATTATTTACAGAAAACTCTTGAAACAACAAAAGCAAACGGAAAAGGCTTGGACGAATATTCTACAAATGATTTGTATGCAATGTTTAGCAATACATACACAACTTCAAGCCAGACAAGAGCACCAATGTCTGAAAGTGAAATTTCTTCTGTTAAACAGGCATTAAACGGAATTGGAATTGATGTTGGTACATTTAAGATTAATCCAAAAAATAACCCGTATTTTACAGTAATTGGATTGAATAATGTTTTGCATAAATATCAGGATCAGAGCGAGTCAATGTTTGATGCTGCAAAGAAGGAAGCTAAGACTGGATTCCAGGTAACAAATGGAGATAAAGAATCTGGTGTTTATTTGCAGATAAATATTAATCCAGGTCTTGATGGCTATTCTATTCTAAATGACTCTGTAAAATATTACTTGCAGGAATGTGATGAAGAAGGAAATGTATACTATGCAAAAGATAAAGATGGAAATGACGTTCCTGTAAATTCTATTTTACTTGGAAGTGGTGTTTCATCTTTTAAAACTGACCCTTTAAGCACGGTTAACTATGCTAATTCAGTAACTGGTAAGCTGGAAACTGGTAAATATTATAGAGTTGTAGTAGAAGGTACAGATACAAAAGAAAACTCAATTGATTCTGATTATACAGATGATGGAAAAGAAAAAGTTTATGCCTTCTACCTTGCTGCACATACTGGTGGAATTGAAATTTATTCTCTTGAAGCAAAGCCTGATGGAAAAGCAACAGATTACGTAACCACAAATACAGATTCTAAAACAGTTACAGATGTTTCAAAAGATTATAGAAATCTTAATGTAAAAATTACTTATTCATACACTGGAAATACAGATTTGCATGTATGGAGAAAATTTGATAATGAACCATATGTAGATCATGCAAAATGTTTATCTAAAGGAGCAGACGCTGTTTGGTCAGAAAAGCTTACTTCAGATGAATTAAAAGGTCATGAAACTGTTACCTATTGGCTTAAGTCAGAAGACGGGGTAAATTTCTCTAGAGAACGTGAAATAATTCTTAAGATTGATGATACAAAGCCTGTAATTTTAAATGATTCAATCACTAAGCCAGAAGCTATAGATACTTCTAATACTTCTTTCCAGTTTGCTGGACAGGCAAAAGATACAGGTTCTGGACTAGCAGAAGTTTGGGTAAGACTTGAAAATACAGAAAAAGATGCAGACGGTAAATTAAGAACTTACGAAGAAAAGTTAAATACAACAGAATACTGGACATTTACAGTTATTAAAGATGGAAAAATCACAGATGAAAAGAACCCTTCTTACGGTGGAGTTTTAGCTACAGAAGGCGAAAAGAAGGCTGTATTCTGGGCTGTTGATAAAGTTGGTTTAAAGAGTAAGGAAGTAACAGTTGACTGGACATATAAAGATACAAAGCCAGAATTAAAATTAACTGGTTACAAAGTTGATGGTGAAAAAGCAGAAGGTAAACAGATAGATTTAATGAGCAGCGAAGGTGAGTTTGCTGTTGGTAAAAAGTTTACTCTTAACGGTATTACAAAAGATAAGTACGGAGTAAAAGAGATTGCAGTTGAAGAGGTTGAAGAGGTTGAAGAGATAGACGAAACTGGTGCTAAGCAAACTAAAGTAATCAGATCTACTAAAGTAATCAAATCTACTGATGAGGATAACTGGAATGCACAGGGAGATGCAGGAATTGTATGGACTTTGCCAGAACTTCCTCTTGGTGGTGTAATTAAAGATAAGACTGTTAAATGTACTTATAAATTTACAGTTACAGATAAAGCCGGTTTGAAGTATTATTCAAAAGATTTAACTGTAACAGTTGATGATTCGGAAACATTGCCTTGTGAAATAGAAAATCCTATTGTTGGACAATTTGGTGATAAGGCATTAAGTGGTAATTCATTAAGTTTTGAGGGTACATACGATAAAGAAAAAGAAAAAACAATTGGCATTAAAACAATACAGTATGCAATTGCAAAAACCGGAAGCACAGAAGAACTAAACTGGAATGATATTATTTTTGAAGTAAAATCTGGTTTATGGAATTTTTCTAAATCTGAAGTAAAACACGATTTGCTTGCCGAAGGTAAATATACCCTTTATGTAAAAGCAATTGATGGTGCAAACAAAGAAAGCGAAGTTACAAGCCGCGACTTCTGTGTAGACCAGAGTAAGCCGGAAGTTAAGATTGAAGTATTCAAAGATTCTGCAGAAAATGCTTTGGAAGCAGACAACGACGGTACTTATAAAATCAATGATGATGGCAGTGTAAAGAGTTTTATACTTAAAATTTCTGCCAGCGATGCAAACAAAATTGCCGGAGTAACAGTTAAAAACGGTGATGATGCAATTGCTCTTACAAGAGACGGAGACGTCTGGACTTCTGCGGCTTTTGCGGTAGAAGGCACATATAACTTTACTGTAGAAGCAGAAGATGGTTCTGGAAACGGGCTTACTGGCGACGAAGCTGTCCCTGGTAAAAAAGAAAAAAAATCAGTTTCTGTAATTTTTGATAAAACAGCTCCAGAAATTGCCGTAACAAATGCAGACGAAAAAGCAGA
>JAILHD010000163.1 GCA_024696155.1 Treponema sp. | reverse complement strand
TTAAGAACGTCTTTTGCTACAGTAAGAATTGAACGGCGTGTAATAGAAGGCAAGATAGAACCTGATTTTGGAGTTACAAGTTTTCCGTCTTTTGTTACAAGAAGAATGTTTGCTCCACCAGTTTCTTCAAGATATGTGTGAGTTGCAGGGTCTGTGTAGATATTTTCTGCAAAACCATTGTTGTGTGCATCTACGATGTTGTAAAGGCTCATAGCATAGTTCAAACCAGCCTTAATATCACCAGTTCCGTGAGGAGCTGCGCGGTCAAGGTCAGAAATACGAACAGTAATAGGTTTTGCGCCACCTTTAAAGTAAGGTCCAACTGGAGTTACAAGAATACGGAACTGATATTCATCAGCTGGCTTTACACCAATTACATTGTTTGATCCGAACATATATGGACGGATGTAAAGTGTAGCTCCGCTTCCGTAAGGTGGAACCCAGTCTTTGTTTGCTTCGATTGTTTTAAGAACAGCTTCGATGAATTTTTCTTTTGGGTAAACTGGCATCTGAAGGCGTTTACATGAATTTTCCATGCGTTCTGCGTTCAAGTCAGGACGGAAAGTTACAATGTCGCCGTGTTCTGTTGTATATGCCTTAAGTCCTTCAAAACAAGTCTGTGCATACTGCAAGACGCACGCACATTCGTCAATTTTAAATGAATGCTTTGAAGTGAGTTTTCCTTCATCCCATTTGCCGTTCTTCCATGTTGCTACAAAGCTTTTAGATGTTTTAATGTAGCCAAATGGTAAGTTCGACCAGTCAAGATTTTTCTTTCCCATAGAGTCCTCCAGAGCGTGTCGCGAAAGGCGCGCTATTTTTAATTATACTTAAGTAATTTTAGTGATATTACAATTTTATTACAAGATTAATACTTTTCAAGAGGCTTTAATTTACGCCATTCTTCAACCTGAGCCTGAATTACTGCTCTTGCATCATCAAGGACGGCTGTGCATTCATCTTTTGTTTTTGGCGGTTCGTAAACTTTGAGAATCTTTACGCGGTATGAACCTCTTTTAAGCTTTGTAAAAATTTTTCTTAAATCGCGAAGCTGGTATCCGCCTTCAAGGGCGCAGGCAACAACAGGAAGGCCTGTGACTTCTGAAAGCTTTCTGAATCCTGCTGAATAAAATTTTCCAACGTTTCCGTCTTTTGTGCGTGTTCCTTCTGGGAATAAAACCGGAATCTGATTTCTTGTCATTACGCGCTTTCCAAACTTATCAAGAACATCCATTGCTTCCATTGGCTTTGCGCGGCGTGGAATCATACAGTGCTCATGGGCACGAAGCATTTCTGAAACAAGCGGTACGTGGCGGGCAAGGGCATCCTTTGCTACAAAGCGTACGTTTTTGTTGCGGAAAAATACCATGTAAAGAGGAATGTCCAAAAGACTCTGATGATTAGAAATTACTAAAAACTGTTCAGGAAGTTTTTCGCGGTTTTCATCATATTTCCAAAGATGAAAATGCTTATAAGTTCTTATGATTGCAAAAAGACGAGTTGCAAGAACTTCTACAATATAATCTGAAATTTTAATACTGACTTTTCGTGCAAACGGATAAAAGAAAATGTTTGCGAGAGATGCTGGAATAACCATTCCTACAAGGCAGATTACAGATATAAAACTTGACATAGAAGCTCCATACAATAAACTTTTTAATCTTTACTATTATAAATTATATTCAATCAAAAATAAAGTGATTGATCTTGTTTGTAAGCTCAGAAAGTGGTTCGTAAAGACGCTTACACTCTGGCATAGAGCTTGTAAAAATGATTCCGTAGCGTTTTTCGTAAATGCGGCGGTCCAAAACTACAACAACGCCCTTGTCGTCACTTCTGCGGATTAAGCGGCCAATTCCCTGGCGGAATTTGATTACGGCTTCAGGAACGCTTAATTCCATAAAGGAGTTGCCGCCGCGTTTTTTGATGGCATCGCTTCGGGCTGTAAAGACCGGATCATTTGGAACGGTGAAGGGGAGTTTTACAATAATAACCTGCATAAGAGAATTACCGGGCACGTCTACACCCTGCCAGAAGGAGTCTGTGGCAAATAAAACGCTTTCTGCCTCTTCTTTAAATGCCTCCAGAAGACGTCCAGGATCATCTTCTCCCTGCCGCATAATTCTGCCTTTAAATCCTTTAAGGTAGGTCTGGCAGGCTCTGTGTGCGCTGTAAAGCGATTCCCGCGAGGTAAACAAAACTAAAGTTCTTCCTTCTGCGGCCTGAATCAGCCGGGGAATTGCCATTTCTATATACTGCTGATACTCCATGCTGTCTGCCATTGGAGCGTCGTTTGGAACTGCAAAAAGCATGTTTTTTTCGTACGGGAAAGGCGAAGGAAAATCAAGGCAGCGGATTCGCTCTTTTTCTGCAAATGTAACGCCGGTTCTGTTCATCCAGTAGTAAAAATCACGGCCGGTGCGCAGGGTAGCAGAAGTAAAAATTACGCTGGACATAGGCTCAAAAACGCCTGAGTTCATCATGCCAGAAATTTCTAGTGGAGTAGAAGTTAATGTGATGTAATCGGGACTTGTGTTTTCCATTGCCATTGCTGGAGGAAGACGTTTTTTTTGAATCCAGTAAACGTTTTCGCGTTTTTCATCCCAGCTGCAGAAGGATTTTAACAAAAGAACATAGCCTTCAAGTCTGCGTACTACAGTTTTTGATTCCCACCAGGCAGGTGTATCTTTGTCATCATCATCAATTCCTTCCATAACAAGGTGAATCAGATCTGTAAATTTTCCAAGACTCTGTGCAAGTTCCCCAATTGCAACAAGTGCAGGACCAAAATCACGTGCAGTAACTTCGTAAAGTCGTTTTGTTGTTTCGTTTCCCAAAAGATCTATGCAGGCAATTTCAAAATTCAGGATGTCGTTTTTGATTTTTGCAACGATTTCGCCTGCAAGACCGGCTTTTTCTTCATTGGAAGAAAGCAGTGCCAGTGTAAAAAGATGGCCTGACTCGGCATTTTTTCTGCGGCGGTACATCTGATTTATGAGCTTATTGATTTTAAAGCGAGTAAAACTTTCGCTGAAAAATGAGGTGGCGGCGCTTTCAATTCCGTGGGCTTCGTCAAAAACAATGCGCCGGAATGGAGGAAGAACTGCCGTGTCGTCATAGCCTGCGCCTTCTATGCGCGATTCAATATCTGCAAATAAAAGATGATGATTTACTACTATAATATTTGCATCAGCGGCCTCTTTACGAACCTTCATAACGTAACATTCAGCGTGATAAGGACAGCGCATTCCCATGCAGGCATCGCTTTCTGAATTTACGCGGCTCCATACGCTTTCTGAAGGCATAAATGATAAATCACTGCGGCTACCAGTAGAAGTTTCCTTTTCCCATGCAGTAATTTTATCCATTTCTTCTATATCATTATCAAAAAGGTCGCGGGTAGCTCCTGCATCAGAAAGACGACGCTTACAGATATAATTCTGGCGGCCTTTCATCAAAATATATTTAAAATGAAGCCCCGTTATTTTTTCTACAGCGGGTAAATCTTTTTCACAAAGCTGCTGCTGAAGGTTGATTGTTCCTGTACTTACAATTATGCGTTCTTTATTTTTTAGCGCCCACAAAACTGCTGGAATAAGGTAGGCGTAAGATTTTCCAACTCCTGTTCCTGCTTCAAAAACTCCAAGACAGTTATTATTAAAGGCTGATGCAATATTTTTTAAAAGTTCAATCTGAACGGGACGCTCTTCAAAGTTTTTAGAAATTTTAGAAAGTGCGCCGCCCTGACTGATGTAATTTCCAGCTTCTTCTATATCAAGTTTCTGGATTTTACGTGGTTTTACAGGCTCTACAACAACATAAATTTCTGTAACTGAATTATTGATGATGTAAAAGCCCTGTGCGTTTTCGCTTGCGTTTGCGGCTACTCCTAAATCTGCGTTTGAAGGTGTAAGGTTTCCGCCCGGGTGGTTATGTATTAAAACTGAAGCTTTTGAAAGATTTTGCGCATCAGAAAAATTTACAGTTACAGTGTGTTCGTTTCCGCGGGAGCCAACCTTAATCTCTGTAATAAGGCCGGATTCATCAATGCTTCCTGTAAAAAAGACTTCGTTTCCGCCTGCCTTTTTTATTTCTGTTCTGAGTTGTTCGCGTACACTGTCTGAAATGTATTTAGAAATTTCCACCCTGAATGTTCCTTTTACTGCGTTAGCGCTGGTAGGGGCGCTCTGCGTTGCATAGTGAGCAAAGCGAACGACGCAATGAAGCGAAGCGGAACCCCGGACATAGCGACCGCCTTCAGGCGGTAACGTCTTAAAAAGTATAAAAAAAAGGGTATCCGATCTGGATACCCTTTAAGTCATCTCCTAGCAGAATTGAACTGCTGTTGTCGGGATGAAAACCCGATGTCCTAACCACTAGACGAAGGAGACATACACTTGTTCAAGTGATGTTTAAGAATATATCAGAAGCAGAAAAAAACGTCAATAGCAAATTTGTTAATTTTTAAAAAAAAATATAAAAATTTAATTAATCTTGCACTTGAAATGCGTTTTGTATTCTGATAATATAATTTAAGTTAACTAATATTTTTTGGGGGTCTCCAATTGGCAAGAAAACAGTCATCTGCAGAGAAAAGACACGCTCAGAGCGAAGTTCGTAGACTTCATAATAAAGCTATCAAAAGCACTTGCAAAACTTATGCAAAACAGTTTGTAGAAGCTGTTCACGCAAAAGATGAAAAGCTTGCAGAAGAAAAATTCAAGCAGCTTCAGAAAGAACTTGATAGCGCTCGCAGTAAGGGTGTTCTTAAGAGAAATGCAGTTTCACGTAAGAAGTCAAGAATGATGAATCTTTTCAATGCTACTTTCAAAGCAGCTAAATAGTTTTTTCTAAAATCATTCACAATCCAGTTGGATAGTCTCCAGCTGGTTTTTTTTTAATAAGTCTTTGCCCGCTTATAGCGGATTATAAAAAGTTAAAGTATATAAAAGTTAAAAAGGTACTATGGAATCAAGAAAAATTAGAAAAATTGATCTTATCAATTCTATTTACGAAAAAACAGGTTTTGACAAACAGGACATTCAGACGGTTGCCGACAGACTTTTTGAGGAAGTCAGCAAGGCTTTGGAAAATGGTTCTACAATTGAGCTTCGTGGTTTTGGTACTTTTGAACCGCGTCTTAGAAAAGGACGTGAAGTAGCGCGTAACCCTAAAACTGGCGAATTGTGCAGAGGAGTTCCTCACTATGTAGCAGTTTTTAGAGCTGGTCGTGAACTTAAGCAAAATATGTTAAAAATCAATTCAAATCTCGACATGAGTGCCAATTAAAGGGTATAATTGATTTATATGATGGATAAAGATTCAGAAAATCAAAATGTTACAATAATTGGTGCAGACACAGAAATGGATGGGGTTCTGGAATTTAGAGACCATCTTATTATTACCGGAAAATTTTCTGGTACAATTAATGCACCTACAGGCGATCTTGAAATTACTAAAACATCGGAATGTAATGTTACGGATATTTCTGTAAAAGCTTTAGAAATCTCTGGAAAGGTGAGAGGAAATTTAACTGCAACTGAAAGAATTGAAATTTTTAACGGAAGTTCAGTTGCCAGTGATATTACTACCGCAAGATTAAGAATTGCAAATAATGTAGATTACAGCGGAAAAGTTTCCATGCTGGAAAAAGAACCTGATATTGATCTATTTTCAGTTGTTTCTTCTGAGTTTAAGCAGGCTCTTGTTGTTCATTCTGATGTAGTAAAATAACAAAAAAATATTACAGTTGACTTATAAAGGTTTTTAATTGTATTATTAGGTAAATACGTTTTTTTATTCGTTCTTATTATTTGTTTTATTTTTGAAAATCCCAGATATATTTTATAAAAATTTTTTTATTAAACACATGGAGTATTTTTAATGGCACCATTAAGAAGAAAGACTTCGGAAGAAAAAGTCACACAGGAAACAGAACAGCAGGCATTTGATTTTGACCAGCCTGCAGAAAGTCAGCCGGCAGAAGTTGTGACGGAAGAAAATTCTGAATCAAATTATTCAGATGAAGGCGCTGGAGAATCTGATTTTGCAGCTGGTGAGCAGACAGAAGGTGTTGAATCTGCTGCTTCAGATGAAAGCTCTGGCGGAGAGAATGCAGAACCTGGAAAAGTTGTTGTAAAACGTAAGCGCATTGTAAAGAAATCAGAAGATAAAGAAAATTCAGAACGAACAGAAGAGCACGGATACAATTCTTACAGAAACAATCAGAACAATAATAGAAAACAGTTTAATAAAGGTGGAATGCAGCGTCGTTCGTATACTCCACGTCAGTCTTATGGCACTACAAGTTATCCAACACCAAGTGGAGAGGTTTCGCCGGAAATTATGGCAGCTGCAGCGTCGGCAGCAGAGGCTGGAGAAGATAATTCAGGACGTCCAAGCCTTTTAATCAATGATTTGACATTAAAATCTATGCCAGAGCTTCGTGAGCTTGCAATTCAGTATGGATTTACCGCTGATGATCTTGCCCCGATGAAAAAGCAGGATTTGATTTTTGTAATTCTGAAGGCACATACAGAGCATGGTGGAATTATTTTTGCTTCCGGTGCTTTGGAAATCCTTCCTGATGGATACGGCTTCCTCCGCAGTCCTCAGAACTCTTATCTTCCTGGTCCTGATGATATTTACATCAGTCCAAGCCAGATTCGTTTATTCAACTTAAAAACAGGTGATACAGTTTACGGACAGACTCGTTCTCCAAAAGAAGGTGAGCGCTTCTTTGCTTTGCTTAGAATTGAAAGTGTAAACTTTGACGAGCCTCGCATTGCACAGACTCGCGTTCCTTTTGAGAATCTTACACCGCTTTACCCACAGGAAAAACTTCGTCTTGAAACAGTTTCTACAGAAGTTTCAACACGTATTGTTGACCTCTTTGCTCCAATTGGTAAAGGTCAGCGTCTTTTGATTGTTGCGCCTCCAAAAGCCGGTAAAACAATTCTTATGCAGAAAATTGCAAATGCCATCACAACAAACAATCCTGAAGTTTACCTTATCGTTCTTTTGATTGATGAACGCCCTGAGGAAGTTACCGAGATGGAACGCGCAATCAAGGGTGAAGTAATTTCTTCAACTTTTGATGAGCAGGCTACACGCCACGTTCAGGTTGCAGAAATGGTACTGGAAAAGGCAAAACGCCTTGTAGAACATAAACGTGACGTTGTAATTCTTCTTGACTCAATCACTCGTCTTGCCCGTGCTTACAACCAGACAGTTCAGACTTCTGGTAAGGTACTTTCTGGCGGTGTTGATTCTAACGCTTTGTTTAAGCCAAAGAGATTCTTTGGTGCTGCCCGCAATGTAGAAGAGGGTGGTTCTCTTACAATCATTTCTACTGCTTTGATTGAAACCGGTTCGAGAATGGATGAAGTTATCTTTGAAGAGTTCAAGGGAACTGGTAACTCAGAAATTGACCTTGACCGCAAGCTTGCAGAGCGTCGTCTCTTCCCTGCAATCAATATCAAAAAATCTGGTACTCGTAAGGAAGAACTTTTGCTTACAGAAAGTGAACTTCAGAAAATCTGGATTTTGCGTAAAGTTCTTAACCCGATGGAAGATGTTGACGTTACAGAACTTATTCTTGACCGCATGAAGAAGAGTAAGACTAACGAAGCCTTCCTTCTTAGTATGAATGCTGGTACAGCGGGAATTGATGGTTAATTAGAAAAATTATTTGAAGAAATTTGCGCTAAGGAGAGGCGCAGATTTCAAAAACACTCTATTTGTGTCTGCCGCGCTAGCGGCAAGTACAATAGTTTCTTTACTACAAATAGTGTGTAGCGGGATATCGCGCGGTTTTGAAACCTGAGACACGACTGAGAGTAGTTTTGTTTATCTTGACTAAGAATATTATTTTTTTATATAATCTTTCTATTATTTTATCTTGTGATATTATTTTGTAATTTAGTTGACGGTAGCGAAATGATAGAAGGAAGAACGTGTTTCGTTTTTTCAAGCTAGAGGCGGCCGGGCGTAATATCGGGCAAGAATAGGAGTATTTTTTATGAAAAAGGGAATCCACCCAGACTACAAACTTACAAAAATTACTTGCGTTTGCGGTAATGTAATCGAAACACGTTCAACTGTAGAAAACATCCACGTTGAAATTTGTTCTGCTTGCCACCCATTCTATACTGGTAAGCAGAAACTTGTTGATACTGCTGGTCGTATCGATCGCTTCAACAAACGTTACGGTATCAAAGCAGAAAACAAATAACTTTAATTTTTCTGCTGATAGCAAAAAGGCTTCCTTTAAGGAAGCCTTTATTTATTTAACCGATTAATTTAATTTCCCACGCTTTGTGGCATTTTGTTCCTTCAAAATCTTTTGGAATTGAAAGCTGGGTGATGTCGGTAACAGAAACTTTATCTTTCTGAGGAATCTTTTCTTTGTCAAAAATCAGTTTTGTGCTGTTTGTAGAAAAATAAAGTTTTCCTTCCGGTGTTAAAAGTTTTATGCATTGTTCTATAAGCTTTGGCCAGTCGCGGTTGATATCCAGAACATTTGCTGTAGATTTTGAATTACTGAATGTAGGCGGATCAAGAATGATAATGTCGAACTTTTGTTTTTCGTCATCTGAGCTTGTTTTTACTTTTTCGTATAACCATGAGATTACATCTGTTTTTGTAAAAACGTAGTTTTTTCCTTTAAAACCGTTCTGTTCAAGATTTTCTTTTGCCCAGGTTAAATAGGTGTTAGAAAGATCGAGAGATTCAACGTATTTTGCGCCGCCCTGCGATGCGTAAACAGAAAAACTTCCGGTATAGCAGAAAAGATTCAGAACTCTTTTTCCGCCAGAAATGTCTCTGATTTTTGAACGCAATGGACGGTGGTCAAAGAAAAGTCCTGTATCAAGGTAAGACTGCAAATCAATTTTGAAGAGCTGTCCCTGTTCCTGAACAAAACCTGTAAAAGCATTGTATTCTTCTTCGATTTTTTCATACTGATTTGTGCCTTTTTGCTGTTTGCGCTCTTTTTTTACAATGTGAGAAACAGGAATATTCAAAACGTCTGCTGCTTTTTCTGCCATAAGATTAAACCAGATTTCTTCTTCTTCGGCAGGTTTTTCGTAAGGACGTTCGTAAAGATAAAGCACTGCAAAGCGGCGCTCTTCAATCTCTTTTTCTATAGTAGGGTCGTTTGCTGTAATGCGGGCATTCTGTTCGCTTAAGAATCTTGCACATTCAAGAGTTGTTGTAACATCAGATGGCAGAAATTCGTATATATCTAGAGAAAGCGGAATTTCTGGAATGTCGCGATCGTAAAGGCGGTAACAGCTTATTCGGTTTTTGCGTGCCCATTTTCTAAGTTCCTTATATCTTTTTTTCAGACGATTTTCAAAAAGTTCTGCCTGATATGAATTTTTTTGCATATTTTTTTCAATCATAATGATTTAAACTTATCACATTTTTTATATTTATGATATACTGAGTAAAATACGTAAAAAAAAAGTGATAATTTATGAAAAACAAGTATGTTCTTACGGTTTTAACCGTCATCTTTGGCATTACTGTGCTGTTTTTGCCGCAAAGGTGTATTTTTAAAACCAACACTCTCGATCATCTTAAAGTCGGTTTTGTTTATATTGGTGACACCGCAACTGCATATACAAATAATTTTTACAGAAGTCAGATAGAACTTGAAGATGCTCTTGGCACTAAAGTTCAGACGGTTGCAAAATTCAATATCAAAGATTTTGATGACAGCTGCGAAAAGGCGCTGGAAGATCTGGTTGCTCAGGGCTGTAAACTTATATTCACTACAAGTTACGGATATGGAGAAGCCACAAAATTGATGGCGTTGAAGTATCCTGGAGTTCAGTTTTGTCATGCCTCGGGAGAAATGGCAAATCAGGCTCCTGTTCTTCCTAACTTTCATAATTTTATGGGACAGATTTACGAAGGCCGCTATGTTTCTGGTGTTGTTGCAGGAATGAAGCTTCGTGAATTGATTATGCAGGGAAAAATTAAGCGAAGTGCTGCAAAAATTGGTTATGTAGGCGCTTATCCGTATCCTGAAGTAATTTCCGGGTATACGGCGTTCTTTCTTGGGGTAAAAAGCATTGTAAACGAAGTTCAGATGTCTGTTCGTTATACGAACACCTGGAGTAATCATATAATAGAAAAAAAAGCTGCAGAAAAACTGATTGATGAAGGTTGTGTAATTATAAGTCAGCATTCTGATACAACTGGTCCTGCCATTGCGTGCGAAGAAGCAAGTATTAAAAAAGGAAAAACTGTTTTTCATGTTGGCTATAATCAGAGTATGACTGATGTTGCGCCTACAACCTCGCTTGTTTCCAGTAGAATAAACTGGACGCCTTATGTTGTGGCTGCGGCACAGGCGACAATCAGCGGAAAACGAATTGAATCAGTTGTAAAGTCTCATCTAAAAGGGAATGATACCTGCGCTGGTTTTGATAAAGACTGGATTGAAATTCTTGGGCTGAACAGAATTATTGCGGCCCGGGGCACAGAAGAAGAAATTTCCCGTGTTAAAAATAATTTTAAAAACAGAAAAATGATGGTCTTTAATGGAAATTATGTTGGTGAAAATCCAAATGATCCTGAAGATTTATGGGATTTAAAAACTCCATTTATAGAAAACGAAAATACATCTGCACCAAGATTCTGTTACGTCCTTCGTGATTTTATAAAGGTAGAGGAGGAATAGAATATGATTGGAATCGTCTTTAACATGATTTTAATATCGCTGGCAATTCTTGCTCTTGTAAGTGCAATCTGTTTTTACATTGAAGAACCTGACTCTGCCCACATCAGAACTTTTACACTGCTTTTTGGGACTGCAATTTTTTTAATCTGCGGAGGTTATTCAATTATGGGGTTTATGCCGTACGTTGAATATGCTTGGCTTCCGCGAGTTATTGGCTTTTTTGGAATAGACGTATTTCTTTTTCTGGAATTTACGTTTTTGACCGTAGAATTAAAGACAAAAATTGGTGTACGCATTATTATCTGCGGATTTTTAGCTTTGTATCTTTTTTTTGATCTTATAATTTTTGGACGGCCGGATACAATCAATTATGTGCGTTATGACTATCACACCTCGTACGAAAACATTGGCGGAAAAGCATATATTTTTCATTATACGTATGTACTTGTTATTGCATTTTGTATGCAGACTTTTGGAATTCAGTGGTATAGAAGTAAAAAAGCAATGCGCGATAAACGTTTTTCTGCTCAAATTATGGCTTCTAACTATGTAATTTTGCTGGCGGCTTTTCCGGATATTTTTAAAGGCCTTTTTGTAACTCAATATCCGACATTTCCTTATTGTGTTTCTTTTTCATTTGTTTATTTCTTTTACTGGATTGCCGTAAAACGTCATCTTTTGTTTACTCCAACCGTAAAAAATGTATGTAAGGAAGTATTTAATTCTATAAATGTTCCTCTTTTGATTTTTGATCTTGATGGCATAGTAAATGTTTTTAATCCGAATGCGGCGAATAAGTTTGGAATTAAGGATGGAGAAACTCCTTACATCAGAAATATTTTTTCTATAACTGATGTTGAACTTATGCGTCTTATTGCCCGCTCAAAAGGCGGCTGGTGTGGACAGGTTCAGACAAAAATTAAAGAAACTGGTGAAGAATGTACCCTGGATTGTGTTATCAGATTTGATAATGTTGGAGATCCGTTTTGTATTATTTGTACGGTTCTTACTTTTGGCCAGGAAGTTGCAGACAATGAGGGTGAAGCAATATGAATTGTGACTCAAAATTAAAGCCATCTCAGATAATACTTCTTGTGCTTTTTAGTATGTCTATTAATCTTAGCGGAAGGCTTTTTGCGGTTGGTTTTAATCTTCCTTTGTGGATGGATTCTTTTGGAACTTTTTTGACGGCATATTGTCTTGGACCATTTTGCGGTGCTGTAGTCGGAATTTCTGGTAACATTCTTCATGGATTTTTTGATCCGATTTCTTTTGTGTATGCACTTACAAGTGTTTTTATTGCAATTGTTGTAGGAATTATGTCTAGGCGCGGCTGGCTGGAAACGCTTTTAAAAACTATGAGCCTTTCTGTTTTAGTAACGATGGTCAGCGTTTTGATTTCGGTTGTACTTAATATTGTTTTTTATAACGGCGATGTTGGAAACGAATGGGGAAACGGTATTGTAGAATTATTTTTGTCTTATGGAATTCCCCGTTTAATCTGTCTGATTTTAGGGCAGTTTTACACGGATTTTCTTGATAAAGTTATAACTCTTGTTTGCCTTTATGCTGTTATTAAAATTTACAGAATTTTAAAACCATATTTTCCAAAACAGATTCAAAGTTATGTCTGGCGCGATTCCTCTTTTCTTTTGTTTTTTATTGTATTCTTTTTTATGGTTCCTCAAAAAAACTATGCTCAGTCTAAAGAGTATTCATCTTATGCGCAGACGGTTTACAATAAATTAAATGGACTTAACGGCGGAAAAGCAAATGATATAGTTTCTACAGACGACGGTGTTTTGTGGATTGGAACTTACGAAGGTTTGTACCGCTATAATGGAAACGAATTCCGTCTTATGACAGAGTTTGATTCTATTAAAGCTGTCCGCTGTCTTTATGTTGATGATGATGACAGACTTTTTGTTGGAACAAATGATAATGGACTTTCTATCATCATTAATGAAAGCATTATGAACGTGCTTGAAGAAAAAGACGGCTTGCCTGCCGATGCCGTTAGAAGTATTACCCGCGGTTCTGATGGTTTTTATTATGTAGGAACTGCAGAAGATCTGGCGGTGCTTGCAATTGCAGATGGTCTTGGTGTTGTTGCAACTTTTCCGCAGATTCAGACGGCGGTAAGGCTTAGTGCAGATAAGGATTCTCATGTTGCGGCAGTAACTTCTGGCGGAACTTTGTACGTTATAGACGATGGTGAAGAGATTATCTGGTCTTCTGAGCGGATTAAAGAACATTTTATTACTGTTTCTTTTACGCCGGACGGACTTATGTATGCGGCAACAGATTCCAACAAGCTTATGACATTTAAAATTCTTGGAAAAGAAGTTGTTGTAAGCGGAATTGTAGATTCTGGAAACCTTCATCATATTAATTCTGTTGAGTTTCATAATGATACTGTCTTTTTGTGTGCAGATAACGGCATTGGCTATATAGAAAGCGGAAAATTCAGATTATTAGACACAGGTAGTTTTAATAATTCAATTGATAATATGACAGAAGACTATCAGGGAAACTTGTGGTTTACATCTTCCCGATTAGGCCTTCTAAAAATGTGCGAAAATTCTTTTTCGGAAATTTATGCCATGGCAGATTTGCCAGTTTCTGTAGTAAACTCAACGGCCCGGTTTAACGGCGACCTTTATTTTGCTACTGATGACGGCCTTATGGCTATTAATTCTAAAACAGGGCTGCAGTTAAATAATGAACTTACAAGAAATCTTTCTGGTGTGCGCTGCCGCTGTCTTACTGTTGCAAAAAACGATGAAATGTGGATTTGTACAAAATCCCGCGGGCTTATAAAGGCATTTCCGGATGGAAGATTGCTTACTTTAGGGCAGGGGCATTTGTTTCGCGTTGCAATAGAGCTTGCGGACGGGACTGTGGCTGCCGGTGCGAATGATGGAGTTGCAATCATCAAAAATGACAGAATTGTTCAATGGCTTTCTAAAAAAGACGGCTTTGAAAATCCTGTGGTTTTGAGCCTATCTGAAAATCCTGATGGAATTATTCTTGCAGGAACCGATGGCGGCGGGCTTGCCATTATTGATAAGTCAGTTTATTTAGAAAAGCCCTATTATTTTATAAAAAGACTTGTAAAAAGGACCGACGGGCTTACTTCAAATGTAATTTTGCGTACTGTAAATGATTTTGACGGTACAAAACAGACTGGAAACGTCTTTGTAGTAACCAGTAACGGACTTTGTTATCTTAATTTTATGGAACCGAACGGACGATTTACGCAGGTTCTTTCTAATTTTCCGTACTACAATAATTACGATTTAGTTATCCGCGAAGATAAAAATATTTTTGTTATGTGTAGTGCGGGAATTTATGTTGTAAATCGTGATGAACTTTTAAGCGGCCAGAAACTTGATTATGAACTTTTGGATTCAGAAAAAGGTTTACGGGGTGCGCTTACTGCAAATTCCTGGAATTATATTGATAAAAACGGCGATATTTATCTTTCATGCGATACAGGTTCTGCAAGACTTAATTTGAACACCTATGATAAGCAGGAACGTTCATACCGCATGCAGTTAAAATCGGTTTTAATTGACGGAAGACGTCATATTGTTCAAAAAGATATTCCTTTTATTATTTCTGCTGAGACTACAACTGTAGAGATTTTACCTGAAATTATAAATTATTCTTTGAATACACCTTATGTAAGTATGTTTTTTGAAGGCGTTGATGATAAGCCTTCTGTAATGCTTCAAAATGAGCTTACAAGTAAAATTTATACAAATCTGAAATCCGGCGAATATAAGTTTCACATTGCGGTTCTTGATTCTAAAGGCCGCAGAACTGTGGAAGAGTCAGTTTATACTATCAGAAAACCGTTCCGAATCTATGATAACTGGTGGTTTGCGCTTTATACAGTCTGTGTTGCTATGCTTGCAATTGTATGGCTTACCTGGTATGTAACATCAACACTTCAGGAACGCCGCCTTGAAAAACAGAACCGAGAAATTGAAGATATTAAAAAACAGATCCGCATGGGTAATGAAACAATCTTCTCTATTGCGAATGCACTAGAAGCCCGTAATGAAAGTACAGGACGACATTCCCTTCGTGTTGCAGAATATGCGGTTTTAATTGCTAGAGAACTTGGTTTTTCAGAAGAAGAACAGGCTCAGATTAGACGAACGGGACTTTTGCACGATATTGGAAAGATTGGTGTTCCTGATGCAATTTTAAACAAGACTTCAGCACTTACTGACGAAGAATACGAAATGATGAAAAAACACACTCTTATTGGTGGTGCAATTTTAAAAGACTTTACCCTTATTCCTCATGTAGATGAAGGTGCTAAATATCATCACGAGCATTATGACGGAACAGGATATCCAAATGGACTGAAAGGGGAGGAGATTCCTGTTAATGCCAGAATTATTGGTATTGCTGATGCCTTTGATGCCATGACGGCCAACCGTGTTTACAGAAAGGCCCTGAATATGAATTATGTAACTGCGGAATTAAGAAGAAGTTCTGGCAAGCAGTTTGATCCATGTCTTGTAGAAATCATGCTTGATTTAATTAAGAGCGGAAAACTCAATGTTGAAAAAACCGTTGAAGAAGCTGAACTTGCCGATGGTTCAGAAGAAAATAACGTTTAAAAATGGTTTATCGGTAAAATATTTTTGAAATTTCTTAAAAATTTATTTGACAAGTATAAAAAGCGATGATAATCTAAATAGGATAGTTGGAAACGTTTCCAGTAACGTTTCCAAAATTAAAGTGAAAAATTGGAAACGTTTCCAATTTTATATATTCAAAAATGTATTATTTTCTAGGAGGAAAGTAATGAAAAAAATCATTATTAGCACATGTGCTATGGTAGCTGCAGCGCTCAGTTTGAATGCAGCACCAAAAAAAGGAACAGTTCGCTATTTGAACTTTAAGCCAGAAGTAACAGCTGTTTACGAAGAACTTGCTGCTGCTTACGAAAAAGAAACTGGTGTAAAAGTTGTTGTAGAAACAGCTGCAAACAACACTTACGAGTCTACTCTTACTGCAAAAATGGCCACAAAACAGGCTCCAACATTGTTCCAGATTAACGGACCTGTAGGATATGCAAACTGGAAAGAATACTGTGCAGATTTGACAGGCACAGAAATCTACAAACATCTTTCTGATAAATCACTTGCAATTTCAGATAAAGGCAAAGCTTATGGTATTCCTTATGTAGTAGAAGGCTACGGAATTATTTATAACAAAGCTATTACAGACAAATACTTTGCTCTTTCTTCAAAATCAACATCTTTCAAGAGCATGGACGAAATCAACAATTTTGCAAAGCTTAAGGAACTTTGTGATGATATGCAGGCTAATGCATCTGAACTTGGAATTAAAGGTGTATTTGCTTCTACATCTTTGAAAGCAGGCGAGGACTGGAGATGGCAGACACATCTTGCAAACCTTCCTGTTTACTACGAATTCAAAAATAACAAAGTTGATTTGACTTCAAAAGCAACTCACGCAATTAAATTCCAGTATGGTGATAACTTCAAAAACATCTTCGATCTTTACACAACAGACTCTGTTGTAGACAAGAAAAACGTTGGTGTAAAAACTGTAGATCAGTCTATGGCTGAATTTGCTTTGGAAGAATGTGCTATGGTTCAGAATGGTAACTGGGCTTGGGGACAGATTGCTGGTGTAAGCGGAAACAAAGTTAAGGCAGACAATGTTAAATATCTTCCAATCTACACTGGTGTAGCTGGTGAAGAAGGACAGGGACTTTGTGTTGGAACAGAAAACTTCTACTGTATCAACAAGAAAGCATCTAAAGAAGATCAGAAAGCAACTGCTGACTTTATCTACTGGCTCTATTCTTCTAAGACAGGAAAGAACTACGTAACAAACAAACTTGGTTTCATTGCACCATTTGATACATTTGCAGAGAACGAAAAGCCAAAAGATCCACTTGCTAAAGAAATCTTGAAATACATGTCTAAGAAAGGAATTACATCAGTATCTTGGAACTTTACATTGTTCCCTTCTCAGGCTTTCAAAGATAACTTTGGTGCAGATCTTCTTCAGTACTGCCAGGGCTCAAAAGACTGGAACACAGTTGCTAAAAACGTAGTAAACAACTGGAAAACAGAGTGGGAACTTGTAGAAGAGTAATCTTTTAGCTAAGAAGATCATTTTTAGGTAAAGCTGTAAAAAACTGGATTTCCGCCTTGTGATTTAAGTTGTATGGGCGCGAAGGAACAAAAGGTGTGGCAAAAACATTCTGCTTGTGGAGTACCGCAAAAGCGGTATGTTAAATAGTTACTTTGTCACAAGTAGGATGTAGCGTATTATTGTGCGGTTTTACTACACATTTTGTGACTGGGAGCCAGTTATAAAAGAAGATTTAATTGTAATGTGGTATCCGTTTTTTGCAGCTTTTTTTTGTACATTTTTATTTAGAGGTTTGTTTTATGGAAAACAATAATGCAACAAAAAAATATTTTCCAATATTCGTTCTTCCAACATTGATTGCATTTTTTTTGTTTTTTTTCGTTCCATTTATTATGGGCTTTGTGCTTTCATTCACCAAATTTAAGGTAATTACTGACGCACATTTTATTGGTTTTAAGAATTATATTCGTGCTTTTACATTGAATAATGAATTTGTTCATGCACTTGGATTTACAACTATTTATACTATAGTTTCCATAATTACAGTAAATGTTTTTGCTTTTCTTCTGGCTCTTCTTCTTACAAAAGGCCTTAAAGGAACTAACTTTTTCCGCTCAGTTTTCTTCATGCCTAACTTAATCGGCGGTATTGTTCTAGGATATATCTGGAATCTTCTTATTAATGGTGTTCTTCTTCGTTTTTTTGGAGAAGATATTTCTTTTAATGCAAAATATGGTTTCTGGGGACTTGTAGTTCTTACAAACTGGCAGCTCATTGGTTATATGATGGTAATCTATATTGCTGGTCTTCAGAATATTCCTTCTGATATGCTTGAAGCTGCTTCTATTGACGGCGCAACTCCTTTAACAACTCTTTTTAAAATCAAAATTCCGATGGTAATGCCTTCTATCACCATCTGTATGTTCCTTACCCTTACAAACTCATTCAAGATGTTTGACCAGAATCTTGCACTTACAAATGGTGCTCCTGGTAACGCAACAGAAATGCTTGCCCTGAATATTTACAAAACCTTCTATGGACGTACCGGTTTCCAGGGAGTAGGTCAGGCAAAGGCTGTTATTTTCTTTTTGATTGTTGCAATTATTGCCTTTATTCAACTTAAACTTACAAATACAAAGGAGATTGAACAATAATGATGATAGAATCTAACAAAGGTGCAAAACAGTTTGCTCAGACTTGTCTTCTGATTGCCCTTACAGCTCTTTTTATTTTTCCGATTCTGCTTGTTTTTATGAACTCGTTCAAATCGCGCCTGTATGTATCTACAGATCCTTTTGCTCTTCCTACAGGTAAAATGTTTGTAGGTCTTGAAAACTATATCCGCGGAATCACTTCTTCCGGCTTTTTTATTGCATTTATCCGTTCTGTATGGATTACAGTTGTGGGAGTTATGGTGATTGTTGTCTGTACATCTATGACTGCGTGGTTCATCGTACGTGTAAAGAGCAAGTTTACAAAGGCTTTGTATTATGCATTTACTTTTAGTATGATTGTTCCATTCCAGATGGTAATGTATACAATGACTTTTGTTGTAAACCGCATTTATTTTGATAACGTTTTTGGAATCCTTCTGGTTTATCTGGGATTTGGTGCCGGTCTTACAGTATTTATGTTTACAGGATTTATTAAATCAATTCCGCTGGAAGTAGAAGAAGCTGCAACAATTGACGGATGTAATCCGCTTCAGACATATTTTTATGTTGTATTCCCAATGCTTAAGCCAACTGCAATCACTGTTGCCATTTTGCAGGCAATGTGGATCTGGAACGACTATCTTCTTCCTTATCTGGTTCTTGGTTCTGACCATAAAACTGTTCCTGTTGCAATTCAGCTTGCAATGCAGGGCGCTTATGGTTCAACTGATTACGGTGGATTTATGGCAATGCTCGTTGTAGCAATTGTTCCAATTATTGCATTTTATATTTCGTCACAAAAGTATATAATCAAAGGTGTTATTGCTGGTGCTGTAAAAGGTTGACACCAGACATAATCTTCTTTTATGACTATCAAAGATATTGCCCGCGAATGCGGCTGCGCTGTAGGAACTGTTTCTCGAGTTTTGAATAATCACCCTGATGTAAGTGATAAAACACGAAAAAAAGTTCTTGCCGTAGTTCAGAAACACGATTTTATTCTCAATGCAAATGCAAGGCAGCTAAAGCAGCAGGACAGAAAAACCTTAGTCATAATTGTAAAAGGAACTTCGAGCATTCTTTTGAACAGTCTTTTGGAGCGCATTCAGAAAAAAATAGAGCCTCTTCCATATAATGCCAGCGTTGTAGTTCTTGATGAATACGACAACGAGGCTAAGGCTGCCAACCGCATTTACTACGAGCTTAAGCCAGTTGGAATGATTTTTCTTGGTGGAAGCCCTGATTTATTCAAAGATGATTTTGCAAAACTTCAGGTGCCTTGCGTGGTAATTTCAAACGAGGCGGACAAAATAGAAGGCATCTGCCTTTCCAGCGTGAGTACAGATAATTTTACGGCTGCACAGTATTCTGCAAATTATCTTATTCATAACGGACATAATAAAATTGGGGTAATTGGTGGTAATCTTGGCGGTTCCGGCATGACTCAAAGACGTTTTGACGGTTTTTTGTCTGCAATGAAGATGGCTGGGCTTGATTTTGACTACGACGAATCTTATGTTGCTTCAAAATATTCTTTTGAAGGCGGTGCCTATGCGGCTAAAACGCTTTTAGAAAAGAATAAAGATATTACTGCAATTTTTACAATGTCTGATGCAATGGCAATTGGCGCATGCCGCCAGCTGACAGACATTGGCTATAAAATCCCTGATGATATTTCTATCATCGGTTTTGATGGTATTTCGCTTGGCGAGTTTTATACACCGCGGCTTACTACAATTAAACAGCTTACAAACAGTCTTGCTGATGAAGGTCTTTCTATCCTTCTTGATTGTATAGAAAATAATGCTGAACCTGTGAACAAGTACATTCCTTTTGAGTTTGTTCAGGGCGAAAGCGTAAAGCATATATATATTTAGATTACCGCGAGCTTTGACCGGCTCGCTTATATAGGAGCTACTATGAGTATTTTAGACAAACGTGCAAGTGGAGTATTAATGCATATTTCTTCTCTTCCTGGAAACACAGGAATTGGAACTTTGGGAAAATATGCATACCAGTTTGTTGATTATCTTAAAAAGTACGGTCAAACATACTGGCAGATGCTTCCAATTTGTCCTACAAGTTATGGCGATTCTCCTTATCAGAGCTTTTCTACTTTTGCAGGAAACCCTTATTTTATTGATTTTGAAAAGCTTGAAGAACAGGGCCTTTTGAGCCGCTCTGAATGGGAAAACGTTAACTGGGGTAACAACAAAAATTACGTTGATTACGGACTTTTGTATGTAGAACGCCACAAAGTATTTGCAAAAATTCAGGAAAACTTTAACAAAAATATACCTGCAGATTTTGAAAAATACTGTTCAGACAATTCTTTCTGGCTGGATGACTATGCGCTTTTTATGGCAATTAAAGATGCACACAATGGTGCAAGTTTTTCTACCTGGGAAAGTGACATTAAAGTTCGCCAGCCTGGCGCAGTTGTAAACTGGTCTGAGCGCTGTGCAAAACGCGTTCAGTATTACAAGATTTTGCAGTATCTGTTCTATAAACAGTGGTACGAACTTAAAAAATACGCAAATGATAATGGCATTAAAATTGTAGGGGATATTCCAATTTATGTTGCTGCCGATTCAAGCGACGTTTGGACAAATCCAAAACAGTTTGCCCTGAAGGGTGATTTGACTCCGATTGAAGTTGCAGGCTGTCCTCCAGATGCCTTTAGTGCAGATGGTCAGCTTTGGGGTAACCCTGTTTACGACTGGGAATACCACAAGCAGACAAATTATGCATGGTGGAAAAAGCGCATCTCAGAGTGTCTTAAGATTTACGATGTAATCCGAATCGACCACTTCCGTGGATTTGATGAATATTACTGTATTCCATTTGGCTCTGTAAACGCAAAGATTGGTCAGTGGAGAAAAGGACCTGGTGCTCATCTCTTTAACGAAATCCGCAAAGAGTTTGGCGACATCAATATTATTGCAGAAGACCTTGGCTTCCTAACCCCTACTGTAATTCAGATGCTTAAAGATGTAGGCTTCCCTGGAATGAAGGTTCTTCAGTTTGCCTTTGACAGCCGCGAAGAAAGCGATTACATTCCTCACCGTTACGGTCACAACAGCGTAGTTTATACAGGAACTCACGATAACGACACAATTCTTGGCTGGTGTAAATCTGCCGGTGCAGATGACGTTGCTTTTGCAAAAAAATATCTTCGTGCAAACAGTGATGACGAACTCCGTCAGGAAATGATGATTAGTGCCCTCAGCTGTGTTGCCAATACCTGTATTCTTTGTATGCAGGACTTGATTGGTCTTGACGGTTCTGCCCGCATGAATATTCCTTCTACAGTTGGAAACAACTGGAAGTGGCGTGCAAGTGAAGATCAGATTACCGACAAGCAGTTTGAATTCCTTGGATATTACACAAGACTTTTTGGAAGATGTGAAAGATAAATAGCACAGGTTCACGCAGTTAAACACAGATAAAACAGCTGGAGATGATTTTTCTTCGGCTGTTTTTTTTGTGCAAAAGTTGTGTTAAAATAGAAAGGTTGAATAAAATTTTTAAGGAAACTGAAATGAAAGATAAATATGATGTTGTAATAATTGGAGCAGGCCCTGCTGGTCTTTATACGGCTTATGGACTTGTGAATCAAAATCCAAACCTTAATCTTATTATTATTGAAAAGGGTAACTCTATAGAAAAGCGTGTTTGTCCTGCAATCAAGAATAAGACAAACTGTGTCCGCTGTAAGACCTGTTCAATTATGGACGGGGAAGGTGGAGCAGGCGCTTTTTCGGATGGAAAGTTTCCTATTACAAATGATTTTGGCGGAAACCTCTGGGAAAAAATTGGTAAGGAAAAGGCTCTTGAACTGATGCGTACTGTTGATAAGTGCAACGAAAACTTTTTTAAACAGTATTCTAAACGCGAAAAGAAAAATCTTGATTTTCCGCGCCTTTATACTTCTAAGGATTCTTTTTTCAAAAAAATCTGTACTCAGCATAACCTTCATCTTCTGGATGCTGATATTCGTCACCTTGGAACTGATTATGGTCAGCAGATTTATAAGGAACTGATTAATTTCCTGAAATCTAAAAAGGTTGAAATTGTTACAAATACAGAAGTAACTGCAATAAATCTGAATCAGGATGCAGCAAATAAAGACTGTCAGTATCAGCTTGAAACAAAGGATTTTAAAATCTTTACAAATCAGATAGTTGTTGCAGCGGGACGTTCCGGCAGTAAATGGGTAAAAGACGTTTGTAAAAAACTTAAGATTCATACCCGCTCAAACCGAGTTGATATTGGTGTGCGTTTTGAATGTCCTGATGAAATCTGGAATCACGTTACAAAAGATTTGTACGAAAGTAAAATCACTTACCGCACAAAAACTTACGAAGACCTTGTGCGCACCTTCTGTATGAATCCGTCCGGAGCTGTCGTTACAGAAAACACAAACGGCGGTATTACTGTAAACGGGCACTCTTTTGAGGATGCTTCGCTTAAAACTAATAATACAAACTTTGCTCTTTTGGTAAGCAAGACTTTTACAGAACCTTTTGACGACAGTTCTGAATATGGTGAAGCGATTATCAAGCTTTCCAACATGCTTGGCGGTGGTGTAATTGTTCAGCGTTACGGCGATTTAATCCGTGGAAAGCGTTCAACAAAGAGCCGCATTGCAGAAAATACTGTGCTTCCAACCCTAAATGCTGAACCCGGCGATTTGAGCCTTGTTCTTCCTAAACGTATTCTTGATGATATTATCGAAATGATTCAGGCACTCGACCATCTTGTTCCTGGAATGGTAAATGATGATAACCTTCTTTACGGTGTTGAATGTAAATTCTATAACAACACAGTTGATGTAGACGAGCATTTGCGTGCAAAAGGTTTTGATAGCCTTTACTTTATTGGCGACGGTTCAGGCTGGACACATTCGTTGAGTCAGTCGTCTGCATCAGGCTTATACGTGGCAGAACAGATAGCAAAAGAGATTTAATCTGGAGTAATTTTCCCGTTCGGGAAAATTACTTTTGTAATTAGCAGTTTTTTTCTTGATTTTCCCGTTCGGGAAAATTATACTTTAGTTATGAAAATTACTTCTGTTAAATCAATTTCTGAAGCTGTAAAATCTCGTAGAAAACAGTTAGGCCTGACACAGGGGGAAACCGCTGCCATGTGTAACGTTGGTGTCCGCTTTTTCTCTGAACTTGAAAACGGAAAAGAAACACTTCAAATGAATAAGGTTCTTCATTGTCTAGAAATGCTTGGAATCAATCTTTACACACTAAACCGCGAAGACGATTCGGGTGAGTTTGGAGCAGATAGATGAAACTGAACGTTTATTTTGGAAATGAAAAAGCTGGTGCTCTTGAATCGACAGAAAATCGTGGTGTGATTTTTATTTACGACAGAAAATATTTGCAGAATAAAAATGCGGTACCTTTGTCGGCTTCGTTACCGCTGCAATCAGAAGAATTCAGCCAAAAGCAGTGCATACCTTTTTTTTCGGGTCTTTTGCCGGAAGAAGATTCTCGTAAAAAAATTGCCGATTATCTTCATATCTCTGAAACAAGTACCTTAAAACTTCTTGAAGCTCTTGGCGGAGAGTGTGCAGGACTTATTTCGATTCTGCCTGAAGAAAATGAGTTTTCACAATCTGATTTTTTTTTATTAAATGCAGAAAATTACGAACCTCTTGAAGAATCCCGCCTGAAAGATTTTATTGAAAAAATGAATACCCGCCCGCTTATGAAGGCTGATGAAAAACTAAGGCTTTCGCTTGCAGGTGCACAGGAAAAACTTGCCCTTGCAAATTTGGATGGAAAATGGTATCTACCTTTGAACGGAGCTCCGTCAACACATATTTTAAAACCTACCCGAACAGGCGCTCTTTCCACTCTTGCTCAAAATGAATATATCTGTATGAAGCTTGCAAAGGAATTAGGATTACCAGTTCCTGAAGTTGATTTACTGAATATTGCAGGAAAAGATGTATTTGTTGTCGAAAGATATGACAGAATAAAAACTAAAGATAGTATCCAGCGGCTTCATCAGGAAGATTTATGTCAGGCTCTAGTTATTATGAGCACTTCAAAATATCAGAATGACGGTGGACCAGGAATTGCTGATGTTTTTTCTGCAATTAAGAAATATTGTTCAGTTCCAGCACTTGAAACACAGAAGTTTCTTCGCTATGTAATTTTTAACTATCTGATTGGAAACTGCGACAGTCACGGTAAAAATTATTCTCTGCTTTATAAAAACAGAACTGTTGAACTTGCACCATTGTATGACGCAGTTTCGACTGTTATTTATTCCGGCCTTACAGACAAACTCTCAATGAAAATCGGTAAGCATTACGAGATTCAGAAGGTTTCAAAGGAGGATTTTTCTTTGCTTGCAGAAACTCTGGATATAAAGAGTAGAGTAGTTTCAAAAATATTTGATGATTTTGAAATTAAATCCAACAAGGCTTTTGAGATTTTGAAGGCTGATGAAAAAGTTACAAAAGATGTATTGGATTTGATTTCAGCATCTATGGAAACGAGATTCTGATTTTTTATCCAGATAAGAAGTGTAATCTGATTTGTAATCAAAATTTTCTTCAAGATGAATAATTCCTGAAAGTTCGTTTACAAGCGGACTGTATGAAACTTCTGATTTATCCTCGCGTATTGTAAGGTTATCAAAAAAGTTTTCTACGATAGCCGAAAGTGATGTTCCTGTTTGCGAAACATATTCTTTTGCGTGTGAAATTGATTCGTTATTAAGTTTTAAGGTTAATTCCATTTCCATAATTCTATTTTATTTTTTTCTGAATATATTTTTCTATAATAAACGTAAACATAAATGAAATTCCAATAACGGAAAATATATAAACTGGAATATTTACATTACCATTTGCACTGTAATAAATAATTTGCATAAGAGGAAAATGAAAGAGATACATTCCCCAAGAGAAATCTATATTTTTACCAATTGGTTGCAGTTTTTTTAATGTTAAAGCTAACCATACAATTATGACCGCAAGACCTATTGGAAAAAGAATTTCAGTTTTTGTTATATAGTGCAGAATGTAT
Organism: Treponema sp.; assembly: GCA_024696155.1. GTDB lineage: Bacteria > Spirochaetota > Spirochaetia > Treponematales > Treponemataceae > Treponema_D. The sequence goes on along the minus strand of JAILHD010000163.1, from coordinate 3,918 downwards.
ATTGCAACAGATGGCAATAACAGCCAATTCTTTATTTTTAGAAAAAACTTCCAGTTAAGAAAAATAAACATTCCACTTATAAAAAATGAAATAAAGCCTGGTAATTGATGTTCTAATTGTTGTGGTATATGTAAACTTACTGCATATTTTTTTAGCAGAATACTATATGTAACTGAAAGAATATATAAAACGGCTAAAAATGTGTTTTTATTCTTGTTAGTCTTTAGTTTCATCCATATATGCATTATTACTGGAAGAATTAAATAAAATCCAATTTCAAGTTTAATAGTCCAAAGAGCGCCATTTACTGCTTCTCCATTAAAACAACCAGGTAAAGTTGTACATACAAAATTTAGAAAAATGGAATTCCAAAAAATATACTTGAAGTAATTTAATCCAAAATATTCTTTCGCTGGTAAATCTGAAAAATAAGAACAAATAAAAGAAAATCCAACAACAGAAATATAATACATAGGTAATATTTTCTTTGCCCGTTTTATAAAAAAAGTTTTTAGTGAGTCTGATGAAAAATAACTCTTTGTAACCCAAAAACCGCTGAGAATAAAAAAGCCACATACTGCTATATGACCATCAAGAAGGTAAGCATTGTGTATTTTGACTACACCAAAAGAATGCATTAGTAGAACAATTAAGCAAAGCAAAAATCGAATGGCATTAAAGGCATTTTCCTTTGGAATTTCAGGGATTTCAAAAGTTGGTTCCATAAACAGTTCTCCAAGATTCAGTATTTTTGAATAAAAATATTAATAATTCAGATATTACTGAGTGTATCATAATTATTAAGTAAATACAGAGTTTTAAGCGAAAAAGTCAGAAATTTCTCACATAATGAAAAAATAATGAGTGATTTTTGGAAAAGAGTTGATGAAGAACTTGAATATAAAGGAATAAATCGTGCATCCTTAGCTCGAAAATGTGACTTTAGTGTTACAAATATTGGTCAAGGAATAAAATTAGGTAGCATCCCCTCTGCTGATACAGCTGTCAAAATCGCGAGTGTATTAGGTGTTAGCGTTGAATACCTTGTTACCGGCGAAAATCAAAATTCCGAAAAAACACTTGATAATGAACAGAATCAACTAAAACTTTATAGAAAATATCAGAACCTTATTTCTAAATGTGAGAAACTTCCGGAAAATCAAATAGATTTCCTTGGTCAAGTTGCAGATAGATTAGAAAAATAGATTTAATACTTATAATAAAATCAAAACATATATTTATAGGGAATAGGAAAACGGACAAGCGATAGTAGCGGCGGCGAAGCCGTTCTGAAGCGAAAGCGGAAGAATGGAGCCGAAAGGCGGAACCGCGAATAGCGCGGTTTTTGCGTAAGCAAAAATGGCCCATAAAAAAAAATAATCAGATGATACACATTCTTTTTTCTGCTATACTGTCTTTCCTATGGCAATTGATCTTGAAAGCTTAAAAAAGGAGCTGAATCCCGAGCAGTACCGCGCAGTTGTTACGACTGAAGGCGCCATTTTGATTATTGCGGGGGCGGGCTCTGGAAAAACACGCGTTATTACATTCAGAATTGCTCACATGCTCGACAAGGGAATTCCTCAGAGTCAGATTTTGGCGCTAACGTTTACGAATAAAGCGGCAAAAGAGATGGAAGAGCGAATTAAGGGGCTTACACAGCGAAAACTTCAGAATCTTACGGTCTCGACTTTTCATGCTTTTGGCGTTAAGGTTTTGCGTCAGGATATTGAAAAGCTTGGTTACCGCGAAAACTTTTCTATTTATGATGAAACTGATCGCGTTGCACTGATTAAGGAATGCGGTCGCGAGCTAAAATACAGCCCGGAAGCCCTTGATATTTATAAAATCGGGCAGCTGATTTCTAACATTAAAACGGGGCGAAAGACCTGGGAAACGGCAAATGACATGTATCGTCCTCTTTACGAGTGCTATCAGGAAGGGCTTAAACTTTACAATGCCGTTGATTTTGATGACCTGATTGTTTTGCCGATTAAACTTTTCCGCGAAAATCCAGAGGTGCTTGCCCGTTACCGCGAGCGTTTTAAGTATATTATGGTTGATGAGTTTCAGGATACGAGCCATCAGCAGTATGAGCTCATGCATCTGCTTGCAGACAAAAATGTTGCCGTAGTAGGGGATGATGACCAGTCCATTTACAGCTGGCGCGGTGCCGACTACCAGAATATAGTCAACTTTGAGCACGATTTTGACGTTACTGAAATTCGCCTGGAGCAGAATTACCGTTCTACAGGAACAATTCTAGATGCCGCAAACGGGGTAATCAGCCATAACACCAACCGCAAGGACAAAAAACTCTGGAGCGGTAACGGGGCCGGAAAACCGATAGAAATCTTTATGCCGGAAAACGAAACGGACGAGGCCGATTTTATTGCGGAATCAATTCTTGGAATTGCGGCAGAAGAAAAAAGAAAATTTGATGATTTTGGAATCCTGATCCGGGCAAATACCCAGAGCCGTTTTATAGAAGAAGCGCTTTTACAGAATAACATTCCATACACGATGAGCGGCGGAACTTCGTTTTTTGAACGTAAAGAAATTAAGGATGTTATCAGCTATCTGCGCGTAATTTCTAACCATGATGATGATATAAATTTGCTGCGAATAATAAATACTCCAAGGCGGGGCATTGGACGAGCGGCAATTCAGGTTATTAACGATGCGGCAGAATTAAACGGCTGTACCCTCTGGAATGCAATTGACTATCTTATTCACGCAGAAGCGTCGGAAGCAAGTGATACGCTAAAGCAGGACTTAGAGGAATTTGTAAATCTTATAGAAACACATCGTCAAAAGCTTTTAAGCGGCCGAAATCTTGCAAATAAAGTTCGCCAGCTGGTAGAAGACATAAACTACAAGGATTATTTGATAACAGAATATCCAAAGAGCGAAAAGGCTGTGCGTTTTAAACTGAATAACATAGAAATGTTTACCGGCATGATTGAACGCTGGGAAAATAACCCGGAAAACATGAATGCAAACCTTTACGCTTATTTAAACCGTGTTACCCTTATGTCCAGTGATGATATGGATGATGAGGAAGACAGCGGAAAAGTAAATTTAATGACGATTCATGCGTCTAAAGGTCTTGAGTTCCCGGTTGTATTTATTGCAGGTGTTGAAGAAGGCCTTATTCCTCATGCCCGCTCTGTTGAAGAAAACGGAGGGGACGTAGAAGAAGAGCGCCGGCTCTTTTATGTGGCAATTACCCGCGCGCGCGACAAACTTTTTATGACTGCGTGTCAGAAGCGTAAAAAACAGCAGATGACAGTGGAAAGTGAACCAAGCCGCTTCCTGGATGAAATTCCGCCGAACCTTGTGGAATATCATGAGCCTGATCCTGAGCCTACCGAGGAAGAAACTGGACAAATGTTCGGTAACTTCCTTGATAGCTTAAAAGCACGCAGGTAAATGTGGGGATTTACCCACAGCATTTTAGTAAATTATAAACTCAAGCTTATATTTTCCAGGCTTTATCTGGTATTCTGGCAATGTGTCAGGGCCGCACGCACCAGTGCCCACCCCGCGCATTCCAGCATCCAGGTGAAGCGTATAATACCCGTCCTTCGCGCCGCAAGTTGGTGTAAGCTCGCTGCGGTGTTCGCATTTCCACAAATCGGCCTCAGTGTATCGGCTGTAATTAAAGCTGAACGGGGCCTGGCTCTGAATGTGCAAAGGCTTTACACCTTCGCCTTCAAGGCAAAGGTAGTGGGTATCGCAGTGGCTTCCGTTTTCCTGCGGTACAATGTATGGCACTTCAAGGTCATCAGCCTTCTTAGTATATAAACCAAGCATTGCGCCATCCTTGCGGTCTGAATAACATTCCTGAGGTCCTCTTCCATACCAGTTTATAACGTTGTAGCTGGCTGGAATTTTTACGGAAAGTCCTGCACGAGG
>JAILHD010000155.1 GCA_024696155.1 Treponema sp. | reverse complement strand
AGCAGAAGCACCAGCTGAGCGAACAAGCTGTCCACCAGCACCAAGTGTCAACTCGATGTTATGAATAGTGAAACCAACTGGAATTGCTTTCAGAGGAAGAGCATTTCCAACTGTAGGAGTTGCATTTTCGCCAGACATAATTTTCTGTCCAACCTGCAATCCCTTTGGAGCGATGATATAACGTTTATCACCGTCAGCATAATAAATCAAAGCGATGTTAGCACTTCTGTTTGGATCGTATTCAATTGCTTTTACGGTTCCAGGGATGCCGTGCTTATCACGCTTAAAATCTATATCACGATAAAGTCTTTTGTGACCGCCGCCCTGGTGACGTACAGAGATACGTCCTCCAGCTCCACGACCAGCATGTGACTTACGTTTTGACACCAATGATTTTTCGGGTCTTGCTGATGTCAATTCATCACGACACAAGTCTACACGTCCACGTGTACCAGGTGTCATTGGCTTAAATACTTTAAGAGCCATTTTTGTTCCCCTTAGTTACAACTTGGAATTAAACACCTTCAAAAGCGCTGATTGTTTCGCCTTCTGCAAGACGTACAATTGCCTTTTTGTAAGATGCTGTTCTTCCCGGCTTACCGCGAAGACGTTTCATTTTTCCAAGCACATTCATAGTTGTGCAGCCGATTACCTTTACTTTGAACAAGTCAGCAACAGCAGCTTTAATCTGTGTTTTTGTTGCATCTGGGTGCACTACAAATACATATTTATTCTGTTCACGTAAAGTGCTTGCCTTTTCAGATACTACAGGCTTAATAAGGATATCTGTGTAAGTCATTATTTAGCCTCCTTATCATCAGCGTAGAAGTCAGAAAGATTCTTTACTGCGCTTTCAAGAGCGATAATCTTTCTTCCGTAGAACAAGTCGTGAGCGTTGAGACGGTTGTAAGACAAGAATGTAAGATTTTTGATATTTCTTGCAGCCTGTTTTACTTTTGCATCGTCATCTTTAAGAATCAAAACTGTTCTTTCATCTTTAGCAAAGTTTTTAAGGATTGCAACCAAGTCCTTTGTTTTACCGCTTTCAACTGTAAAGTCTTCTACGATAGTAAGTCTGTCACCCTGAGCATGTGAGCTGAGGATTGTTTTAAGAGCAAGTCTCTTTTCCTTTTTAGGAATTGAGTAACTGAAATCGCGTGGTTTTGGTCCAAAAATTGTACCACCACCTACAGTGATAGGAGATTTCTTATCACCACGACGAGCATTACCTGTACCTTTCTGGTTGTAAGGCTTTGCGTTACTTCCATGAACTTCTGCACGAGTTTTAGTACAAGCTGTACCAACACGTTTATTTGCTAATTCATTTGTGATTGCGTAATAAATTACGTCGTCATTTACTGGAAGACCGAATACTTTATCATCAAGTGTGATTGTACGCAGTTCTTTTCCAGAAGTTGAATAGACTTTCTTTTCCATATCTTATTCCCCTTATTTCTTAACTGCGGACTTTACGATGAGAGTACAGTCTTTGTTTCCCGGAACAGCTCCGCGAACCATAATTACTTTAAGTTCAGGATCTACTTTAACAATTTTCAAGTTCTGAACAGTAATTTTTTTGAATCCCATATGACCAGGAAGTTTAATATTTTTAAAGCTGTGTCCTGGAGTAGTACATTCTCCAGTTCCACCTGGCTCGCGATGGAATTTAGAACCATGAGTAGCACGTCCACCATGGAATCCCCATCTCTTCATTACACCCTGGAATCCTTTTCCTTTTGAAGTAGCAGTTACGTCTAAGAAGCGACTTTCTTCAAAAAGTTCAAGACCAATTTCATCACCAACATTTACTTCTTTTTCGAAGTTGCGGAACTCTTTCAAGTGACGCTTAGGGTTGATGTTCTCTGGGAATTGACCGGCATATGCTTTGTTTGCTTTAGAAGCTTTTACATCTTCCAAACCAAGAACAACTGCATCATAACCGCAATTTTCCTTTGTTTTCTTGGCAACAACTACATTTGGCTCGACCTGGATCACGGTTACTGGTGTCAGATTTCCGCTTTCGTCGAAAACTTGAGTCATGCCAATTTTCTTAGCAATCAGACCTTTCATTCTGATATCTCCTGTTAGAACAAACTAGAAAGGATTTCTCCTAACCATTGTTCTATTGATTTAATTTCGGCCGTCATCCCTGATCCAAAGGGATCGCACCGTGTAACCTAAACTGGTTACTTAATTTTCACTACTGTGTGATAACTACGTCAACACCGGCAGGGAGTTCAAGTTTCATCAAAGAATCCATAACATCCTGAGATGGATTCATAATGTCAATAAGACGTTTGTGTGTACGCATTTCGAACTGCTCACGAGACTTTTTATTTACGTGAGGTGAACGAAGTACTGTGTACTTATTGATTCTTGTTGGAAGAGGGATAGGGCCTGAAACCTTTGCTCCCGCCTTCTGAACAGTCTGCACGATGGCTTTAGCACTCTGATCGATTAACTCTACGTCAAATGCGCGAAGTCTAACTCGAATCTTTCCATTAGCCATTTTCAAATACTCCTTTTCACAACAAAGGAACCGGAGAACCAGCCCCTTTGTTTGAAAAAATTAAAAACTATTCAATAATTTTTACAACCTGTCCAGAAGCGATTGTGTGACCGCCTTCACGGATAGCAAGTTTAAGACCTTCGTCCATAGCGATAGGGTGGATAAGGTTACCGATAACTTTTACGTTGTCACCTGGTTTAACCATATCTGTACCTGGTTCGAGTTCTACAGTACCAGTGATATCTGTTGTACGGAAGTAGAACTGTGGGCGATATCCAGAGAAGAATGGAGAGTGACGTCCACCTTCCTCCTTTGAAAGAACGTAAAGCTGAGCTTCGAACTTTGTGTGTGGAGTGATGCTGTTTGGCTTTGCCAAAACCTGACCACGAACAACATCTTTCTTCTCAACACCACGGAGAAGGATACCAACGTTATCACCAGCCATACCCTGATCAAGAGTCTTCTGGAACATTTCGATACCAGTTACAGTTGTATCAGCTGTTGGGCGGATACCTACGATCTGTACTGGATCGTTCATATTTACAACACCACGCTCGATCTTTCCTGTTACTACAGTACCACGACCAGAGATAGTGAAGATATCTTCGATTGGCATCAAGAATGGTTTATCAGAATCGCGAACTGGATCATCGAACCATGTATCCATAGCCTGGAGCAATTCTTCGATACAAGCTGTATCTTCAGCTGTTGCGCCTTCCTGGAGAGCTTTGAAAGCAGAACCTTTAATGATTGGTGTATCAGCAGAGAAGCCATAAGACTGAAGAGTGTCTTTTACTTCTTCAACAACCAATTCAAGAAGATCTGGATCGTCAACCAAGTCAACTTTGTTCAAGAATACGATAATCTTTGGTACACCTACCTGACGAGCAAGCAACAAGTGCTCTTTTGTCTGAGGCATAACTGAATCTGGAGCAGATACTACGAGGATAGAACCATCCATCTGTGCAGCACCAGTAATCATGTTTTTAATGTAGTCAGCATGTCCTGGACAGTCAATGTGTGCATAGTGACGTTTGTCTGACTGATACTCAAGGTGACGAGTATTGATTGTAATACCACGCTCTTTTTCCTCTGGAGCGTTATCAATTTCATCATACTTAAGTTTCTTATCACCATACTTATTAGCACAGTATGTAGTGATAGCTGCAGAAAGTGTTGTCTTACCATGGTCTACGTGACCAATAGTACCAACGTTCATGTGAGGTTTGGTTCTTTCGAACTTCTCCTTTGCCATGTTTTTCTCCTTGCCGGAACCATGCCGGCATACTTATTTTTATGTGCCGCACTTTAAGCCAGAACGAAAAACTCCCGATACGCGGAAAGCCTTCATTCGCAGACACAATGTTTGAAAGATTATATAAATGATAGATAGGAATCGGATAGGAAGAAGATTCAGTTCATTATCTATTCAATGAACCGCAACCCGGTAACCACCATCATTATCATCTCTTCAACTGACAACTGGTTTGGTATATTCGAGTTTTAGTCGTTAGCGACTTAGTCAGAAACCCAAACAAATTGTCTATATCTTTATTACCAACGGTAACAAATTACAAAATTAGGGCCGTGAATCCTGAAAATCACAATATGTGATTAACTTTACGGAAACAACCAGATAACACTTTTAATTTTATACTTATTAATGTTTCTGCCTGACTCTCAAAGAACCCTTCGACAAATAAAAAAGTCGAACATTAGAAAATATACAGTTTTTAAAATTTTTATTCAAGTGGTTAGAAAGATTTTCCGCTATATGCGAATAATTCTAATCCATGCACTAAAAAAATAGTGGGGATTTTCCCGAAAGAAAATCCCCACTTTTCTTAAGCTGCCATCAGGCAACTAATTCTACCAGCGGTAGTGAGCAAAAGCTTTGTTTGCTTCTGCCATCTTATGTACATCTTCGCGCTTCTTGAATGCTGTACCTGTATTATTGTAAGCATCCAAAAGTTCAGCAGAAAGTGTATCAGCCATTCCGTGACCATTACGACTGCGAGCTGCATCAATAATCCAGCGCATAGCCAATGCTTCGCGGCGACTCTCTCTGATTTCCATTGGAACCTGATATGTAGCACCACCGACACGGCGAGATTTAACTTCAACCATTGGTTTTACATTCTCAAGAGCCTTAAGAAGAACTTCAAGAGGATCTTTATCAGTTTTAGCCTTAAGTTTGTCCATTGCATCATAGATTACTTTCTGACAAGTAGCTTTCTTACCATCAAGCATCATACGGCAAACAAACTTAGAAATTACTTTAGAATTATATTTAACATCCGGCATCAATGGACGTTCGATTGATTTCTTATGTCTTCCCATCTTAGTCCTCCATTAAGCCTTAGGTTTCTTAGCACCGTATTTAGAACGACCACGTTTGCGATCTTCTACGCCAAGAGTATCTTTTGTACCACGAATGATATGGTAACGTACACCAGGAAGGTCCTTTACACGACCACCGCGTACCAATACAACTGAGTGTTCCTGCAAGTTATGACCAATACCAGGAATATATGCAGTAACTTCAATACCATTGCTCAAACGAACACGAGCAATCTTTCTAAGAGCCGAGTTTGGCTTTTTAGGTGTCATAGTCATTACACGTGTACAAACACCACGTTTCTGCGGACAAGAATCAAGCGCGGGAGCTTTGGTTCTGTTAGCTGCAGACTTACGACCCTGACGGATTAACTGATTAATTGTAGGCATCGCCTAATCTCCTATATTTACTCCGGTCAGCACCCCGGAAAGAATTCAAAACTAATTTTTGATAGGTTTATGAATTATATTAAATTCAAAAAATGAATTCAACAGAATTTCTACGTAAATTTACTGAATTTTCAACAAATTTCAACAATATTCTTCTATATATAATATTTATTTTAGGCGAGTTCCTACACCCACTCGCCTTCCGCCATTGCGCTGACGCTCCAACCTCCTCACTTCGTTGCGGTGGTCGCCTCCGGCGTGGCTCCACGCTCGCGCCAGCTGCCCCTTTAAATGAAATAAGCCATATTCCCAAAAATCAATATTCTATTTTCGAAAAACTGATTCTCAGTGAGTTTAGTTCATCAAGCCGAAATTACCGAAGTTTCTACGAAAAAAACGTAATAAATACTTGCGTTTATAATACTCCGTTGAAGTATTTTAACAGCTTCACTACCGCTCCATACCTGCTTTCATCTCAGAACCAAAGCTTCATCTTACCCTCAAGCATCAAAATCGCTTACATCGCCGTAAATGCAAGGCAATTACTTGCCATCCATCACCTGTAGTACTGTGTGCACTCGAAACACCTCCGGCTCCGCTCCATGCAAACACACTACTCTTCAACGGATAAAAAAAATACTCCCTGGTATGCAGGAGTATTGAAATTAGTATGTTTAAGAAAAAGCAACGCAGTCACTGCGTGCCTTCTCAGGCTTTTTTATTATAACAGCTGCAATGTTATAATAAAAAAGCCGGCAGCTACCTGCTTTCGTCACAGATGCAAGCTTCTGCTTACCCTCAAGCGCTGACGCGCTTTCGGCCGCTCGCTTCGCCTTACGGCTCAGCTTTATGCCTACTCCACTGCTCTTCAGCGGGAAAATAAAAAAAGCTCCCGAGTTTTAGGGAGCTTTGATAAATGTACGTTTAAAAAGAAAAAAGCCGGCAGCTACCTACTTTCCCGCTGAAGAGCAGTATCATCGGCGTAAGAGAGCTTGACTTCCGTGTTCGGTATGGGAACGGGTATTGCCTC
>JAILHD010000134.1 GCA_024696155.1 Treponema sp. | reverse complement strand
GACTACGAAAGCGGAAAAACTGTACGCCTTTTGATTGACCCCAAGAAATCCGGCCAGGAAAATGCGGCTGAATACTATAAAAATTACAAGAAGGCAATTAGCGGGGCGGAGGAGCTGGAGCACGACATTCAGATTGCCCGCCTGCAGCTGGAAAAGCTTGAAAAACAGTACGCTGACATTCTGGCAGAAAAAAATCCTGTAAAAATTGAACAGATGCTGCGCCGGGACTCTACGCCGGTTCAGAAGCAGAAAAAAACTCATCCAGGACTTGAATATACTGTAAACGGCTGGTTGATTTATGTTGGCCGAGATGCAAACGAAAATGATGAGCTTTTGCGTCATCATGTGCGTGGGGAAGATCTCTGGCTTCACGTGCGCGATTTTGCGGGCGGCTACGTTTTTATCAAGGCCCAGAAAAACAAAACCGTGCCTCTGGACATTCTTCTGGACGCAGGAAATCTTGCGGTTTACTATTCAAAGGCTCGTACTAACACAAAAGTTGATTTATATTATACTCATGTTAAATATCTTCGCCGTGCAAAGAACGGACCTAAAGGCCTTGTTCTTCCGACTCAGGAAAAGAACCTTTGCATTACGCCCGATAAGGCTCGATTAAGCCGTCTGGACTTTTTGCACGAAGAGAGCATGATATAAAGAATAGACTGCAGGTAATTAAAATGACACGTCAGGAAAGATTACAGCAAAAACGAAATCTAAATTATTCACAAAAATCAACCTGGGAATTTTCTGCGGTTTTACCTTATTTTAATCTTCTAGGCCGTGCCAGAACTTTTGTTCGTGCCTGGCAGTTTATTCTGACAGTTACAAGAAACTTTTTCTGGTTGCAGCAGCGACAGGTTTTACATTTGACACATCGCCCGGTTATTAATGTGGAAACGGCTTTGGATGAAAAAATTCCTTTTGAACCTTCCAAAGTAAACACTTACCTTGGCTTTATTTCTTTTTTTGTAAAGCCTTTAGATATGTTGATTAAACGCATGGGCTATAAAGCAGCTGCACCATATATCAATAAAAATCTTGCGGTTCTTAGAAAGACCTATAAAAGTGCTTCTTCTATTTACCGTTTTTCCATGACAACCACAAACCGTCCAGATTATAAAGAAGATGCTGCGTTTAAGGCAATTCATGCAGCAGATCCACATCTTTTGTGCGTGCCAAGTCTGCATGTGGCAATTTGTGCAGTAACTTATGCGTGGTATAAGGCTTTTTTTGCTACATGTAGTGAAGACAGTATTTTTACAAAAGAAGAAGCTGATCGTCGGCTTTCAGAAATCAAAACTCAGGCAATTGCAATAATTGAAAGTGTTCTTTTTGTAAAACAGCACAGTGTAAACTGTATTCCAACAGCGCTTTACATGACGAGCGTAATTTTTGGGAATGAATTCTTTTCTGCAAAAGAAGCGTTAGGCATTATAAATGAACTTTTTAAATCCAGTTCAGAAATTGATCAGAATTCCAGAAAAGAAATTTGTGATTATTTTACAATGCTTTACGAGCGCACTTTCCTTGAGAACAGTTTTAATGATAACTGGCAGGATTCAATTAAAAACTGGCTGAAAGATTACGCCCATCAAACGGGGCAGAAGTTGTAGTTTTACTCTGCAGTAATTCTTAGGAAAGTGATTTCTGATTTCCAGTTGAAAATTGTCTTTGAGCAGGCTGCAAGCAAAAGATTTACGATTTTTTGTAAATCTGCTGTGCCTACTGAATCGCATAATTTTGCACCATAAGCTGATTCTGTGTTGAACCATTTTTCAATGTCTTCAGGCGTAATGCGGCGTTTTTCAATAACTTCCTGAGTTGCTGCTTTTACAGTAAGACCACGCTTTCTGAAGGTGTTTGCAATAAAAGTTCCGTCCCAGCTAAAAAGAGGATTATCTGTATTTCCAAAAAATTCTTCTTCGGCAGCTTCCATGCGGTTTAAAATCGGGGCAAAAGTGCCTAAAGTTTCTGGCGTTAAAATCTGCTGAGAAACAAGTTTTCCTATGTGCTGACCTTTGCACGGAATTTTCTGAGAAATGATTGTACTCCAGCCTTTGGCCAGCGGACTTTCCCATGCGAAAACTTCATCATCAGAAGCAACCATTGGAGTTTCGCTTTCGCTCAAGGCATTTTGTAAAATGTCTGCTTCTGCCTTCTGAGGGGTAAGAACGCCTTTTAATCCGTCTGCCAGTGCAATAATCGATGCTTCGGACGCAAATGGGTCTACAAAGAAGAGTCTGTCAAAAAGTGCGCCTTTGTACTGGAACTGCACGAGTACATCGTAAAAGTCTTTTTCTGTCAGAAAGTCCTGTGATATAGATTTTCCGCGGACTTTTAGCATCGGGCGATCAAGTGTGCCAAGCGTACGTCCGTACTGTTCAAGAATTTGTTTTCCATGTTCGCTGCGGCAGACACCACAGGTCACACCTTCAGGAGTTTTTCGGGCAACTTCCCATAAAAGAAGTCCGTTATCTGCATTCCAAACAAGTGAACGGTGATGACGTGCCAGCTCTGCCATTGAAATCATGCTGTCGCGGATTCCAAGAAGCACATCTGCCTTGTTTGAATCAAGTCTCTGACGCCAGAAACGGTCTGCGCGGTTTAAGATGACATCTTTTGAAGCATCTTTTGGACTGAAAGTAAGATTTTCGGCTTTTTTACTGTCACCGCTTTTAAAGTGTTCGTTAATCCACCACTGGCTGATAGGATTTTCTCCAAATTCGGATTTTGCGCAAGATTTTGCAGTAGGCGAGCGCAATCCCTGTTCTGTCATAAGATTTATGGAACCAGTTTCTTCTGGTGCAGTTGCAAGTT
>JAILHD010000113.1 GCA_024696155.1 Treponema sp. | reverse complement strand
GTAAAAGCTCCTACTGCGGAAGCTTGTATGCGCGCCCGCTATTCATCTTATGTAAAGCACGAAATCGACTTTATCATTAAATCTTGTGATGACGAAGAAGGTCTTGCAGAAATCGACAAAAAGGCTACAGAAGACTGGAGCCGCGAATCACAGTGGAATGGTCTTAAAATCCTTCGTACCGAAAAAGGCGAAAAAGAAGGTGAAGAGATTGTTGAATTCACTGCTGATTACACATTGCACAATATGCACGAACTTCATCACGAAATTTCTTTGTTCAAGAAAATCAATGATGAATGGAAATATGTTGCAGGTAATGTAATTCCAGAAACTGTAAAACGCGTTGGTGCAAAAGTTGGCCGCAACGATCCATGTCCTTGTGGTTCTGGTAAAAAGTACAAACAGTGTTGCGGACGCTAAATAATGGGCAACATTACAACCACAACCGGCTTCCATGCTATTGAAGAAAAACTCCGCTCGTTAAAAGACGGCACAGGTTCCGGCTATAAACTTTATTATAGTAAGCCGGGCCCTCGTGTTAAGAAAATTCTTGCTGCTGCTAAAGAAGCTGGAATTACTGCAGAACAGACTGATGACAAAAAACTTGATGAAATGGTCAGTTCTCTTTCGCCGGCTTTGCGAGATCATCGTGGAGTTGTTCTTGAAATCGAAGGTGAACAGAAAAATACTGTAAATCTTGTAGATTTTGATGCATGGCTTAAAACTACAGATAAAGAAACTTGTACAGTTGTTGTTCTTGACCGTGTAACCGACCCGCATAATGTTGGTGCAATTATCCGCAGTTGTGATCAATTTGGAGCAGATTTAGTTGTGCTTCCTGAACATAAAGCTGCAAATAATATAGAAGATAACGATGTAATTGCAAGAACAAGTGCCGGAGCAAGTGCCTGGGTGCCTGTTGCGATAGTAAACAATCTTGTACGTGCAGTTGAACAGCTTAAGGCTGCTGGATTCTGGGTATATGGTGCAGATGCCGGTGGCGAAACCTGCGGTAAAGTAGATTTTGCACAAAAATCTGTAATTGTAATGGGAAGTGAAGGAACTGGTATGGCACAGCTTTTGGAAAAACAGTGTGATACTATTGTTTCTATTCCTACTTGTGGAAAAATTGACAGTTTGAATGTATCGGTTGCAGCTGGTGTATTACTTTTTGAGCGCTTCCGACGCTTGCAGCTTGGGTAGAAAAACTTGTGATGGTGTTTGAGCTTTGATTATAAGCGCGAAAAAACATCATCCTAAAAATAAAGACGGTAATCGGAGGTCTAAAATGTCTAGAAAAGAAGATATCGCTATGGCAGCGGTAAGAAAATCAACCTTGCGTTCCTTAAAAGAAAAAAAGGCTTCGCGTCTTGCGCAGCTTAAAATGGATTATCAGAAACAGGTTCGCGAAATTGAAATTCAGTATGACGAAGACCCGGAGCGTCTTAAGGCAAAATATGCGGCTGCAGATTATGCTAAATCAGAAAAAGCCCGCAAACGTGCAGAAGCAAAAATTGCCCACGAAAAAGCTGCAATCGAGCTGAACAAAAAATACCGCCCGTTTACTCTGGCAGAAGAAATTTCCAGCGCAATTGTACAGGGAATTGGTGCCTGCCTTTTTGTGGCTGCAACTGCCTGCCTTGAAACTCTGGCAATCCGTAATGCCGTAAAATATGTAAACCTTACAACTGTAATGTATGCGCTTTTTGGCGCAACAATGATTGCAATGTACATTTTTTCTACGTTGCGCCATTCAATTACAAACCGTGTTGCAAAAGATGTATTCAATCGTCTTTCGCATTTTAGTTCATTTCTGATTATTGGTTTTGGTTATACTGCTTATACAGTAACAAAGATTGAAGGTCAGATTGGATGGACTTTGTTCGGCATTGTATGGGGACTTTCTGTAATTGGTGCAATTATGTTTGCAATTAGTGGTGAACGTCTTGGCAGACTTACTCTTGCCCTTTACATTATTGCAGGATTTTCGGGCGTATTTGTTTGCCGTATTCTTTACGGTGTGCTTTCGCCAGTAAGCTTTAAAATGCTTATGACTGCTGCAGTGTTCTATCTGATTGGTGTAATTTTCTACTCACTCAGAAAATACCGCTTTATGCATTTTATAGGAAATATTTTGATGCTCATTGGAAGCATTAATATTTTCTTCTCTCTTTTCTTTATTAATTCGTGATAAAAATTGCATCCATGCAATTTTTATCATACAAGAAAACAAGTTTTCTTGCACATTAATCTGGTTACTAAATGCGGCATCCATGCCGCTACTACATATATAAAAGGATTTTTATCATGGAAAATACCAAAAGAACTGTTACCTGCGGTGAATTGCGTGCCGCAGATGTTGGTAAGAAAGTTGTTTTGAACGGATGGGTAAGCCGTACCCGCGATTTGGGAGGCCTTGTATTTATCCGTCTCCGCGACCGCTACGGAATTACTCAGGTTATGGTTGGCGATAAAGCCAGCGACAAAGTAAAAGAAATCGCTTCATCTTTGAAAAGCGAATATTGTATTGCCGTTGAAGGTGTAGTTGCTGCCCGCGCAGAAAAAGACATCAACAAGGATATGGCAACTGGTGAAATTGAAGTTGAAGCTACAGATATTGAAATCTTTACAACTTCTCAGGAATTGCCTTTTAGTATTGAAGAAGTTCGCCAGAAGGACGGTTCAATCGTACTTCCAAACGAGGATTTGCGCCTTAAATACCGCTATCTGGACCTTCGCCGTGATCCGATGCAGCAGAATATCATCCTCCGCTCTCAGGTTACTTTTGCAACACGCGAATACCTGACTTCTAAAGGATTTTTGGAAATTGAAACTCCAACCTTTATTAAATCTACACCAGAGGGAGCTCGTGACTACCTGGTTCCTAGCCGTGTTCATCCTGGAAAATTCTACTCACTTCCACAGTCGCCACAGCTTTACAAGCAGCTTCTGATGGTTTCTGGTTTTGATAAATACTTCCAGATTGCCCGCTGCTACCGTGATGAAGATGCCCGCGGTGACCGCCAGCCTGAGTTTACTCAGATTGATATGGAAATGTCATTCACAAACCGCGAAGAGGTTCTTTCTACAACAGAAGGAATGATGCAGTACATCTTCAAAAAGACAATGAACTACGACTTGCCTGCTAAGTTTGACCGCATCGCCTGGGAAGACGCTTTTGATTTGTACGGTTCTGATAAACCTGATTTGCGCTTTGACATGAAGATGCAGGATGCCGCATTTATGGCTGACCTTGCTGACTTTAACGCATTCAAAGCCGGAGCAGCTAACTCTGGCCGCGAAATCCAGCGACACAAACGTTCAGGACTTAAGGCTCTGGTTGTTAAGAATGTTGCAGATAAATACAGCCGCAAGAACATTGAAGCTTTGGAAGCAGTTGCAAAAACCTACAAGGCAAAGGGTCTTGCATGGATGAAGGTTGATGCAGAAGGCAAGTTTGAAGGCGGAATTTCAAAGTTCTATGCCGGAAAAGAAGCTGAAATCTGCGGAAAGCTTGGTGCAGAAAAGAATGACCTTATTTTGTTCGTAAGCGATGAAAACTGGCAGCTTGCATGTACAGCCCTTGGTGCAGTACGCAAACAGCTTGGTAAAGATTTGAACCTCTATAATCCAAAGGATGAATTCCACTTTGCTTGGATTATTGACTTCCCATATTTTGCATTCAACGAAGAAACTCAGGCTTGGGAAACTGAACACCATATGTTCACTCTTCCTCAGAAGCAGTACTGGGATACTCTTGAATCTGATCCGGGTGCAGTTAAGGGTGACCTTTACGACTTGGTTTTGAACGGATACGAGCTTGCTTCTGGTTCTATGCGTATTAACGATCCTTCACTTCAGCAGAGAATCTTTAAAATCGTCGGATATTCTGATGAGCGCGCACAGAAGGCATTCGGCTTCCTTGTTCAGGCATTTAAGTTCGGTGCTCCACCACATGGAGGAATCGCCCCTGGTCTTGACCGCCTGATTATGCTTATGCGTCATGAAGAGTCAATTCACGAGGTTATTGCCTTCCCTAAGAATAACCTGGCAGCCAGCCCTATGGACGAATGTCCGTCGCCGGTTGACGAGCAGCAGCTTAAAGATTTGCACATCACCTGCTACGATGTAGAAAAGGACTAAAATATAAATAAAAGGGCTCCGCAATGCGGAGCCCTTTTTGTATCAATTTAACTTAATTCGGAAGTTGGTGTGCTTCCTTTTTAATCGCACGACTTATTTCTTTTCCTGAACCTTATCTTTTTCCTTTTTAACCTTCATATCAAGAACGTCCATCATTTTGTTTAAGCCCGGTGCAAAATCATCATCTGTTGCTTCAACATGTGCGGTTGTTCCCCATTTGAAGTTTATTGTTGCTTCAAAGCTGAAATCCTTGTCGTGCTTGATTTTGATAAGCAAATCAACAATTAAATCATCGGCGTAAGCGATTCTCTTCAGTTTTGTGTTAAGCATTTCTGACTGTTTTTCTCCAAGTGTAAATCCGATTGCATTGATAGATGGTGTCATAGTTGTCTCCTGTGAAGTGAATTCTCGCTTCTAAATGAAATTTGTGCTCACTAAAGTAAGCAATTCTGTTCTTAGTATAAATCACATATTTCCAAAACACAAACAAAATAATTGTTTGAAATTTTTTATTTTTACCTTGATGTTACTAGAAATTATGTGTATAGTAGTTTTATGGCAGAAAAGAAATTCACAGTTTTGGATTTGCTCAATCTTGATCTTTCAGGACACGATGCATTGAATTTAAAATGTATTGGTGGAAGACGAGGTTTACCTCGAGCCATAACTGTTCCTGAAATCAACAGACCAGGACTTGCTCTTTCTGGTTTTTATGAGAGTTTTGCCAGTAACCGCCTTCAGCTTTTTGGTCGCGGTGAAACAGCCTTTTTGCATAGGCTTCATAAAGAAAAAAATCTGGAAAACATGCGTCATTTCTTTTCTAATGAGATGCCGTGTTGTGTATTCACTTATAATCTTGAACCTACAGAAGATTTTCGTCAGATTGCAGAAGAGTTTTGCTGCCCGATTTTGCAGACAGACCTTCAGACAAACGAATTTTTAAGTCGAATTATCCGTCTTTTTTCTAATATTTTTGCGCCTCATCAGACTTTGCATGGCGTTTTGGTAGAAGTTTACGGTATTGGTATTCTTTTAACAGGTCATTCAGGTGTAGGTAAGTCGGAAACAGCTCTTGAACTTATTGAGCGCGGTCATCGTCTTGTTGCAGATGATATTATTGAAATCCGTTGTGTAAACGGTAATACTTTGCTTGGCCGCGGTGCCAACACAATGATAAGCCACCATATGGAAATCCGCGGTCTTGGTATTATTAATATTTCACAGTTGTATGGTGTTGGTGCCATCCGAAACCAGAAAGAAGTTCAGCTTATTGTTCAGCTAGAAGACTGGAATTCCAGCAAAGCGTATGACCGTCTTGGAACAGATCAGAAGTATCAGGAATTGCTTGGTGTAAAGGTTCCTGTTCTGGAAATTCCTGTTCGTCCTGGACGAAACCTCCCTATCATTATTGAAGCTGCCGCTATGAATGAGCGTCTTAAGGATATGGGTGTAAACTCTGCTAAAGAATTCAATCAGAACGTTCTTAAGTGGATTGAAACAAACGAAACTAAAGTTGCCTATAACGGTATAGATGATTCATATTAGAGAAGGAAAACATTATGGTTGAGAAAATTTTAACTGTACAGAACCGTGCTGGTATTCACGCAAGACCGGCAGCAATTATTGCTCAGACTGCAAATAAGTTTGAAAGCGAAGTTACACTTATTCGTGATGATGCAGAAGTTAATGCAAAATCAATTATGGGTGTGATTGCAATGGGTGCTGGTTACAATACACAGCTTACACTTAAGGTTGAAGGTCCTGATGAAGCAGAAGCAGCCGAAGTAATAGAAGAACTCTTTACCAGTAAGTTTGAAGAAGAGTAAAAAATAAAAAAAAGGGGGAAAATTATAAATGAAAGGAATTACAGACAGACAAAAAGAAGTTCTAGATTTTATTTCAGATTTTACAGAAGAAAATGTTTGTCCTCCAACCGTACGCGAAATTGGAGAGCATTTTGGAATTTCTCTTCGTGCCGTACAGGATCATATTGCTGCTTTGCAGAAAAAAGGATTCATTTCTCAGGCTGCAAAACGTTCTCGTTCTATTCGTGTAATTGTTGATACTCGCGAAAAAAAGCCTCCTCTATTTGTTGGAAAAGTTCCACTTTTAGGAAATGTTGCCGCTGGTCGTCCTCTTCTTTCTGAAGAGAACCTTGACGGTTATGTAAATCTTACAGAACCATTTGTTCGCCCTGGAAAAAGCTATTTTGCACTTCGTGTTCGCGGACAAAGCATGATTAATGCTGGAATTCTTGACGGTGACCTTGCTGTTATAGAACAGTCAAATGTTGCTGTTGATGGTCAGATTGTTGTTGCAGTAATTGATGATGCAATTACTCTTAAACGCTACTACAAAGAAGCTGGCCGTGTTCGCCTTCAGCCGGAAAATCCTGACTTCCCTGCAATTTACAGCACAGAAGTTCGCGTTGTAGGTATTCTTTCTAACATCGTAAGAACTTACTAATTTTTACTGGCGGATTATTAATGGCAGGTCAGATTTATCTTTACACTGGTCCTGAATTTGGAGAGCGCAACGAAGCCGTTGATGCGGTAAAAGCTGTGCTCAAAAAGAAATTCGGCGACATAGATGAGCATCTCTTTTACCTTCAGGAAACTCCTTTTGGCCAGATTATGACAATTCTCCAGAGCGGAACTTTGTTCTCTAATGGAGTTTGCGTAGTTTGCAAAGGTGCAGAGCTTCTTAAAAAGAAAGATGACCTTGCCATGATTTCTGACTGGCTTGCTGGAAATCCGGACGACAGTTCTGTTTTAATCCTTGTTTCTGATGAAATTAGTGTTGATTCAAAATTAGACAAGCTGGTGCCTGCTCAGAATAAAAAGAAGTTCTGGGAAATGTTTGATAATCAGAAGGTGCCATGGCTTACAAAATTCTTTTCTAAAAACGGTTACCGCATTAATCAGGATGCGGCAGAACTTATTCTTGATATGATAGAAAACAATACTCAGGCGCTTAAAAATGAATGTTCGCGCTTTTTTATTGTTTTTCCAAAGGATCATACTGTTACAGTTGATGATGTAGAAAAAGTTCTTACTCACAATCGCGAAGAATCTGCTTTTACACTTTTTAATCAGATTAGTCAGAGCGGAGAGCCGGTGCAGAAGCGCTTTGAAAATGCCATTTCAATTTTGCAGAAAATCAGACTGTCTAAACAAAATTCTTCTGTAATGCTGATTTCTGGACTTTCTTCCTGCTTTAGAAAACTTATTTTGTGGCATAATCTGTGTGAAAACGGCATGCCAGATAGTTTTACACTTAAAGTAAACGGATTTTCCAGCGTTCCAATGCAGAATCAGTATAAGGCTGCTGCAAGAATCTGGACAAGCGGTCAGGCAACTGCAATTCTTGCAATTTTAGCCTCTGCAGACATGGAAATTCGTTCCGGCGGAACTCTTATGGAAGATGTTCTTCTGGAAAAAATGCTTTACGAAGTAGTTATAAAAAAAGGTGTGCAACTTTCGGTTGCGGAATACTAAATATCTATTTTATTTAATAGGTCTTTTAAGGCTTTTAATTCTTCTGTGCTAAAAGTTGAACCTTTGCCCATTTTCTGATGGTCTGGAGACCAGCTTCTAATATCATATTTTGCAGGACGACCTCCCCATGAAACAAGGTTCAATTCCAGATTCCAGCCACCTTTGCCTTCGCTTACGACTCCAAGATTCTTTTCAATCTCAAAAGAAAAATCATCAGCCATACTATCCTCACTTTTAACTATTTTATCATATTTTTAACAATCATAAAAATAAAATGTAACTATAATTTATTTATTATGGTTTTAAAAATATTGCGACTTCTAAAAATCCAAAAACTTGCACACCGTGCAAGTTAGGCGACGGTAAAATTTATTCGGAAGTTGAAAAATTTCATTTTTACCGTCGCCGAATTTGCAATAACAAAATATTTATTGTAAAATAATATATCAAATTATGGAGGATATTATGAAAAAAGTTGCCTTTACCCTGGCATCTGCTGTAATTTTTGCTTTATTTGCTTCTTGTGGATCTAAACCTGCACCAGAAGAAACAACTCCAGAAGCACCTGTTGTTCAGGAAGAACAGACAGAAACTGAAGAAATTGTATCAGAGGAAGATACATCTAGCCGCGATTCAATACTTTCTAAAATTGAAGAAGCCCGAAATGCTGCTCTTGAAGCTGGTGCAAAACAGACTGCTCCAGAAATTCTTGAATTAATTGATAATCTTTACAACGAACTAAAGAACTCTGACGGCGATATTTCTGCAAGTGGTGCAGATATTGCTGCCCGCTATGCTGCCCTTACAAATTACGTTCAGGCTAAGAATGAAAAGCAGAAGATTGACGACAATGGTTTTGCTTCTTACAACCAGAAAGACTATGACTCTGGTGTAGAATATCTTTCACAGGTAGAAGCCGCATTTGCAGATAAAAAATGGGACGCTACAGTTGCAGACAACGCTAAAAAGGCTTATGGAAAATTCAAGAACGTAAGTTTTGCTGCATACAAAAAGCTTGCAATGGACGAGCGTAATCAGGCTTTTGCTGCTAAGAAAGATGCAGACAGTGTAAAAGCTGGAGTTTCTCGCAAAGATGAATATAAAGCTGCTGCTGATTTATTCAAGTCGGGAGATCAACTTTATGCTGTACAGAATCCAGAACAGGCTTATAATAATTACAAGTCTGCAAAAGAAAAATTTACAGCACTTTATCAGGATGTTTCAAAGAAACGTGCAGCTGCACAGAAGAAACTTGATGAAGCTAAAAAAGCTGTAGAAGAAAGTGCAGAACTTGCTGCCGAAGCAGACGAAAAGGCTCCAATTCTTGATACAGAAGAACTTGAAGGAATTGAAGAAGCAGAAACTGTACTTTTGGAAGAAGAGACTTACAAAGCAGCAGAAGAAGCAGAAATTGATATTCCTGCGGCAATTGATGATAAAGGAAACGCCGTAGAAGTAAAAGAAGAACCTGAAGCAGTTGAGTCTGCCCAGACAGTGGAGGAATAGTATGAAAAAAGTAGTTTCATTGTGTGTTGCTGCAGCTTGTGTTGCTTCTTTGTTTGCTGCAAGAAGTTTTAAAAACAATACTTATCAGAAACTTGCTGATGAGTACACAAGAAAAGCAGAAGCTGCTCTGGATGCAGGTGAGTACGCTGATTCTGTAGAATATGCAAAAAAAGCAGAAGAAAATGCTGCACTTTCTAAAGAATATATTCGTGCAATGATGGCTCGTGGTCAGGCAGAAGATGCAATTAAACTTGCAGAAAATCAGGTTGCCTGGGCAGAAAAGATTGATGCTCCTCATACATTCCCAATGGCTTACACAGCTGCTAAAGAAAATCTTGAACATGCAAAGAAATATTTTGAAGCAGAAGATTACGATAAAGCTACTGAATATGCAAAACTTGCACTTGCATCTTTGGATGGAGTTCACGAAGTAACTCCTCTTCCTGCTGTTTATATTGTTCGCCCATGGGCAGAAACAAAAGACTGCTACTGGAATATTTCTGGTCGTCCTTATATTTATAACAACCCTCTTTTGTGGGAAAACCTTTATCAGGCAAATAAATCAGGAATGCCAAAGCCGGAAGATCCAAATCTTATTCTTCCTGGTATGAAGATGAATGTTCCAAGTCTTACTGGTGAATATCGCCGTGGTACTTACGATCCTAAAAAGGAATACGAACCATACGGTGGTCAGTAAAAATAAAAAAATCGGTGGAAAGCCCACCGATTTTTTTTATGCCTTGTGCTTTAAGTAAAGGCACATTGCAGTTGCCATAAGACCATGAGGAAACTGATCTGTTCCCATTCCTTCAAGCACTTCTTCTTTTGAAAGTTCCATACAGTTTATCATTTCATCTTCATCAAGATCCTGCTTACCTGTTGGCTCTAAGTCTTCGGCTAAAAAGATATGCAAATGGTTTGTAAAAAGGGCAGGGTTGGGATTTACTTTTCCAAGTTTTATAAGTTTTCCTGCTTTACATCCCGTTTCTTCCAAAAGTTCGCGTGCAGCAGCAGCTTCTGGTTCTTCGCCGGCATCAATTACTCCACCCGGAAACTCTACACTAAGAGATTTTTCGCCGTGGCGCCACTGTTTTACCATTAAAAACTTTCCATCTTTCTCTGGAATTGTGATTACCCAGTCTGGTGCCTTCATAACGTAATATTCGCCTTTTAAGCCTGTAGAAGAAACATTTTCGCAGGCATTTACGTCAAAAACAATGGTTTTAAGAAGGTGTTTTTCGCCCAGTGTTTTCCATTTAAGCTTTTCATCATCAGTGGTAAAGTAATTTTTCATAAATTTTTGCCCCAAATAAATTAAATTTTGACAAATTAACTTTTCAATAATAACATAATAATTGAATTAACAAACAGAGTTAACTCTTTTAGGAGGCACATCATGGCAGTTATTACAGTTTCAAGACAAGTTGCAGCACACGGTGACGAAGTTGCAGCAGAGTTGGCTAAGTTGCTGAATTACAAATTTGTAACTCGCAAAGATATTGAAAAACGTATTGTTGAACTTGGTTTTCCTGAATCAAAGATGCCAAAATATGATGAGCGCAAGCCTGGATTTTTTGCGTCTTTAGCAAAGAATCGGGATGAATATTTTAATTATGCTCAGTATGCAATCCTGGAAGCAGCTCAACAGAAGAATGCGATTATTATTGGACGCGGTGCCTTTGCCGTTCTGCAGGGAGTTCCAAATAATATTGCAGTTCGTCTTGTAGCTGATGAAAAAACTCGAATAGAACGCCTTCGAGCAGAATTCAGCTGGGACGAAAAGCAGGCAAAACAGCGTATTCAGGAAAGTGATGCTAACCGTGCGGGCTTCCACAGAAGTTTCTTTAATATTGACGACAGCGACAGCACTTTATTCCATATGGTTTTGAACACAGGCTATATTCCAGAAGAGGCTGCTGCCGAACAGATTGCACATTTTGTTAAAAAAACTATTACCTCTGAGCGCGAAGAAGCTGGAAATAAAATGCTTGAAGAGCTTTTGAAGGCGCAGACAATAGTAAATAAGCTTAGTTTTGAATATCACCTGAATATTGAATTTGTTCACGCTTCTATAGAAGATAAAACTGTAATTCTTCACGGTGTTTCGGACAGCCCTGGAATTGTAGAACAGGCTTTGCAGATTATTAAGCGCGAAATGCCAGGTTACGATGCAAAATCTGCGGTAAGTATTATTCACGATTTTAAGGGATATCAGTAATGCAAAGGTCGTAATGAAAACTTCAACTTCCGAAAGAGTTGTACCTTTGCTTAATTAAAAGTTTGTCAGTAACAAACTTTTAGTTGTTGGAATTTATAAAATGTAGCAGAGTGTAGCGCGTTATCGCGCGGTTTTGCCATCCACTCTGCTACGTGGAGTATTTTTACTTCTTACATTGTTTTTTCTGCTGTTATGCTTTATAATAACACCATTATGAAGCTTTCAAATAAATTCACTTTGACCCGTATCCTTTTATCACCAGTATTTTTTATTTTGTATTTTCTTCCAATCTGGACTGGTGGACTTTTTGCTAAGGCTTCCGTTGTGATTGCAATTCCTCTCCTTTGTTTTATGGAGTTTACTGACTTTTTGGATGGATTCTTTGCACGTCGTAATAACGAAGTAAGCGACTTTGGAAAACTTTTTGATCCGTTTGCCGACGTAGTTGTGCATCTGGGAACATTCCTTTGTTTTATGTTCTCTTTTAATTCAGAACTCAGCTACATGAAGCCGTTCCTTTTTATTTTGATTTTGTACCGCGAAATGACAATGAACTTTATCCGCATGGTTGCAGTTAAAAAAGGTACAGCAATTGCAGCTCGAAAAGGTGGAAAATTCAAGACTGTAATGTATGTTGCATCAGGTTTCTTTGCCTTATTCCTGGAAACTTTAGTTCGTTTTGACGTTCAGCCAGATTATTTTGGAACACTTAAACTTGTTTCTCTTGTTCTCTTTATCATCTGTGTTGTTTGCAGCTATGTTTCTTTCATTGACTACCTTATCCACTTTGGAAAACTTCTAAAAGACTAATAGTCTCTGTTAAGTTTTCAAGCTTTCTTTTCAAAATTTCATCCAATAACTTGCGCTTTTGCGCAGGTTAAGCACTTGTTCAATTCTTGCTTAAATTTTAGTACTTGTTGCAACCTTTGCAACAATACTGTATTTTATTAGTATTATTTAAGTTTTTAGAGGTTTTTTATATGACAATTACGTGTCTTGATTTGGAAGGTGTTTTGGTTCCAGAAATCTGGATTGCTTTTGCTGATGCTGTTGGTATTCCTGAACTCCGTCGTACCACACGTGATGAACCTGATTATGATAAGCTTATGAAGTGGCGTCTTGGAATCTTAAAAGAGCACAAGCTTGGCTTAAAAGAAATTCAGGATACAATTAATAAAATCGATCCTCTTCCTGGTGCTAAAGAGTTTCTAGATGAACTTAAAAAGGTTTGCCAGGTAATCATTATCAGCGATACATTTGAGCAGTTTGCCGCTCCTCTTATGGCAAAACTTGGTTACCCAACAATTTTCTGTAACAGTCTTGAAGTTGCGGCAAACGGCGAAATCACAGGTTATAAAATGCGCTGTGAAAAGAGCAAGCTTACAACTGTAAAGGCTCTTCAGTCTATTGGTTTTGATACAATTGCAAGTGGCGACAGTTTTAATGACCTTGGAATGATTCAGGCTTCTAAAGCAGGATTCCTCTTCCGCTCTACAGAAAGCATTATTAAAGAGTATCCTCAGTTCCCAGCCTTTACTGAATATTCAGAGCTTCTGGATGCTGTAAAAAAAGCGCTCTAAATCAAAATTTTTATTTTTTTGCAAATTGTGGTATAATAAGTTTGTTATATTAGAATAAATGAAGCTTATTTTTACCGCAATTGCACTTCTAGAAATTCTTTCTCTGTTTTTTCTCTATTTTTGTATCTTTTATAAAAAAATTAAGGCTACAAAGATAATGGTGGCTCTTATTACGTCTGTAATAATCATCATCAGTTCTAACCTGATGATGTGTTACACAAACTACATAAAAAGAGCCCTTATTTATTCTTCAATATATTTTCTTTCAATGGACTGGGTGCTTTTGTTCCTTTCTATAAGTATCCTTTTGCTTCCCTATTACAGTCAGAAACGAAGAATCTATTATAAATATTTTAATGTACTTGTTGTTTTGTCATTGCTGGATTCTTTGTACATGCTGACAAATCCATTTACTGAAAAACTTGTTGAACTTATTCCCGTTCTTATGGAAAACGGAAAAATCTACTGCTGGATTTTTATGTTCCGCTCGCGCTATTTTGTGCACATGTTTTTTACGTACTTTCTGGCATGTAATTTTGTTGTACTGTGCATTGTTCGAATTGCAAAAATACCTTTTTTGTTTCAGAAAAAATATTATACACTTGCAGGTATCTTTTCTGCAGTAGTCATTTTTAACGGACTTTTTGTTGCTTTAAGATGGCCTTTTAATTTTAGCCTTCTTGTTTATCCTTTTGTTTTGTATATCTTCCTTTATTATATTTTGAACACTGTTCCTACCGAATTTTCTGGAATCTTAATGGAACAGGTTGCGCTGAATATAAGTACCGCTGTTATCTGTTATGATCTGGAAGGTAACTGTCTTTTTGCTAACAATATTGCACGACTTTTGTTCCGCTCGCAGTCAGAAGAAAACAAAAACTTATTCATTGAATCTTATCTTTTACAGTGGAAGGGAAAACTTACTGATGGAGTAAGCAAAGTTCCTATTGAAGATGAAAATTTTTTGATTAATGAAGGTATTCATATTTTTTCTGGCGAACTTGCAAAACTTGTAGATAAAAAAGGCCGTCAGATTGGCTATTTGATTAAACTTGATGATAAAACTGAATACATTACAAACCTTGAAAAGGAACAGTATCTTGCAAGTCATGATTCTTTAACAGGCCTTTTGAACCGCGATGCATTTTTGCAGGAATGTGAAGATATTATTAAAAATAATCCTGATACACCTTATGTTTTTGTCTGTTCTGACATTGATAACTTTAAGCTTGTAAATGATGTTTTTGGTGAAGAGATTGGAAATGAGATTCTGATTGGAGAAGCCCGTACTTTTGAACAGATTGATTACGAAGGTTGTGTTCATGGTCGCGTAAGCGGTGATAAGTTTATAATGCTGATGAAAAAGGAATACTTTGATGAAGAAGATATTATTCATCGCTTTGATGTATTCCAGTCAAATCTTAGCAGAAGTTTTCATTACAGAATCAGAATTTACATTGGTGTCTACGAAGTAGAAAATCCAGATGAAGATATTCAGGCAATGTGCGACCGTGGTTTTGTGGCCATAGAAAAGAATATAGGAGATTTTGCAAAACCTATTTCTTATTACAATATGTCGATGGTTCAGGATTTAATTACTGAACGAACTGTCCTTAATGATTTTACCAGCGCACTTGAGCGCGGCGAATTTGTATTTTATATTCAGCCGCAGATTAATGCCAAAACTCAGCTGGTAAATGGCGGCGAAGCTTTAGTCCGCTGGAATCAGCCTTTGCGTGGTGTTTTAAGTCCTAATAACTTTGTTCCTATTTTGGAAAAAACTGACTATATTGCAAGTCTTGATTATTACATCTGGGAGCAGGTTGTCCGCAAACTTAAAGACTGGAAAGACAGTGGCTACGAAGATTATTATATTTCTGTAAATATTTCTGCCAAGGATTTTTATTATCTTGATATTTATGAGTCGCTTACACATCTTGTAGAAAAATACGGGGTAAACCCTAAAAATTTAAATCTTGAAGTAACAGAGACAATCCTTATGTCGAATGTGGAGTTGCATCAAAAGGTACTTACAAAGCTTCAGCAGTATGGCTTTAAGATTGAGATGGATGATTTTGGAAGCGGTTATTCTTCTTTGAGTACGCTCCGAAACCTTGTAATGGATGTTCTAAAAATTGATATGGAATTTTTGCGTTCAACAGAAAATTATGAGCAGAGCCTTATGGTAATTAATGCAATCATTACTATGGCAAAAGCTTTGAATATGACTGTAATTACCGAAGGTGTAGAGCTTGAAAACCAGGCCGATGCACTTACTATTATGGGCTGTGATATTTTCCAGGGATATTATTTTTCCCGTCCTATTCCAGTTTCTGAGTTTGAAAAGATTTATATTCTTAAAGAAAAGTCCAGTTCGGAGGATGAAAACTGATGTTTGCTTTTAAATTAATTTATTCAGTAATTTCTGCAATCCTCACTTCTGTAATTTTTTCATTTATTGTAAATCTTCATAATTCAAAGATACATTATGTGCGGACAATTACAAAAGCTATGGTTGTGGCTATGGTTGTTATTCCGCTTTATGTGTTCTTCTTCTTCCAGAACAGAGTTGAATACGCAACATTGATTGATTCCATTTATTTTATTGGAACTGACTGGATGGCATTTCTTGTATTAAAATTCTGTCTGGAGTTTACAAATCATGATAAGAAAATAAAGAGATACTGCTGGATTTATATTTTGCTTGCCATTGCAGATTCTATTCAGCTTTTAGTAAATAATTATACACATCATTCTTTCTGGCTTGAACGCGCAATTACAAATGATGGCTTTATTTACTGGAGCCTTTGCTTAAAGCCTGTGCATTATATTCATCTTGGTTTCTGTTATGTAATGGTGCTTCAGAGTTTTATTATTCTTACTATAGAAACCATTGTTGCTCCTTTTTATTATAAGGCAAAATATTATTCAATTTTGCTGATTTATTTTATCATCATTTTGACTAATTTTATCTGCTATTCAATGAATTTACCTGTGGATTTTTCAATTTTACTTTATGGAATTTTTGCGGCTTATATAACCTGGAGTTCTGCTTATAAAGTTCCAAGTAAAATGATTTTATCGTCTTTGGAGCGCGTAAACAGCGTTATTTCAGACGGTATTATGTATTTTAATATTAATGATGAATGTATTTATGTAAATGATTATGTAAAAAATATAATTTCTGGAGATGCCAGATTCACCCGTGATTTTGCAAACAAAAAAATCCGGGAGCATTTAAAAGATCCCCCGAATAAAGAACATATGTGCTGGCTTGAAAAGTTAATTGTAAAAGGCGAAATGCGCAATTTTTTCTGCGAATACGAAAGACTTTATTATGCCAAAGTACCGATTGGAAGTTTTCTTAAAATTGTAGAAACTACAGAACGTGATAAACTGCTCGATAAGCAGCGTTATATTTCTACACATGACTCTCTTACAGGTGTGTATAACCGTAATAAATTTTTTGAAGAGTGTAATAAGCTTATTAAAGAAAATCCAGAAGAAGAACGCTATATGCTAGCTTTTAATATTCAGAATTTTAAGCTTGTTAATGAAGTTTTTGGGCGTAAAGTTGGAGATTCAATTCTAAAGATGGAAGCTGATGCAATAAGACGACCTTGTACTGGCCGTACTGATTGTATTTATGGTCGAATTTCAGAAGATAAGTTTGCCATGTTTATTCCAAAGGTTCGTTTTAAGCCGGAAGCTGTTGAAAATTCAATTATTTCAATTAGAAAAGTTGTAAAAACAAGTAATTATACACTGCGTATTCTTCTTGGAATTTCTGAAATGCACGGATTTTTTGAAAATGCACAGATTCTTTATGACGAGGCTCTTCTTGCCATAAAGACAATTACTTCTGATTTTTCTAAAAATTATGCCTTCTACAGCTCTGAACTTATGGAAAAGATGCTTGTAGAAAAGAATATTGTTTCAGATTTTCCTGATGCCATCCGCAACGAACAGTTTAAAATCAGGCTGCAGCCGGTTTTTGACAGAGAAGATAAATGCATTGGCGCAGAAGCTCTTGCATATTGGAATCATCCTGAGTATGGTGAGGAAGTTCCTCTGGACTTCTTGAGCGTGCTCGAAAATGCTTCTTTAATTCATGTGCTGGACACTTACGTGCTGGAAAAAGTAATGCAGATTCTTAAGTTCTGGAAAGATAACGATCAGGGCGATAAGGTTATTTCTGTAAATATTTCTACCAAAGATGTTTATCACATGAATATTTACGAAGTTGTTACAGGCCTTGTAAAAAAATATGATGTAAATCCAAAGAATCTCTTTCTGGAGTTTAAAGAGACCTTGCTTACTGCAGGAGCAGAGGATGCAAAGGAACTTTTAAGCAAGCTTCAGCAGTTTGGTATTAGGGTTGGAATTGATAATTTTGGACGTGGATATTCTTCTTTGAATTTGCTAAAAGATGTAAAAGCAGATTTCTTAAAGATTGATATGCTTTTCCTTTCTGAATCAGAAAACGAAGAACGCAGTTTTAAGATTTTAAAATTCATTGTTACCCTTGCAAAAACTCTTAAGATGACTGTGATTTCGCAGGGGGTTGAGCATAAAAATCAGTATGATATTCTTCATCAGTTGAAGTGTGACTTTATGCAGGGCTTTTATTATTCAAAACCGCTTTATATTACGGAATTTGAAAAGAAGTATTTGCAATAAAAGAAAGAGGCTGTGATTCACAGCCTCTTTTTTGTAGTTATTAGCTTATTAATAAACCATAGTACCTATTCCACGGTCGCTGAACATTTCAATCAGCAGAGAGTGTGGGACACGGCCGTCGATGATGTGGGTGCGTGGAACGCCGCCGTTCAGGGCAGTTTCGCAGCATTCGATTTTTGGAATCATTCCGCCTGCAATTACGCCAGTTGCTTTTAGAGAACCGATTGCTGTGCGTTCAATTCTTTTGATAAGAGAACTTGGATCATCAATATTGCGAAGGATTCCTGGCACATTTGTAAGCTGAACAAATTTTTCTGCATGGAGGGCAACTGCAATTTTTGCAGCTGCAGTATCTGCATTGATGTTGTAGCGGGCATCATCACCTTGTTCACCAAGGGCAACTGTTGAAACTACAGGAATAAATCCACGATCTAGCATAGAAAGCAGAATTTCAGGATGAACTTCTGTAACTTCGCCAACAAAGCCAAGGTCTTTATCTGTTTTTTTTGCACGTAAAAGGCCTGCATCAACGCCGCTAAGACCTACTGCCTTTCCGCCTTTCTGCAAAAGTATGCCTACAATATCCTTGTTCAGCTTTCCGGTAAGAACCATCTGAACAATTTCCATTGTTTCGCCGTCTGTGTAGCGGAGTCCATCAACAAATTTGCTTTCTTTACCAACGCGGTCAAGCATGTGGTTGATTTCTGGGCCACCACCGTGAACAAGCACAACCTTAATTCCGATTGTGTTCAAAAGCACGATGTCTTCCATTACGGCCTGTTTAAGCTCTTCGTTGAGCATGGCGTTTCCGCCGTATTTTACAACAACGATTTTTCCGCACCATTCCTTAAAGTAAGGAAGTGCCTGTACAAGAACTTCTGACCACTGTTCGCTGCTCAAAAGTGTAAAATCTTTTTTAAGATAGTCTAATTCGTTACTCATCTGTTTTTTCCTCAGCTTTTAATACTTCCGGCTGTGGGGCTGCCGGATTATTTGCTTTTAGTTTTAATGCTTCTTCAGTTTCATTTTTCAGGTAAAGTGCCGCATTGTAATTTGTAAGAACATAATATGGAGCAAGCCACAAAGCTCCGATTCCAATAGTAAGCAGACTAAGTAAATACCAGCCCAGGAAACTCAAACGAAGCTTAAATAAATCCATCAAATGAGTTTCTGTGTAATCAATGCTTTTGGAAAGAGTTTCTGTAACCTTAATCTGAGGATTTTCCACAAGAAGATAAATGTTCAAAGAATACTGAAGTGATTTTCTTATAATAAAAATTGCAGTGATAATCTCCCAGATAATAGTTCCTGGCTCTTTTGCAAGAATTATTGCTACAACTCCGATTATGCTAAACAAAAGCTCCCATAACAAAATCCTGTAAATGAAGTACCAGATTGTTCCTAAACCTTTTGCCCAGTGTGAAAGTCCCTTGAAAAATACAGAAAGAGTGATTTTTTCTGAAGTTTTTTGGAATTCACAGATTGAATAAACATAAGCTGTCATAAGAATCGGAACTACAAATGCAAGAATAGCCAGCGTGATGAGGTAGAAAGTAAGAAAATGGCTAATAAGATAATCTTCACCTGCATTTTCAATATTTCCTACACCAAAGCCAATCAGAGTTACAAAAAGAGGAATTATACAAAGAAAATAAATTACCAGAAATAAAAGTCCTGAAAGTACAGCCGGCGTCCAGCGGCCGTCAAGCTGTGATAAAGCAGCCTTCTTAAATTCTTTTCTATTAAAATCCATAAATTCTCCTCATGCGCTCGATGGATTTTGCGAGCGTTTTTTTTTAAGTACGGTAATCCCCGTTAATTTTTACATAATCATAAGTTAAATCGCAACCCCAGGCGGTTCCGCAGGCATTGCCGTCGCCACACTGTACTAAGATTTCTACGGCTTCTTCGCTCATAATCTGTTTTGCTTTATCTTCGTCAAAGTTTAATGGAACACCGTTTTCATAAACTTTGACGCTGTTTTCACCGTGAACTTCAAAGTTGTCGTTGTCTTCAAAATAACGTTTTGCGCCGCTTTTGCTTGTAAACCAGATGCTTGTTTTTTCTGGTGTGAATTCAATTCCGCTATAACCCATGGCGCACAAAAAACGTCCAAAGTTTGCATCTGCACCATACATTGCAGCTTTTACCAGGCTTGAAGAAATAACTTCTTTTGCAAGACCTCGGGCTGCTTCAACTGTACTTGCTCCGTTTACAGTGCACTGAACAAGGCGTGTAGCACCTTCTCCATCTGCAGCAATCTTCATTGCCATTACGCGGTTAAGTTTATTTAAAGCTGCAAGGAAAGTGTCGTAATCTGCACCTTCGCTAGTAATTTCTGCATTACCAGCAAGTCCGTTTGCAAGGATTACAAGAGTATCGTTTGTAGAAGTGTCGCCGTCTACACTAACGCAGTTGTAAGTGCCTTTAATTGATTCGCGGAGTGCTTTTTCGAGCATTGCAGGGCTAACAGCACAATCTGTTGTGATGAAAGAAAGCATGGTTCCCAGGTTGATGTGAATCATTCCGCTTCCCTTACACATTGTTCCCATGTGGCAGAGCTTTCCGCCAACTGTGAACTCTACTGCGCACTCTTTGTATTTTGTATCAGTTGTCATGATTGCGATGCGGGCTTCTTTGTGGCCTTCTTTAGAAAGACCTTTTGCAAGCGCATCAATATTTGCTTCAATTTTTTCTACCGGAAGCTGAGCACCAATTACGCCAGTTGAACAAACAATTACGTCGTCTGCCGAAACTCCAGTTGCTTTTTCTACTGCCTGAGCCATTCGGAGTGCATTTTTTGCACCCTGTTCGCCGGTACAGCAGTTAGCGTTTCCACTGTTAGCGATGATAGCCTGAATCCGTCCGTTTGCAATATTTTTTTTACACAGTTTTACACTTTCTGCCTTTACGCGGTTCTGGGTAAATACACCTGCCACATTACATGGAACTTCTGAAACTACAAGTGCTGTGTCGTTTGTCTTTCTTGATGCCTTAATGTGGCACAAAATTCCGTTTGCTGTAAATCCCTTGGCTGCAGTAACGCCGCCTTCAATAAACTTAATTTCGCTCATAATTGTATTTTTATGCGCTCCTATTGAATATTTATGCAATAATTTTGCAATCTTTTGTATATTTATACTATATTTGCACGATAATGTAAATTAAAAAAAAGAGGTGCGGTTTGTTATCCACACCTCATCAAGCTTTACAATTTACTATTCTAAATATCCGGCAGAAACAGGGTTGAAATTGAAGGTTGTAAACTTAAGTTTCTTCAATTCAATTCCGGCTTTTGTGTGTTCCATGCGGATTTTATACTTTCCTTTTTTCATCTTAAGCTGAGTTCCGTTTACAAATACGTCGCGGGCATTTGTGGTACGGCATTCAAAAGATGCCTGAGGCTTATCATTTACAAAAATGATGGTAGAAGACTGAGAAACGGTATTTTCTACTTTGCAGATTGTTCCGCAAACTGAATAGATGCCGTCTTCTGAAAGTTCAAGAACGTATTCTTTGTTTTCTTCTGGAATAAAATCGGTTTCACCCTTTATAACTTCAAGTTTGCTCAAATCTTCTGATGAAGGTTCAACGCTTACTACATTAATCAAATCTCCAAGTGGACGTTTAGAAACTGGAGCATCCAGAATAAAGTTCAGAATATGGCGAATGGCAAACTGTAATTCGCCAAGAGTGAACTTGCCGTTTTTAAGAGTTTCGTTGATGTTGTCGCCGTAGCTGTTTTTGCCAGCCCCATCATTATCTACAACCATGTAAACGTCAGTTCCTGCACGAACCATAGAGGCTGTGTTTTTTACAGAAAGGAAGCTTTTGTCTACACAGTCGTTCATAGAGCACCACCAGTCTGTCATAACAAGACCTGTGTATCCCCATTCCTGACGTAAGATAGTGTTTACGATTTCGTAGTTAGAAGCAGCCCAGTGTCCCTGAATAGGGTTGTAAGAAGTCATAATTGATTTAAGCGGGCTGTTTTTAACAGCAATTTCAAAGCCTTTAAGATAGATTTCGCGCAGAGCACGTTCAGAAACAATTGCGTCTGCCTTGCGGCGTTCTGTTTCCTGAGAATTCAGAGCATAATGTTTTACGGTTGCGTTTGAACCACCTTTATAAAGACCATCAATTTCTGCACTTGCAACAAGACCTGTAAGAAGAGGATCTTCAGAAAAATATTCAAAGTTTCGGCCATTTAAAGGATTGCGATGAATGTTCATGCCAGGGCCCAAAAGTGCGTCAATCTGATTTGCGGCAACTTCTTTTCCTAAGAAAACGTAAAGTTCATTAATAAGTGGAAGGTTCCATGAACATGCAAGCTGAGTTCCGATTGCTACAAGGCTTGCCTCAGTTCCTGTATCCATACGGATTCCGCTTGGACCATCTGAACAGCCTGCAACTGGAATTTTGTAAGTGTCATGAAGGACTTCACTGAGTCCGCCAAAGGCTGATGCAATACCAGGAGTTACCTTGCGGCTGAGCATACCTTCGCCACGAATCATTGTGGCAAGTTCATCTGGATTAAGCTGAGCAATAAATGCATCCAGAAGTTTGCGGTCTTTTTTTACATCTTCAAAAGTAATGCCTTTGTTTCCTGTGTAAGCAATTTCTTTTGGAAGGTGAGCATTAATGCGGGCCTGCAAATCAACTTTGCTAAGAGGTACATCTTCTTCTGTTTCTGAAGCTTTTCCATCTGTGTTGCCAGAGGCCTGAGAAAGTCGCTTAAAGTTTTCTGTTGGAGCTCCTGCCTGTTCAAGTTTTTCTATTACTACAAGTGATGGTAAAGTAACGGCTGCTTTTCCATCTGTTGTAACTTCCAAAGCAGTAGCAACATCAGTTCCTGCAAAAACTTTGTATTCACCGGCCTGTAAAACCCAGGAATAAGCATTGTCACTTACACCGCTGTCATCATAACTTGCCATTTTTGCAAGGTCAAAACTGATTTCAAGTTCTTCTGACTGCCCAGGAGCAAGCTGTTTTGTTTTTGCAAAGGCTGCAAGCTGGCGGTAAGGAGTCTGCAAAGGTGTATTAGGAGCTTTATAATAAAGCTGAACAACTTCTTTTCCTGCAAAAGTTTTGCTTACGTTTTTTACGCTTACTTTTACAGTAACTTTTGCATCACCTTTTGGAGAATTTACATCGCCAGTTACGCATAGTTCAGGTTTTCCAAGTTCAAATTCTGCATAAGAAAGTCCAAAACCAAATGGATAAAGAACTTTTTCTGGAGCAAAGGTTGAAAAATATCGGTAGCCGACGTAAATATCTTCCTTATAATAGTTTTTCTCTTTTGCAAAGTTACTGGTAGAAGGATAATCTTCCAGTTTAAGGGCAATTGTGTCTGTAAGTTTTCCGCTTGGGTATGCTTTTCCTGTAAGAACGTTTGCTGCAGCACGGCCTCCTTCCTGTCCGCCATGCCATACATAAATTACTGATTGAATGTGATTTTTGAATTCAGCATCATTAATCCATGCAGTATCCATAATTCCGCAGGTGTTGAATACAATTACAACCTTTTCAAATGCACCGCAAAGTACGCTGATATTTTTGCGTTCAGTATCAGAAAGCAGCCAGCTTCCTTTTTCGTTTACAAAGTCGCGGTCTTCTCCGGCAAGGCGGCCAATAACGTACAAGGCTTTGTTTGATTTTTTAGCACATTCTGCAGCAAGTGATTCAGAAATTTCCATATCTTTCTGTGTGAATGGCTCTGTTGCCCAACCGTTTCCGTTATCAAAAGGATTATCTTTAATCCAGTTTTTATAGATTTCTGCAAGTTCACGGTTGATTTTTGCAGAGTTTCCTGCATTTGCCAGATCAATAAGGGAATCTGTAAGGTTTGTGATGTAAGGAACATGCACGGAACCGCCTGAACCTGTTCCTGAGCGATAGAAATCAAACTGCATACGTCCAAACACACTTACTGTATCTGATAAAGTTAGTGGCAAAGTCTGATTGATATTTTTAAGTAAAACAGCGCCTTCCTGGGCAGCTTCAAGCATTTTTTCTGAAAAAGTCATAAAAATCCTCTTATTGTTAGTAACTAAAACGTTTTCGTAAAGATTATTCTATTATCACTGATTGTAAAAAAAAATACAAATCTTTTTTGAGGCGGGTAATAAATTTTTCTAAACATTTTTTTTAATAAACCGATTAAATAAATAGAAAAAAGTAAACAGGAGGTGCATTATGACAACTTCTCTAAGAAATATAAACGCATATTCTTATTCTGGCACTATGGCTGCTTCTGCAGGTAAACTTTATGTTCCTGTAAGCAAGACTGCTCTCCTTTATTCACACTTTAATCACGTTTCGGGAGTAGCTGCAAAGCCAGGCCAGAGCGGGGTTTCAATCAGCAAAATTCAGATTTTGAACTCTTTAATAGATAGACTTTCTGCAATTAAGAATAAGCCAAAGGATTCTGTAACTGATATTTCAAATGAACAGGCAGATGTTCTGATTAAAAATTATCAGCAGCAGATTCAGATGGCTGTAAAGCAGACACCTTATATTCTTGCCGGGGCACAGCCACAGGCAGGAAGCCTATTTCAAATCGATGCATAATTCACTATAATTTCCGCCATGAGTTACAAAGTATTTATTGACGGAAAAGAAGGCACAACCGGCCTTAAGATTTTTGAGCGCTTTGCAAACCGCAAAGATTTGGAAATTCTTACTATTGATGAAGATAAACGTAAGGATCCTGTTGAAAAGGCTAAGATGATTAATGCATCTGATTACACATTCTTATGTTTGCCGGATGCAGCTGCTATTGAATCTGCAGCACTTTGTACAAATCCAAACACAGTAATTATTGATGCTTCTACAGCTCACCGTGTAAATCCTGATTGGGCTTACGGTTTTCCTGAGCTTGGAGCAGACTTTCGAAAAAAAGTAGAGACTTCTAAAAGAATTGCAACTCCTGGTTGCTATGCTTCTGGTACAATTGCAATTTTGTATCCGCTTGTAAAATCTGGCATAATGGGACGCGATTATCCTGTAAATGTTCACGCTGTTAGCGGCTATTCTGGAGCAGGTAAAAAGGCAATTGCACAGTATGAAGCAGAAGGCCGTGATGCTGGACTGGATTCTCCACGCTTATACGCTTTGACTCAGGCTCATAAACATCTTCCAGAAATGAAAATTATTTCCGGTCTTGATTTTGAACCGATTTTTAATCCTTATGTATGTGATTACTTCCAGGGAATGACAGTAACTGTTGGTCTGCATTCACGTCTTCTTGCAAAAAAAGTAACTGCACATGATGTCTGGGAAATGTTTAAGGCTCATTACGAAGGTCAGCGCTTTGTAAAAGTTGCAGGCTTTATGGGAGAAGGCACTCTGCCAGAACAGTTTATTCCAGCAAATACTCTTGCTAACACAAATGATATGCAGATTTTTGTTTACGGTAACGATGACCGCATTATGGTAACAACCCGTTTTGATAACCTTGGAAAAGGTGCTTCCGGTGCTGCTGTTCAGTGTATGAATATCAGTATGGGAATTGATGAAGAAACGGGATTGTAATTTTTAAGGTATATAAAAATGCGAGGTGGAGTGTAGTGTGGGTTAAAAACATTCTATTTTTGGCTGCCGCGCTAGCGGCGTATTAAATAGTTTCATACCAAAAATAGAATGTAGCGCGTTATCGCGCGGTTCTGATCCACACTACGCGACGGGTAGCATTTATTTAAACATTAAACTTGAAGAAGAGTACATCGCCGTCCTGAACTACGTATTCTTTTCCTTCCTGACGGTATTTGCCGGCTGCTTTAATTGCAGCTTCATCGCCGTACTGGCGCAAATCTTCTATAGTATAAGCTTCGGCGCGGATAAAGCCTTTTTCAAAGTCTGTGTGGATAACACCTGCAGCGCGTGGAGCTTTATCTCCTGCGTGAATTGTCCAGGCACGGCATTCATCTGGGCCACCTGTAAAGAAGGTGCGCAGTCCCATCAAGTGGTAAGCTTTGCGAGCAAGAGTTGCAAGTCCGCTTTCTTTAAGACCAACTGAATCCATAAAGTCCTTGCGGTCAGCTGGATCTGTAATTTCTGCCAAATCAGCTTCAAACTTACCGCAGATTACTACAACTTCTGATTTTTCTTCGGCAGCATATTTTTTTACAACTTCAACGTATTTATTTGTCTGAGCCTCAATTGAATCTTCATCAACGTTTGCAACGTAA
This sequence comes from Treponema sp., assembly GCA_024696155.1. Classification (GTDB taxonomy): domain Bacteria; phylum Spirochaetota; class Spirochaetia; order Treponematales; family Treponemataceae; genus Treponema_D. The sequence continues at coordinate 21,282 of JAILHD010000113.1, read as the reverse complement.
AGTGTTGGCTTCATTGTAAGAAGGAACATGTCGTAAACGGCAGCTTTTTCATCATCAGTTAAATCTGCCATGCGTGCGCATTTACCTTCCTGGAGAAGAGGTTTAATTTTTGCAACAGCACTTGTCCATGGAGCGTATTTCTTTTCTTCTTCTTTTCCAAGTGAACGTACTGCACGTGTAACTTTGTCCTGACGTGCTTCAATTGTGTTTAAGTCAGCCTGAGCAAGTTCGTAGTTGATTGTAAGAATATCAGTTTCCGGGTCAATTGGAGCAGCTTCGTTTGCATTTTCACGAACGTGCATAATATCAGGGTTATCAAAACAGCGTACAACGTGAGCAATTACCGAACATTCGCGGATGTTTGCAAGGAACTTGTTTCCAAGACCTTCACCGTTGCTGGCACCCTTAATCAAACCTGCAATATCAACAAATTTTACACTTGCAGGAGTCTTCTTTTTTGGATTATGAATGCTTGCCAAAAAATCAAGGCGTTCATCAGGCAAATCAACAATACCCACGTTTGGGTCAATAGTACAGAACGGAAAATTCTCTGCTGCAGCAGGAGCCGCTGTCAGAGCCGAAAAAATAGTAGACTTTCCAACGTTAGGAAGTCCAACGATACCACATTCCAAAGACATAAAAATTCCTCAAAAAAACAAAAAAATGTCTCTTAGAATATACTTCAAATACGCATTTATTTCTATATATATGTATTTTTATGCCTCGCGCATGCACTTCATGGCTTTTTTGCAGTCGTACATTTTCTGGTCTGCACGTTTAAAGACATCAATAACTTTTTTATCTGATTCTTCTCCAAAAATTGCAATTCCAAATGGCGGATGTCGTCCTGTTTCTACTTCGTATTCAAGTTTGATAATTTCTTTATCGTAAGAAGTTTTATTTTTTACGCCTGTAAGGGCATCTTTGTTTGCAAGCTCGTGCAGAGAGTCTGCCTGTTTTTTTACAAGGTCGGCTTCAAGTTCTGCAGAAATAATGCCTTCTACATAATGCTTCATATCTTGTGTCATTTGTGTAATGGCATCAGAAAGGTTTTTAATTTCGTTGTTCGTTTTAAGGTCTGGAGCGTCAAACTTAAGAAGATTGATATTACGCTTACCATGGCTCTTTTCTACAAACGATGCAGCTGTATCAGAAAGCATTTCTATAGGCTTTGTAATATTTTTTTGTGTCCACAAAAGGAACTTGATTGTAAAAAATCCGCCTAAAATAAGAATCAGTCCAATTGTTGATACAGCCTGCTTTATCAAAAGTTTTTTTATGTCAGAAATATCAATATCAACAGCTAGAACTGCGTAAGGTTCTCTTTTAGAATTCCGAAGGGCAATTGCGCCTGTGTAGTCGATTCCCCATTCGGTTGTTTCTTTAAAATAGACGGGTGTTTGGTTTTCCATTATTGAAAAAAATGTATCTACAGTTTTTTGATCAAATTCATCATCACTAATCCAGCCAAGGTAAAGGTTTCCTTCTGTGTTTATAAAACGGTCGTAATAGTTTTCTGCAGAAACAACACTCATTACATTGCCTGTTGGTTCGTGATTAAGAGGTTTTATGATGTATAAGTAGTGGATATTAAAATCTTCCTTAATTCCATCCATAAACCTTACAAGTTCATCATATTTAGGACTGTGTTCGGTTGTGTTAATGCATTTTTCAAGATCGTCGTTGTCTATGGCGCTTTTTACATAATTAAGAATATCGGCCATGTGGGATTCATAACCCCTGTAAAGAGAGACTTTGTAACTTATATGACTTAAAACGCAGATTACAAGACACAATGTGATGATAAAAAAGAAAAATCCGAAAGATATGCTTTTTCCAAGAGAAGAAGTTTTAGGCTCTTTAATTTCTTCCAGACTTTCAATATCCATATTTGAAATTATATCACAGTTTTTGAATACATATAAATTTATTTGGTATTTTTAAACTTTTGCATTTATAATTTATGTTAAACCGAAGGGGAAGGGGGACTGGAGTTCAGATGGGAAAAATTCACGAAAGCCTTCTTTTTAAGTTTGCCGTCATCTTTTTTGTTTTTACAGTTATTACGCTTGCAATGAGCGGGATTTCTATGTATCTGAATCAGATGACTTCTTATAAATCGGAGCGCGAAGAAAGCATCAAACAGGTTGCCTCGTATCTTGAAATGGTTCTGTCTGTAGACGGTGATGATTTTATCTACTGGCAGGAATATTTTTGCGAAAATTACCGCACTCTGCTTGTCCCGCACAATTTTGATAAGGATGATATTGAACTTGCCCGCAAAAAATACGAAAACCTTTACGAAAAAAAATATCCTGGCAAAGTTTTGGGCGTTGATATTGCTTTTAAAGATCTTACAGACGACGTAAAAATTGCTTATACGGTTTATAAACATGAATATTATTTGTATCAGTTTGAACAGGCAAGAAAGCGTTTTAATCTTGCGTATACTGAATATGTAATTCCTGGAGCCGAAAAGCCTGGTAAGAGTTTTGATGTAATGTATGCGCTGGATTCTTTGCGTGATGAACGCCTTGTTGGCGGAAAAAAATATCTTGAACTTGGAATAACTGTTGAGCATAAAATTGATGAGCATCCGCGTGAGTGGGAGGCCTGGTCAATGGGTAAGTTACCTTCTGGTTTTGATATTTTTGATAATCAGTATGGAAAAGATTACGCCTGCTACCTTCCGCTTTTTATTGATGGTAAAAAACTTGGACTTATTGGCGTAGAAGTTGATATTGTAAAAATCAATAAAGATATTTTGCGTTCTTCTGTGCGTCAGATGCTTTTTGTAGGGCTGATTCTTGTTTTTGCTGTAGTTCTTCTTTTGTATTATATCTACTATCACTATATTTCAAAACTTTCGCACTTAAAAGACAGCGTCCGCCTTTATTCAGAAGGCAAAAATGCAGAAATTGTAAGTGATATAGAAAAGAATGCAACAGGAAAGGATGAAATTTCAGTTCTTGCCATGCAGGTTTCTTCCATGATTATGGAACTTGAAAATTATATGAGAAACCTTCTGGAAACCGCAAAAGAACTGCGCGATACTCAGCAGCGTGCAGATGCCATGAATGAACTTGCAAACAGAGATGCCCTTACAGGAATCCGTAATAAAACTGCCTATGATAACGAAGTTCATCAGCTGGATTGGGAAATAGCAGACGGAAGTGCTGAATTTGCCATTGCAATGATAGATTTGAATTTTCTTAAACGTATAAACGATACTTTTGGTCATGAACATGGAAATGTGGCCATTACAAAATTGTGCTACATTATCTGCCATGTTTTTGAACATTCCCCTGTTTTCCGCGTTGGTGGTGATGAATTTGTAGTAATTTTAAGAGACAGTGATTACAGGAATATGGACGAGCTGGTTAAGGAATTTAACCGTCAGATTTCGGAAAGTTCAAGAGATAAAAACGTGAACATGTGGGAGCGGATTTCTGCAGCAATAGGAATTGCAGTTTTTGATCCAGACATGGATTCTGCGGTAGAAAATGTCTTCCGTCGCGCCGATAAAGCTATGTATCAACGCAAACGAGAGATGAAGACGCTTCGCAATTCTTAGGCTTTTCGGATTTCTTTTAGTCTTAAAATCCGCTGATTTTCTGAGCCTCGGAATTCCAGCATAAGATTTCTTTGTTCTTCTATAAACGGGCCATCTACAAGAACATCAATGCAGTTTAACATTCTGTCTGTAAATTTTGTGTACTTGCGCTGAGCAGGCTGCAAATCTTTGTCGTAAATATAGCCTGTCCAGCACCAGATATTTTTAGAAGGATAGGTCTGTTTTATTTTTTCTAGGAACGGAGCAAGCACTTCCTGATTTTCTTCTTCAAACGGTTCCCCGCCTAAAAGAGAAAATCCTGCAATGTATTCTGGAGAAAGTGCATCTAAGATTTCCTTTTCGGTATCCTGAGTGAACTGTTCTCCAAAGTGAAAATTCCATGTTTCTGGTTGAAAGCAGCCTTTGCAGGCATTGCGGCATCCGCTTACAAAAAGTGACACCCGCACGCCTTCGCCGTCTGCAACATCAAATTTTTTAATTGCTCCGTAGTTCATATTTTTTGCCTGCTATATCTTACAGATGCAATACTCGTTCTTTAATTTCCTGAGTACGGCCCTGGTTCCAGTACTGGGTTCCAATGTAACCGCAGGTTCGGCGGGTTACGTTCATGGTTGACTGGTCTGTGTTTCCGCACTGTGGGCATTTCCAGATGAGTTTTCCGTCACCGTCGTCTACGACCTGGATTTCTCCGGTATAGCCGCACTTTTGGCAGCAGTCAGATTTTGTGTTCAGCTCTGCGTACATAATGTTTTCGTAGATGTGTTTGAGCACTGCAAGTACGGCAGGAATGTTGTTTTCCATATTTGGTACTTCTACATAACTTACGGCTCCACCTGGGCTTAATTCCTGGAACTGACTTTCAAAAGTAAGTTTCTTGAAAGCGTCGATATTTTCTGTTACGTGAACGTGGTAGCTGTTTGTAATGTAGTTTTTGTCTGTTACACCTGGGATTTCGCCAAAGCGTTGCTTGAGGGCCTTTGCAAACTTGTAAGTTGTACTTTCAAGCGGAGTTCCATACAAACTGAATGCGATTGTTGTTTCTTCGCGCCATTTTGCACAGGCTTCGTTCATGTGCTTCATGATTTCCAAAGCAAAAGGAGTTACGCTTGGATCTGTATGAGGCTTACCGGTCATGTAGCGTACACATTCGCAAAGTCCTGCATAACCCAAAGAGATTGTTGAGTAGCCGTTGAACAAAAGCTTGTCGATTACTTCTCCTTTTTCAAGGCGTGCAAGAGCACCGTTCTGCCAGAGGATTGGGGCAACGTCACTTGGAGTTCCCAAAAGTCGTTTGTGGCGGATCAAGAGGGCACGGCGGCAAAGTTCAAGGCGTTCATCAAAAATCTTCCAGAATTTTTCTACGTCTTTTCCAGAAGAACATGCAACGTCTACCAGGTTGATTGTTACTACACCCTGATTAAAGCGTCCGTAGAATTTTGGACGGCCTGTTTCGTCGCGGTAAACAGTAAGGAATGAGCGGCAACCCATACAAGGGTAGCAGTTTCCTTCCTTAAGTTCGAACATCTTCTTTTCTGAAATATAGTCTGGTACAAGGCGTTTTGCAGTACATTTTGCTGCAAGCTCTGTAAGATAGTAGTATTTTCCGTCCGGAGTGATGTTATCCGGCTCAAGAACGTAAATCAGTTTTGGGAAGGCTGGAGTTACCCAGTAGCCTTTTTCGTTACGTACACCCTGAGTGCGCTGTTTAAGAACTTCTTCAATGATAAGCGCAAGGTCTGCTTTTTCCTGCTCGTTTTTAGCTTCGTTCAGGTACATGAATACTGTTACAAACGGACTCTGACCGTTTGTAGTCATCAAAGTTACAACCTGGTACTGAATTGTCTGAACACCCTTGGTAATTTCGTCTGCAAGACGGCGTTCAACAATTTTGTCGAACTGCTCTTTTGTAAAGTTTACACCTGTTTCTTCAACCATAGTGTTCATTTCTTTAATAAGCTTTTTGCGGCTTACATCAACAAATGGTGCCAGGTGTGTAAGCGAAATTGACTGTCCGCCGTACTGGCTTGATGCAACCTGGGCAATAATCTGAGTTGCAATGTTGCAGGCTGTAGAGAAACTGTGCGGTGTGTCGATTTTTGTTCCGCTGATTACAGTTCCGTTTTGAAGCATGTCTTCAAGGTTTACAAGGTCACAGTTGTGCATGTGCTGTGCAAAATAGTCAGCATCGTGGAAGTGAATAATACCTTCGTTGTGAGCCTGAACAATGTCTTCATCCAAAAGGAATCGCTTTGTAATGTCCTTAGAAACTTCACCAGCCATGTAGTCGCGCTGAACAGAAACTACTGTTGAGTTTTTGTTAGAGTTTTCCTGTTTAACTTCTTCGTTGGCACATTCGAGCAGAGAAAGAATCTGCTTGTCTGTAGAGTTTGCCTTACGAAGCAAAGCATGACGGAATCGGTATGTAATATAAATTTTTGCAATGTTAAATGCACCGATTCTCATAAGTTCAGTTTCTACAAGATCCTGAATGGCTTCTACGTTCATCTGAACTTTACTTGCTTTACAAGATTCGCTTACCTTTGCGGCAACGGCTTTGATGTATTCTTCTGATAATCTCTCGTTTTCTGGTACTGCGGCGTTAGCTTTACTGATTGCTGTTTCAATCTTTCTAATGTCAAAAATAGCTTCTTCGCCGTTACGTTTAATGATTTTCATTTTTCTCGCCACCTTTTTTATTAAGCACTATATCTAGTGTTTGTGCATCTTTCAGTATACTATGGATAGGGGATAAGTGCAACAATTGGCAGCGGATTTATTGCGAATTATTTTACTTCCTGTTTTGAATAATCGAGCGGAGCATTATAAAGCCCAGAATCAAAAATCCACCAAGGATTGTTTTTGAAGAAGGAACTTCTCCTGCAAAAATGATTACCCAAACGGGATTTAAAAGCGGCTCTAACATGGTGATAAACGAGGCTGTGAGTGCGCGTACTTTTTTGATTCCAATAGTGTAAAGAATGGAAGGAAAGCCGATGGAAACTGTTCCTACCAAAAGTAAAAATAAACATGATTTTACAGCTGGAGCCCCGTTTTGAATTACAAAAGGCAGACATACCAGGGCTGTTATCAAGTGTGAAAGTACCATAGCCCCGCCAGAGTGCCCTTTGCAGCGGCGCATAAAAATTGTTGAAAGCGCGTAGGTCAGACCGGAAAGTGCTGCAAGAATGTTTCCAAGCTGATTTCCGCTTTCAAGGCCATCTGCAAAAAACAAAACGATTCCAAGCATTACGCCTAAGACTGTAACGTAGTCAGAAGCACGATTCTTTTCTGCGGTCAAAACAGGAGCAAGAAGAATTATATAAATTGGACAGGTATACTGCAAAAGGATTGCATTTGCAGATGTTGTCAGCTTGTTTGCCACCACAAATAAAATCATGGTGAGGGCGTAAGAAACTGCTGCTATCCAGAAAAAGAGGGTACTCATTCTGTCTGTATGACCTTTTTCGTCCCGTACACAAAACTGAATGCCGCATCTTGTTACAAGAAGCATAAAAGTTCCGGCAATTAAACTTCTGATTCCTGCAATTGCAAGTGCATTCCATTCAATATTTTTTATAAAGATTCCACCGGTACTCCACAGTGTAGCGCAAATTACAAGGGCTCCGGCACCGTCAATCAATCTGTTAAATTTCATATAAGTTATTACTCGGGCATTAATTTATTAATAGTAAGGTCTTTCTGTCGCCAGTTTTTGTCTACTTTTACCTGTAAATCAAGTTCAACTTTCTGGATGTAAATCTGATTAAGCTTTTTGAGCGCAGCGGCACGGATTTCTTTTATTTTAGAAGCGCCTTTGCCAATTACAATGCCTTTCTGGCTTTCGCGTTCTACACACAAAAATGCACGAATCCAGAGTTTTTTACCGTCGTTACGGCGTTCTACATCGGCAACGCTTACATAAACGGCATGCGGAATTTCCTGTTCAAGGCGGTTAATTGCTTCTCCGCGAATAATTTCCTGAACGCGGAAGCTCAAATCCTGGTCTGTATAAATTTCTTCATCGTAGATTGGATTTGCAACAGGGGCAAGTTCATAAAGTCCGCGAAGAACTTCGTTAATGCCTTCATCCTTTTCTGCAGACATTTCAAAAATGCGGTTTTCTGGCACATTCGGCAATGCTGCTTTTACAAAGGTACGAATTTTTTCTGCTTTTGCAGTCGGTAGATCAATTTTGTTGATTGCAATTACAACTTTGTCCTGAAGTTTTTCTAAAAGAGCTGCGGTGTGCTGTTCTTCTTCGCCAGGATCGCGTGTTGCATCAATAATGTAAAGAACGGCTTCTATATCCTGCAGCTGACTTTCTGTAATTGAGCGCAGGCGAAGGTTCAATTTTTTTTCTGAATCGTGATAGCCCGGAGTATCAATAAAAATCAGCTGACCAAGTGATGTATTTACAATGCCTTTAATTGCGTTTCTGGTAGTCTGAGGAATTGGCGAAACAATACTTACCGGCTCCTGGCATGCTGTATTTAAAAATGTCGATTTTCCTGCCGAAGGGCGGCCAATAATTGTAACAACTGCGGTTTTAAGTTCCTGATTTTCTTCATTCATGTGGTCTATTCTAATGTAAAATTAAAGAAATGGGAAATGATTGTCTTGTTGCGGCTGATTTTGTGGGATAGAATTAGCCATATGAAGGTACAATTATTTAGAATTAAATTTTTTTCTATATTAATACTGATTTTATTGTGCGGCACGGGATATTCGCAGGAATCTGTAAAGCCTGAAAAAATGTACGAAATTGAAGGACATAAAACTGTTGTAGAAATTTTTGCCAGTGTACCTGATGTGAATGTGTATATTAATGGAACGTACCAGGGTAAGACGAATCTTGAACTTTTTGATTTGACTCCCGGCTTTTACCAGCTGCGGCTTGAAAAACGTGGCTATGCTGATGTTGAAGAAGTGATTTATGTAAAAAATCGTTACGGACAGCGATTCTGGTTTAACATAAATAAATAACTACTTGTCATATTTTAGAGGTTTTATTAAATTTAGACACATGAAATTATACTCTGGTACGCAGGTTTTTAAGTTTTGCGCTTTAACAGCGGTTATTGTTTTTGGTGTTTCAATTTTTACAGGCAGAATTTCTTCTTCTGCAAATGATGATGGTGTTGCTGCGGCTCGGGAAGAGTCTGGCGCTGTTAATGAAGGCCTTAATCCCCAGAATCAGGCTGGCGCTGGAGAAGAAAATTCTTTGGGTAATCCAATGATTGAAGGTCTGGAGCAGAATCCGGCAGTAATCATTCCTGTTTCTACGGGTAACACAAATTATACTCAGGATGAAGTGCAGAATATAAATGTTTACACTGCGTGCAATGAGGCGGTTGTGAACATTAATACTAAGGTAACAAGCTATGACTGGTTCCTTGAGCCTTATGTTCAGGACGGCGGTTCGGGTTCCGGTTCGATTATTGATAAACGCGGCTATATTTTGACCAACGTTCACGTTATTCAGGGGGCGACAAAGATTTATGTTTCGCTTTTTGACGGGACTCAGTATGAGGCTGAGGTTATTGGTCAGGATTTGGACAGCGACCTTGCGGTTATTAAATTTGATCCGCCAAGTGGAATGGAATTAAAGACGATTAGTTTTGGAGATTCAGGTTCGCTTAAAGTTGGCCAGAAGGTGATTGCGATTGGTAACCCTTTTGGTATGGAAAGAACTATGACCACTGGTATTGTTTCGGGGCTGGGACGACCTATTCAGAATTCAAATAACAGAATTATCCGCAATATGATTCAGACGGATGCTTCGATTAACCCGGGAAACTCGGGTGGTCCTCTGCTGGATACAAACGGACGGATGATTGGAATCAACACGATGATTATGTCTTCGTCGGGCTCTTCCAGCGGTGTTGGCTTTGCAGTGCCTAGCGAGACTGCTGTGCGCGTTGTTGGTGATTTGATTAAATACGGCAAGGTAAACCGCGGAACTATTGCGGCTCGCCTTGTTCAGAACAGCCGTCGTATTGCCCAGTATGCTGGCCTTGATATTGCTACGGGAATGCTTGTTTCGGAAGTTACAAGGGGTGGAAATGCTGAGGCTGCCGGACTTAAGGGCGGTACAGAAGCGGCTTATTATGGAAACCGAAGCAGCGTAATTTATCTTGGCGGCGATATTATTACAAAAGTTGATGATGTTGAAGTAAAAACTCTGGCGGATTATTATTCGGCGCTGGAAAGCAAACGACCGGGAGATGTTGTAACGGTAGTTGTACGCAGGGGACGACGGGATGTAACTCTGCGCGTCGTACTGTAGTTGAGATTATGATGTCAGCAGGCTGTTTTTAGACTGCTGATGTTGCCGTTGGGAATACTGTAAGTGTCAAAAAAAAATATGACGGCAACAGGAGGATTTGAATGCGGCGTTTTGAAGTTGTTTCGCCTTTTCAGCCAAGCGGGGATCAGGGGCAGGCGATAGAAAAGCTTGCGGAAGGATTTTTGCGGGGCGATAAGTATCAGACTCTCAAGGGCGTTACAGGCTCCGGAAAAACCTTTACTATGGCAAAAATCATTGAAAAGGTGCAGAGACCGACTTTGATTTTGAGCCACAACAAAACGCTTAGTGCCCAGCTTTACCGCGAGTTCAAATCCTTTTTTCCAAATAATGCCGTTGAATATTTTGTTTCTTATTATGACTACTACCAGCCGGAAGCTTACGTTGCAGCCCGGGATTTATATATAGAAAAAGACTGCGATATCAATAAGGAAATTGACCAGCTGCGCCTTAGCGCCACCTACAGCCTTATGGAGCGCCGGGATGTAATTGTAGTTGCCACTGTTTCCTGCATTTACGGTCTTGGTATGCCTGATTTATACAAGGAAATGCGCGTACACGTGGAAAAGGGGCAGGTGCTGAACGTAAAGAAATTTGCTGAGCAGCTGATTGCCCTGCAGTATTCGCGCAATGATGACGTGCTTGACCGGGGAAACTTCCGCATTAAGGGCGACGTAATCGAAGTTTTTCCTCCTTATATGGAAACTGACGCCGCCTATCGCATTGAGCTTGACTGGGACGAGGTTGCAAAAATCCGTCGTTTTGATGTTCTTAACCGCAGTGTTCTTGAAGAACTTGATGAAACTGTTTTTTATCCTGCAAAGCACTTTGTTGTGCCTCATGATAAGCTTCTGGAATCCTGCGACCGCATTCAAAAGGAAATGGAAGAGCGTGTGGAAGAGTTCCGTGCTGCCGGTAAAATGCTGGAAGCTGAGCGTCTTAAAACCCGCACGACATACGATATTGAAATGCTTAAGGAAATGGGAACCTGCCCTGGAATTGAAAATTATTCGGGCCCGATTTCCGGCCGTACCCGTGGGCAACCTCCTGCAACACTTTTGCACTACTTCCCGGATGACTTTCTCTGCATGATTGATGAGGCTCACGTTTCTGTACCTCAGATTGGAGCTATGTACGAAGGCGACCGCAGCCGCAAGCAGAATCTTATTGATTTTGGTTTCCGCCTGCCCAGTGCCCTTGATAACCGTCCGCTTAAAAAAGAAGAATTTGACGCAAAAATAAATCAGGTGATTTACGTTACCGCAACTCCGCGCCCTGAAGAAATTAAGCAGAGCAGTCAGGTTGTTGAGCAGCTTATCCGACCGACAGGCCTTCTGGACCCTGAAATTGAAGTGCGCCCGAGTGAAGGTCAGATGGAAGATATTTACAGGGAAATTAAAGACCGTATTGCCCGCCACGAAAGAAGCCTTGTTCTGACCCTGACTAAAAAGATGGCGGAGGATTTAACTGATTATCTTACCGAGCTGGACTTGAAGGTAAAATACATTCATTCAGAAATTGACACCTTTGAGCGGGTTGAGATTTTGAAAAGTCTGCGCGAAGGTGAAATTGACGTTCTGATTGGAATTAACCTTTTGCGAGAGGGAATTGACCTTCCGGAAGTAAGCTTTATTGCCATTCTTGACGCCGACAAAATCGGATTTTTGAGGAGTGAAACTTCCCTAATTCAGATAATCGGCCGTGCGGCCCGAAATGCGGAAGGTAAGGTTGTAATGTACGCCGACCACAAAAGCCCTGCCATGGAAGCGGCCATTAAGGAAACTGCCCACCGCCGCGAAGTTCAGATGGCTTACAACAAGGAACACGGAATTACGCCTAAAACAATCAAAAAGGCGGTTCAGGATATTCTTGTTCACGAAAAAACTGATGCCGACGAAGACGCCCGCATGAATGTGGAAGTTCTCAAAAAATCTGCAAATCTCTTTAATCCGGGCGAACGCAAAAAGCTGATTAAGGCTCTGACCAAGCAGATGAGCGACTGTGCGGACCGCATGGAATATGAGCAGGCCGCCGCCATCCGCGACCAGATTAGAGAAATTCAGCAACAGTATGGAGCATAACAGAACATTTGCGAATGCAAATGTTAAGCAAAGGTGCGGTTAATTCGGCGATTGAAGTAAAGATTACGGCCTTTGCAGCAGTATGGTAAGTAGCAACAACATGCGCGTATGCGCATGTTAAGCGATGGTACGATGCCTTCGCGGGTTTATAATGGAATTTCGACCATCGCCGATTGACTTTATTTTTTAATTTCTATATAGTTTTTAAACTACTTTTTAATCTGAATTTCATTGTAAGGAAGGAAATAGATTATGTCTAGAATGTGTGATGTTTGCGGAAAAGGCGTTATGTCTGGAAATAAAGTAAGTAAATCTTATAACCATACACGCAGAACTTGGAGACCAAATCTTCATACTATCAGAGCTGACCTTGGAAACGGAACTGTACGCACAATCAAAATCTGCATGAACTGCTTGAATGCTGGTTTTGTTACAAAGAAAGTAAGAGTTCCAAAAGAAGCTCAGGTAGAAAACAAATAGTTTGAATTTGTGTCTTTTACAAACGCTTGAAAGCCGTCCTTAATTCAGGACGGTTTTTTTATGTCTGCGGCACTTTTTATGTCTCTTTTCTTTTCAATATTTTAGTCCTATAATTTAGTTATGAAGCTTCTTTTCTTAGGTACAGGCACAAGTCATGGAATTCCGGTAATCGGATGCGACTGTAAAGTTTGCAACTCTTCTGATTCTCGCGATAAGCGTTACCGCTGTTCTGCTTATGTTACCACAAATGATAATAAGCATATTCTTATTGACTGCGGCCCTGAGTTCCGTATGCAGGCCTTAGAAAATCACATAAAAGAAGTTGATGCAGTGCTTCTTACGCATTCTCACGCTGATCATCTGCATGGCTTGGACGACCTTCGTATTTTTTCTACAGTTTTTTCTCATGCTGTAACAAATCCAAAAGCTATTGAGCAGATGAAAAAGCCTCCAATTCCTATTTATACAAATGCAAATACGCTTAAGGATGTTGAAAATCGCTTTGATTATATCTTTCGTCCCGTAAGGCAGGGTGGTGGAGTCGCAAAAATTCAGCTGTTTGCACCAGAGACTACTTTTGATTATGGAAAAACTAAAATTACCCCAATTCCTATGATGCATGGTACTCTTAATGATGTAGGCTGGCTTCTTACGGAAACTGATGATAAAGGTGAAAAAAAATCCATCGCGTATCTTACAGACCTCAACTACATTGCAGATTCATCTATTAAATTAATAAAAGATAATTGTGGAAAACTTGTTCACCTGGTTATTGATGGTCTTCGAATAAAAGAACATTCTACCCATTTTTCTATCCTGGAAGCCATGCAGTGTGCTGCAAAAATTGGTGCAGAACACGTGTGGCTTACACATCTTACACATGCGCATTCGCACGAAGAAATTATTGATTATATAAACAGGCAGCTTCCAAATGTTCCAGGACTTAAGAATTGTAAATCAGTGCTTCCAGCTTATGATAAACTTGAAATAGAAATATAGCCGGGGAATTTGCCACTATATCTTTTGTTAATATTTAAAAATACTAAATAACTTAATTGACATGAAAAACTGAATTCTATACACTTAAAAGGTGAGCGGAAGGCGATGGTGTCCGATTTTGAACCAGGCATTCCGCATTTTTTTTGTAAAATCGTTTTTTTATTATGGAGGATAACGTTGGACGGCGGTAGTATGTTTTTACAGCAATTAATCAACGGATTATCACTTGGAAGTATTTATGCCCTGATTGCTTTGGGCTACACGATGGTTTATGGTATTGTAAAGCTTATCAACTTTGCACACGGCGATGTTATGATGCTTGGCGCTTATGCCGGTTATTTTGTTTTGCGTGCTATGGGTGCCAATTTTGCTGGTATGACTTGCGCATTCCTTGCCGCAATGATTTTCTGCGGACTTTTTTCTCTTGTTATTGAACGTTTTGCTTATCGTCCGCTTAGAAATGCACCACGTCTGAACTCTCTTATTACTGCGATTGCGGTTGAGCTTATTTTGCAGAACGTTATGCGCGTTCTTCCTTTTGTTGGACCTAACCCACGTCAGTTCCCGACAATGCCTCTTTTGAACTATTCTTTGGGTGTTGTTTCTATTTCTAACCTTCAGCTGATTGTAATTATTTCTTCTGCCGTGCTGATGGTTGCCCTTAATATTCTTGTAAATTACACAAAAACCGGTAAGGCTATGCGTGCCGTTTCTTATGATATGGGTGCTTCAAGTCTTATGGGAATCAGCGTTAATAAAACAATTGCAATTACTTTTGTAATCGGTTCGGTTCTGGCAGGAGCTGGTGGAGTTTTGTATGCAACAGCTTACCCTCAGATTGACCCGATGATGGGCTATATGCCTGGCCTTAAGGCCTTTGTTGCAGCTGTTCTTGGCGGCATTGGTTCTATTCCGGGTGCCATGGTTGGCGGTGTAATTCTTGGTATTGCAGAAACTCTGACTAAAGGATTTATTTCTTCCCAGTATGCCGATGCAATTTCTTTTGCAATTCTTATTGTGATTCTTCTTGTAAAACCAACCGGATTGTTCGGTTCTAAGAGAACTGTAAAGGTATAAGGGGGCGGAAAATGAAAAATAAGTTTGTTAGAAGTACGATAATTCTTGCCTGCTTTGCATTTGCGGCACTTTTTATTCCGTCTGTTCTTATTAAGTTTGAAATTATGGATGCTTATACAGCTCAGATTATTAACCTGGGTGGTATTAACGCAATTATGGCTTTGAGTGTAAATATCATCTGCGGTATTACTGGTCAGCTTTCGCTTGGTCAGGCTGGTTTTATGGCAATCGGATGCTATTCTACAATCCTTTTGAATGAGACTGCTGGTCTTCCTCTTAGTGTAAGCATTATTATTGCGGCTTTGATTACAGCTTTCTTTGGATTTTTGATTGGTTTTCCGACCTTGAAGCTGGACGGCGATTATCTTGCGATTGTAACTCTTGGTTTTGGTGAAATAATCCGCGTTGTGCTTGTAAACCTTAAGGCAATTACAGGCGGTCCAAATGGAAAGCAGTTTACAACTATGATGGCTTTTGACGCTAATCTTGCCTTCTTCTGTATTATTGGAACTTTGATTCTGCTTGTTGTTTTGATCCAAAACTTTATCCGTTCAACTTACGGTCGTGCAATCCTTGCTGTCCGTGATGATGAAATTGCGGCAAACAGCTCTGGTATTCCGATTTTCAAATACAAGATGATTGGTTTTGTAATCGCTTCTTTTGTAGCGGGAATCGGCGGCGGACTTTATGTTTCGCTAATTGGATTTGTAAAACCTGAACAGGCTTCTTTCAACAACTCAATTAACTATCTGATTTATGTTGTTCTTGGCGGTATGGGTTCTACAACAGGTTCTGTTCTTGCAGCCTTTGTTTTGACTTACCTGCAGGAATTCCTCCGCTTCTTAAAGAACTTCAGGCTTTTGATTTATCCTGTAATTTTGATTATCGTAATGTTATTCAGACCTCAGGGCTTACTTGGATTTAAGGAATTCTCATTCGTAGGATTTGTTGACTGGGTAAAAGCTGGCGGTTTAAAAAAGATTTTTGCAAAGCGGGCAGAAAAAGCTGCTGAAGGAGGAAGATAATGAGTGAAGAAAGAAAATCAGTTCTCCAGGCGGCAGATATTTCCATTGTTTTTGGCGGACTTACTGCCGTTGCAAATTTTTCCTGTGACCTTAAAGAAGGTGAATTAATCGGTTTGATTGGTCCTAACGGGGCCGGAAAAACTACTGTATTTAATATGCTTAGCGGAGTTTATACTCCAACCAGCGGACAGATTACCTTCTGGGACAGAAACAATAAGGTTCGAGTGACTAATAAAAAGTCACCAGCTCAGCTGAATAAGCTTGGAGTTGCGCGAACTTTCCAGAATATCCGTCTCTTTAACAGTCAGACGGTTGCTGATAATGTCCGCATTGCCCTTCATAATCAGAGAATTGTTAATCCGTTTGATGTTCTGCTTCGTTTGCCAAAGTTCCGTCGTGATGAACAGCTTATGGACCAGAAGGTTGACCAGCTGCTTGCAATCCTAAAGCTTTCTTCAAAGAAAAATGAGCTTGCAAAGAACCTGCCTTACGGTGAACAGAGAAAGCTGGAAATTGCACGTGCCCTTGCTTCTAATCCTAAACTTCTGCTTTTGGATGAACCTGCTGCCGGAATGAATCCTCAGGAAACTGAAGAACTTCGCCAGATGATTGAACTTATTCGAAAGGAGTTTAAGCTTACTGTTCTTTTGATTGAGCACGACATGAAGTTTGTAATGAACATCTGCGAGCGCATTATGGTTCTGAATTACGGACGCATTATTGCGGAAGGAACACCGGCAGAAATTAAGGCGAATCCGGAAGTTATTAAGGCATACCTTGGATCGGAGGCTGAATCATGTTAAAAGTAGAAAACTTAAGTGTAAATTACGGCTCGATCCGGGCCTTAAAAAATATTTCGTTCAATGTAGAAAAAGGCGAAATCATCACGCTGATTGGAAGTAACGGAGCGGGAAAAACTACAACCCTTCATTCAATTTCCAATCTGATAAAAAAACAGGGCGGAAAAATTACTTTTAATGGCGAAGACATTACAAATCTTGAAGCCGATAAAATAGTTACCCGCAATCTGATTCAGGTGCCGGAAGGACGCCGTATTTTCTTAAATCTTTCTGTAAAAGAAAACCTTGAACTTGGTGCGTTTTTGCGTAATGACAAAGAGAAAATTGCCAGCGACATGGAAATGGTTTTTGAATATTTTCCACGTCTTAAAGAGCGTATCAAGCAGAATGCGGGAACTTTGAGCGGTGGTGAACTTCAGATGCTTGCAATGGGTCGCGCCCTTATGGCAGAACCTCAGCTTTTGCTTCTGGATGAGCCTAGTATGGGTCTTGCTCCGATTTTTGTTGATGAAATCTTTAATATTGTTCAGAAAATCAATCAGGCTGGTACAACTATTCTTTTAGTTGAGCAGAATGCATTTAAAGCTTTGTCAATTGCTAATAGAGGGTATATACTAGAAACAGGTGAGATTACAAAAAGCGGTAATGCTCAGGATTTAATTTCTGATCCTGCCGTTAAGAGTGCGTACCTGGGAGGGTAGGCGCTGCGTCAATTAGGAGGCCTGATATGATTATCAAAGACGTAATGACAAAGAATCCTGTTTGTGTTGAAGAAAGCACACCTATAACAGAAGCAAAGCAGTTAATGGTAAAGCATAACTTTGGAAAACTTCCTGTTCTGGATAGCGCAAAACGGCTTGTTGGAATCATTACTAAAAATGATATTGCAAAGGCATCTCCTTCTGAGGCAACAACCCTTGATATGTACGAAATCAGCTATCTTCTGTCTAAGTTGACTTGCGGAAAGTGCATGACAAAAAAGGTTCTTACCGTTAGCGAAAATGAAGTTGTAGAAGAAGCTGCAAAGCTGATGATCGATAACGAAATTGGTTGTGTGCCTGTTGTAGAAAACGATGTTGTTGTGGGAATTGTAACCGAAAGCGATTTGTTCCAGCTGTTTACAAATATGTTTGGTGCCCGCTACAACGGTGTTCGTGCAAACTTTTACATGAAGGATAAACCTGGCGAACTTGCCTGTTTAGCTGCAAAAGTTGCAGAGGCAAAAGGTAATGTAATTGCAATTGTTACCCGCGAATCAGAAAAAGCTGGTACAAGACGTGTTACATTAAAAGCAACTGATATAACACTTGATACAATGAAGTCAATTATTTCTGAATCGAATGCAGAATTAATTGATATCCGAATGATATAAAAATTTTTCGGGGTGTAATTGTTATAATTTCGTTTGCCTTGTATAATACACCCCGACAATGATTGACTTTAATTATTCCCAGATTATAAATAATTATCTTTGCTCACAAAGTGATGTTTTTACGGTAGATGATTTTTATCATTATTTAAAAACTAAGGGAGTTAAAGCGACCAAACAGGAAATTCACGCACTTCTTCATTCGTCAGATTTAGTATTTCCACTTGTGAATAACCAGTATGTTACACGTGCCGGAGTTTTTGAAGGTCGCTGGTTCAGTTTTAAACCGTCAAAAGAAGAAATCGAAAAAGGTCAGATTGTTATTGGACATCGTTGTATGCCTTTTGTAAATCCTGAACTCCCTCCAGATGAAATCAATGTTTTTGTTGGTTCTAAGGTTATAGACAAGGAACATGCAACTTTTTCTATGAATTTTGCGTTGGATACATTTGCACTTTACGGCGAAGGTTATGTTATTCCTTATATCATCAACGACAAATCTAACGAGACAGTTTCTCTGGCTTCTGTGCAGTATTCACTTCCTACAGAAATTACACTTACTTCTTGGCCGTTAAAAAGCATTTCCGGTAATGAAGAAATCAAATATGGCGACAGAATTCTTTGCCGTGTTATAGACTGGGCAGAAAGTATTGTAGAAATGAGCGTTCAAAAAGTTGTGAATGATGAAATGATTATTTCTCACGATTCAATTGAACGCGAAAACTGGTACACCTATTTTGAAAACGGTCTTTTAAAAAGTTTTGATAAAAACGGTCCTGCAGGTTCAATAGAAGAACAGCTTGCATTTTTGTATCTGGAAAATCAGGAAGAACTTTGTATTAAGAACTGCGGTTCGGCAGAAGAGTTCTTAAAACATACAACTAAAATTGGATTCTCGCCTTATGGTGTAGAAGCTCGTATCTGGAAGAACGGAGAAGATGTTCCTTATGTTGGAAAGTGGAATCAGAATTTTTCTGGGGACGCTCTGCTTTCTGATATGAGTGTTATGTTTGTTCCGCAGGTAATCGATGCTTATCTGGAAGATTTTATCTGGGATAACCTAAAATCAACCAAAAAGCGCGAGGTAGAAGATCTTGTTAACTGGATTTTTCCTCAGGAATTGCATCTTAGTGGAGAAGAGCGCCATTTACTCGTGTTGAATTTGCAAAACCGCCTCGATATAATAGAAAAAGATTATAGCCAGTTTTCGGATTTTGGAATTGCACCAATCCGAAAGCGGATGTTAAAGCTTTTTTCAAACGTAAATGAACTTGTCTGTGATATTGCAGGCTCTAATGTTTCTGTAATGGATTTTCCACAGCAGGAACTTGTAATTTTATCACAGCTTTTTAGTCATATCGTTCATTTATTAGAAGATGTTGAAAATCTAGTCTTGCGTGAACAGTTTCCTGTTGATGATGTTTCACTTTCTCTTAATGGTATGGAAGAAACATTTGAGGATATTGTATATACACTAAAATCTGCACTGGAAAGTAATAAATACAAGGGATTTGGATTGGTAAATTAGCCAGAATTCACTTCCTTTTAATTAAAAAAAATGGAGTACATTATGACTACAAAAGTTGATATCGCGGCAATGATTCACCGCGGTGGAGTTTTTGAACTTGATGGAAATAATGCACAGGATGTTTATAAAAAGATATCTACTATGGTAAGACTGCCAGAAGGTGTTCAGCCGGCAGCTCTTTACAAGGCTTTATGCGAGCGTGAACAGGTTCTTACTACTGCTGTAGGAAACGGAATAGCACTTCCTCATACCCGTACTCCTATTCTTACAAATACAGATTCTGAAACTATTTGTGTCGTTTATCTTAAAAATCCAATTGATATGAAGGCTCTTGATGGAAAGCCTGTTTCTGTGATGTTTATTTTGCTTGCAGCAAATGCACAGACTCATTTAGGAGTGCTTTCCAGCCTGGCAGGATTATTTAATAATCCAAGATTTAAGCTTGCTTTGGAAAGAAAAACAGGCGAAGAAAGACTTGCTGCGTTAATTCGCGGGGTGGCTTAGGCCTTAATTAATCTGCATTTTTTTAGAGGTGATATATGAATAAAAAAGCTATTGAAGCTGTGGCAACATCAATCCGCAGCTTGTCTATGGACGCAATTCAGAAAGCTAATTCTGGACATCCAGGACTTCCACTTGGAGCTGCAGAAGTTGCAGCTGTATTGTATGGCGAAATTTTGAAGCACAATCCTGCTGATTCAAAATGGGCTGACCGCGACCGCTTTGTACTTTCTGCCGGACACGGTTCTATGTTGATTTACTCTATCCTGCACCTTGCCGGATACAAAGTAAGCATGGATGATATTAAATCATTCCGTCAGGTTGGTTCAAAATGTGCTGGTCACCCTGAATACGGTCTTACAGACGGTGTTGAATGTACTGCTGGTCCTCTTGGACAGGGTGTTTCAATGGCTGTTGGTATGGCTATTGCAGAGTCTATGCTTGCTGGTCAGTTTAATACACCAAATCACAAGATTGTAGACCACTACACATATTCTCTTGTTGGTGAAGGATGTCTTCAGGAAGGTGTAGCTTCTGAAGCCTGCTCACTTGCAGGAAACCTTAAACTTGGAAAACTCATCGTATTCTATGATGAAAATAAAATCTCTATCGACGGTTGTACAGACATCACTTTGACAGAAGACATTGGAAAGCGCTTTGAAGCTTATGAATGGCAGGTTCTTCGTGGTGACATGTACGATGTAGAAGGCATTGCTAAGCTTGTAGAACAGGCAAAGGCAGAAAAGAATAAGCCTTCTCTTATCATGCTTAAATCTACAATTGGTAAATATGCTCCAAAACAGGGAACAGCTGACGTTCACGGAGCTCCACTTGGAGTTGACGGCGTTAAGGCTGCAAAAGAAGCTCTTGGTCTTCCAACAGACAAAGACTTTTACGTTCTTCCAGAAGCATACGAATACTTTAAGTCAAAGGCAGCTGAACGTGCTAAGGCTCAGGCTGACTGGCAGAAAGAATTTGACGCATGGGCAAAAGAAAATCCTGATTTGAAAAAGAAATGGGATGCTTATCATTCTGACGCTGCAACTGCTGAAGTTGCTGATGTTGAATATAAAGTTGGCGATGCATGCGCTACTCGTGATGCAAGCGGAAAAGGTTTGAACATGATTGCTGCACGCTACGGAAACCTTGTTGGTGGTTCTGCTGACCTTATGGGACCAAACAAAACTGCATTCAAGGCAACTGATAACGGAACTTTCAGTGCATCTAACCGCGCTGGCCGCACAATTGAGTATGGTATCCGTGAGTTTGCAATGAGCGCTGTTTGTGCAGGTATTTCTTTGCACGGTGGACTCCGCCCATTCTGTGCTACATTCCTTGTATTTGCAGATTACCTCCGTCCTTCACTCCGCGTTGTTTCTTTGATGAAGCAGCCTGTAATCTACGTATTCACACACGATTCAATTTACGTTGGAGAAGACGGTCCTACACACCAGCCAATCGAAACTTTGACAGGTCTTCGCGCTATTCCTGGCGTTCAGGTTCTTCGCGCTGGTGACCCAGAAGAATCAATTGAAGCATGGAAG
>JAILHD010000177.1 GCA_024696155.1 Treponema sp. | reverse complement strand
GGTATGTTTTTAATGATACAAAACATATAAAACTTGAACTATACAGTTAGTTATTTCCTTCCCTGTTGTGTCAAAAAACTTTCTCGTTTGAAGTCGCTCAGCAGTGCTGCGCGACGGTGAAAATTAATATATCCCTTTCTCTATTTCTAGTCAATACTTCATCCTTTATTTTTTTTGAAAAATCAATAGAAATATTTGTTATAAATATTCACTCTAAAGACATAAAAAAAAGGTCACTGATTATCTCAGTGACCTTGTAATAACTGGGCCGACAGGATTCGAACCTGTGGAATGAAGGCACCAAAAGCCTTTGTCTTACCGCTTGACGACGGCCCAATCTCGGTTAGAGTTCTTGTATTTTACTCTGAATCGCTGCCAGTTTCAACATGTCCTGCATTGAATTCAGCAAGAATTTTGTCCTGTAATTCGTTTCTAAACTCTGGACTAATAGGATGAGCAACATCTTTATACTCGCCGTTTGCAGTCTTTCGACTTGGCATGGCAATAAACAAACCTGTTTTTCCTTCAATAATTTTGACATTATGAACAACAAAACAATCGTCAAAAGTTACCGTGACATAGGCACGTAATTTTCCTTCATCCTCAACTTTTCTGATTCGTAATTCGGTAATCTGCATTCTAACCTCCGCACAAATTAACCATCACTAAATAGTAGACACAAGTTTACAACACCACGTTTTAGCAAGCGAATTATATGCAAAATCAGCTTGTTGTTTTGAAGTAAACACACCAAATACAGTCGCCCCTGAACCTGACATTTCAGCATAGCAACAGTTAGTTTTTTTCAACGCACCTATTGCATTTCGGATTTTTTCATATTTTTCCGAAATAACAGGTGTAAATGTATTACAAAATGTCCATTCCTGAATTGATTTATTGTAAATAAACTCATAATCAGAAAAAGCAGGACAATTTATGTTTCTACCTTTTTCAAAAGCGTCATCCACCAACGAATATGCCTCCTTTGTTGAAGAATGAACACCCGGAAAAATCATTACCACCCACAAATCATTACGAGGCTGAATCTTTTTAATTACCTCGCCGCGCCCAGAAACAAGGGCACATCCACTTCCGTTATTATCACAATGCATAAAAAAGAAAACATCGCTTCCAGTTTTGCCGGCAATATAATCTTTTTTTTCATCACTCAGACGAAAGTCCCCAAGTTGTTCCATTCCCCTGATGAACGCAGCAGCATCAGAAGAACCTCCTCCCAGTCCACCTCCAGACGGGATTCCTTTCCTTATATATACCTCCACACCAAAGAGTTCCGAATCTAATATCTCTCCAAGTGCTTTATAAGCATTAGTTATTGTATTTTCTGCCGGTAATTCCATTGAATCGCAGCTAACAAAACATCCTTTTTTAGAAGAACGTTTAATTATCAGCTCATCAGATAAATCCACCGTCTGAAAAATACTTTCAATACAATGAAAACCGTCATCCCTTTTAGGAAGTACAGCAAGTCCAAAGTTCACTTTTGCAAAGGCTTTGACTGATATTTCTTGCATCATTTTAAAATTATACCCCATATTGTGTAGAAGTCAAAAAAAAAAGGCTGTCCACAAGGGCAGCCTCTTTCGATTTGTTCGAAAATTGCGAATTACTTAGAGTAGTATTCAACAACCATCTGATCATTAATCTGAACAGGGATGTCTTTACGCTCTGGCAAACTGATCAATTTTCCGCTGAAGTTCTGTTCATCACGTTCCAAGTATGGAAGTGGAGCTTTGTTGTCAGCAAGGAAAGTATCTTTGAACTGTGAGCTTTTGCGAGCTTTTTCTTTCAAAGAAATTGTCTGACCAACTTTTACTTCAAAAGACGGAATATTTACACAATTTCCATCAACAAGAATGTGGCCGTGACTTACCATCTGGTGTGCCATACGGATAGAATTAGCGAAGCCCATGCGGTAAACAAGGTTATCAAGTCTTGTTTCGAGCAAAATAAGAAGCTGCTCGCCTGTTTTTCCTGACTTTCTTGAAGCCTTGTCGTAGTATTTTACGAGCTGTCTTTCAAGAATTCCGTAATAAGCCTTTACCTTCTGCTTTTCGATTAAGTGCATTCCGTAGTCAGAAATCTTTTTCTTGCTCTTGAATGCTGGGTCGTTAGCGCGGTCCAAAGCTTTTGGATCTCCACAAACGTTAACCCCTAATCTTCTACATTCCTTAAATCGAGGTGTTCTTCTGGTAGCCATTTGTAACTCCAATATATTTGTTTATGCCTGTATAAGTACAGGTAGGATAGTAGTTTATAGAATTTTGATAATGAATTCAAGTCAAAGGCAGTTAAAATCAGACAATAATCTTTACAGTAACAATACGGCGCTGAAGCACATCTTCTGTAATAAAGATTGATTTTCCAACCTGCAATACATCTCCAACCGAAGGCAAATGCCCAATACGTTCCAGAACCCAGCCGCCAATTGTGTTTACATTGTCGCTTTCCAATGTAAGACCTAAAAATTCGTTTACATCTTCAATCTTCAAATCACCAGGAACAAGGAAAGTATTATAAGAAATCATTTTGATTTTATCTTCTGCAGGAAGATTATCATAACTGTTTTCATCAGTCATACGTCCAAATACGGTACGGATAATATCTTCCATTGTAACAATTCCACTTGTTTCGCCCTGTTCATTCAAAACAACTGCAAACTTATGCTGATTGGTTCTGAATTTCAGCAAAACTTCCAGAACGCTTAAAGTGCCAGGGATAAATACAACTTCGCGTTTTACCTTTTTAGCATATTCTGGGGCATTCTTATCAAAATCTTTTTGTTCAGCTTCATCGCCATAAAGGATTTCCTTATAGTTGATGACGCCGGTTACATTTTCTTTGGAATCTTTATAAACAGTCAGCGTAGAAAATCCAGATTTTTCAAATTCTCTGATAACCTGAATATAACTTGCAGTTTCGCTAACAGAACTTAAAAGAGAGCGGTGCTTCATAATGTCGTTTACGGTCAAATCATTAAATTCAATGATTTTATTAAGCATTTTGCGCTCATCTTTTTCTATTGTACCTTCATTTTCACCAACATCAATAAGAGTTCTAAGTTCTTCCTGAGTTACTTTTACATTCTGAGGCCTTATGATTTTTTCTACAAACCACACAACAATATGGGAAAGTCGTTCAAAAAGCCAGACAACAGGAAAAATCAATTTTTGAAGAATAAACAGAATTGGTGCTGAACGGCTGCAGTATTTTTCTGGATTAAGTGCCGCAGCAGTTTTTGGAACAATCTGAGCAAAAGTTGTAATAAAAAATGCAGTTACAAAAGGTGCAATTCCACTACCCTTGCTTCCTAAAAGCGCAATAGCAAAGGCAGTAGCAAGAGCCGAAGCAAGAGAATTCAAAAAGTTTGTACCAATTAAAACAACTGTAAGCAATCTGTCCATATTTGACTTAAGGCGTGCCACAATTTTTGCATTCTTTTTTTTATGCTCAAGCATACTTCTAAGTTTTACACGAGGAAGCGAAAGATATGCGGTTTCTGAAGACGTAAAAAATCCAACGCACTTTATAAGGATTATCAGTACCACAACAGTAATAATATTTTTAAGCATCATTACCTCCTTTGCGACCCTTAAAAATGCGTACGCGTTCAATTCTATGTGCCTGAATCTTTACTGCCTGAAAAATCCATCCTTCATATGCAACATAATCACCTGCAGCCGGGATGCGCCCAAGTTTTTCGCAAATCCAGCCGCCAATTGTTTCATTTATATTTGAGTCAAGTTCTATTCCAAGAGCAGACTTAAGGCTCTTTAAAAGCACAAGTCCATTTATTGTAAAGTCTGCTTTATTTTCTACAGAATCATAATCAAAAACCTTACCACGAAGACTCTTATCTCCCGGCAAGGCAAAAATCTCTCTGGCAATATCTTTTTCTGTAACAATTCCGTCTGTGCCAGAATATTCGTCAATAACAATTGCCATAGACTGACGATTTTCAAAAAGCATTGTCTGCACAGAAGACATTTTTTTTGTACCAATAATAAAAAGCGGAGGACGCATTACTTTATAAATGTCAAAAGTTTCCGGCTTTTCTTTATAAAACAGAAGATCTTTCAGGTAAATAATACCTACAATATCATCAATTGATTTACGGTAAACAGGAAAGCGGGTAAAACCAAGCCGTTGAGAAAGTTCAAGAATATCTGAATAAGAAATTTTATCACTTACTGCATGGATTTTTGTACGCGGAACCATAATATCCTGAGCTTCAAGGTCAGAAAACTTAAAAATCTGGTTCATAAAGCGGTTTGCATTTTCTTCTATAATTCCACTTTCTTCGCTCAAATCAAAAAAAGTACGGATTTCTTCTTCGGTATAGGATTTTTTCTTAGAGTCAACTTTAACGCCGCCAATGCGCAGAGTAATTCTTGCAATAAAAGTTACAACCGCAACAATCGGCGTCATAATTGTAACAATAACTTTTACAAAACCGCTCAAAAAATAAGCAATTCGATCTGGACAGCGGGTAGAAATTGTTTTTGGTGTAATTTCACCAAAAATTAAAAGAAGGATTGTAGCAATCAAAGTGGCAATTCCAACACCTTTTTCGCCAAACGTACTAAGTGCAACAGTTGCCAGAATAGAAGAAACCAGAATATTTACAATATCGTTGGAAACTAAAAGAGAATTAATAAGACGTTCGCGGCGTTCCAGAAGTTTTGCAATCCGAAGCGCCCGCTTATTCTTATTTTTTTTTAGGATTCTGAGGCGCAGCTTGTTCATTCCAAGAATTGAGCTTTCCGAAATTGAAAAGAGCATGGAAAGAACAATCAGCACCACGAGAATTATAATCAGTTTTTTGGACGAGGCAGGGTCGTTCATCTACTTGTTTTTACCACCTGCTGCAGTACCGTTTCCGGCCGCGTTCATCTTTGCCTGATAATCTTTAAAGTAATCCAAGTTATCTTTTACTTTAGAAGCCACAGCAGATTTTGGAGCAGCTTCCAGAGATTTTTCAAGATAATTAACAATCATTGGAACACTTTCAGGTCCACTTGATTTTACCAATACAAGGGCAGCCATATAGTAAGCCTGCTGTTTTTCTTCTGCACTCAGAAACTTTTCCTTTGCAGCTTTAACATAGGCATTTACAGCGCCCGATGCATTGTTGTCGTAAAAACAAATCATTGCATCATATTCAGTACGTGTAATGATATATTTACTCATCAAGCCAGACTTATTCTTTTTATCAAGATTAATTGCTTCGTTTACAAGATCAATCAAAAAAAAACGATATTCCGGCTGAGTTGCTTCAAAAAGAGCATCAATTGCAGAAATTTTTTCCAAAGATTTTCCAACCTTAGTTTTTGCAATCATTTCGCGAATGGCATTCAATTTTACTTCATCAGCTTTGAGCGCTGCCATAAAACCGTCAGCTTTTTCATCACCCTTTAAAACCAGATGACTTACATAATATCCTTCTGAAGTAAACATATAAACCGCAGGAGTAAATTCAGGATTAATCAAAGCCGCAAAGCGCGAGTTTTTCTGCATTACATCAGCCGCTTTTTTAGATTCTTCCTGAACCTCTTTACTGTCTGCATCGCGAACAACCGTCTTCTGGAATGCACTCTGACTAAAGTCCATGTGAACCAGCGCATATTTTGATGCAATCTGGCCCTGAACCTCGTCCGAACGCACAGTCTCCATAAAAGAAGCGCTAAGTTCGTCCTCCCCTTCCTGTGTTATAAAAACAAGCACAGATTGAGATGACTTTTTTGCCGCAGCAAGACCAGAGTCCATATCTGCATAAAACCCGCTATTCCCTAAAGCAAAAACGGGTGCTGCGGCAAAAACTAAAGCAGAAGTAAAAAGGCTTACCGCAAGTTTTCTAAAACCAATCTTATTCATAACCAATCCTAGTTCTTAAAGTAAGCTACACCGGCTGCAAAAATGTTTTCGCAGGTTGTTTCATCTGCGTTAGTAAGAGGATTTCCAACAACATTTTTGAAGAGGTAAAAGCTTGCTCCCCCGTTTTCAAGACCGATTCCGCGCTCGTTGTGGCCCATTTTACCAAGAACATGGCCGTCAGGAGATGTAATACCTTCAATAGCGAATGCAGATCCGTTAGGGTTATCTGGTTCAAGAATTGCAGGAACACCTTTTTCATCAACGTACTGGCTGAATACCTGTCCGTTTTTAAAGAGTTTTTCGGCAGTAGCGTTATCGCAAACAAAGCGGCCTTCACCATGACTGATTGCAATAAGATGATTACGTCCGTCTACTACACTAGGGTGCATTGCCCAAGGCGAAGCTGCACTTACAATGCGTGTGCGAACAATACGGCTGATATGTCGTCCGATTCTGTTGTAAGTCAAAGTAGGCATATCTTCTGTCATATCGCAGATTTCGCCAGTTACGGCAAGACCTGTTTTTACAAGTGCCTGGAATCCATTACAAATACCAAGAACAAGACCAGCACGTTTCTTAAGAAGATTCATTACTTCTTCGCTGATTTTTCCAGCCTTAAGAACGTTTGCAATGAATTTTGCAGAACCGTCAGGTTCATCACCAGCAGAGAAACCACCACTCAAAGCAAGAATCTGAGTATCTTTAAGTTCACGTGCAAGTTCTTCAAGAGATTCATTAAGCATCTCTGGATTCTTGTTACGGAGAACTAAAATCTTTGTATTTGCACCGGCAAGATTGAATGCACGTGCCATATCGATTTCGCAGTTAGTACCTGGGAATACAGGAAGCAATACTTTTGGATGTGATTTAGCTTCTACAAATGCAGGAGCCTTGCGAACATCACTCAAAGATTTATGAACTGATTTTGCCCACTCTGGAAGTTCAGGCTGAACTTCTGCCCCGCTTACCTGAGGGAATACATCTTTTAATGTCTTCTCCCAAGATGCAACACAATCAGAAAGTGCAATTTCAACAGAAGGATTTGTAATTCCTCCAATTTCTGCATTTTTTACAGTAATTTTTGCATCGGCAGTTGTAGTTCCAAGTTTTGTAAGAGTACCTGCTGCAAAACCTGCATTTTCAAGAGCTTCGCTTGTTTCTACAACAATGTTTCCGTAAGTTGGAACAAAGAATTTTTTAACACAGCAAAAAGCTTTAGCATCAATTTCAACACCAGTCATATTACCCATTGCCATTTTTGTAACGGCTTCTGCAATACCACCAGCTGCAACAGGGTACATAGCGCTGATTTTTCCAGCCTTGTTCAAATCATAAAGAAGGTCGCTGTTTTTAAGGAAGGTTTCGTAATCAGGATCAAGAGCATCTGAGTAAGGAACGCTTACAAGATAGATATTGTTTCCAGCTTTTTTGAAGGCACCGCTTACAACATTCTTTGCTTCATCATGAGTTACAGCAAAACTTACAAGTGTATGTGGAACGTTGATATCTTCAAAAGTACCAGACATTGAATCTTTACCACCAATTGAAGCACAACCAGATTCAATCTGAGCGTTTACAGAACCAAGAAGAGCTGCAGCAGGGTATCCCCAGCGTTTTTCGTTCACAGCACGACCAAAGAATTCCTGGAAACTCAGGCGTGATGTGCGTGCCTTACCACCAATACAAGTGATTTTTGCAAGAGAACTCAAAACTGCAGTTTTTGCACCGTGCCATGGAGACCAGTTTCCAACGCGAGGGTCAAAACCGTAAGTCATCAAACTTGCAGTAGAAGTTTCACGCGGTGTCATTACAGGAATCTTTGCAGACATACCAGCTTCCGGTGTGTTCTGATATTTTCCTCCATAAGGGAACAAAACAGTGCTGGCACCAATAGAACCATCAAAGCGTTCACCAAGTCCGCGCTGAGAACAGCAGGCAAGGTCACTGATATTTTTAAGCCAGGCTTCTGTAAGATGATTCTTTACACAACCTTCGCACTTTACCCCTTTGTTCAATTCTTCAGAAACTGAAGCAAGAGGATTCAAAAGTGGTGATTTTTCTGGTTCAGCAGGGCTTTCAATCAAAGCTGTAGCTTCGTGGTGAGCACCGGCAGCATCGAGGAATTCGCGGCCAATATTTACGATTGTATTTCCGCGCCACTTCATTACAAGGCGGTTTGTATCTGTAACTGTTGCAACAACAACAGCGTTGAGGTTTTCTTTTTTAGCTTCATTGATAAAGCGGTCAACGTCACCCTTGCGAACAACTACAGCCATACGTTCCTGGCTTTCAGAAATTGCAAGTTCTGTTCCGTTCAAACCTTCATACTTCTTTGGTACAGCGTCGAGGTTGATGTCGAGGCCTGGTGCCAATTCACCAACAGCAACTGAAACACCACCAGCACCAAAGTCGTTACAGCGGCGAATCATAAGGCTTACTTCTTTGTTGCGGAAAAGGCGCTGAATTTTGCGTTCTTCTACTGCGTTACCCTTCTGAACTTCTGCAGCAGCAGTTGTAACAGATTTTACGGTATGAACTTTAGAAGAACCTGTTGCTCCACCAATACCATCGCGGCCAGTACCACCGCCAAGAAGGATGATAATGTCGCCCGGCTCAGGACGCTCACGGATAACTGTATCAACAGGAGCGGCAGCAATTACGGCACCAAGCTCCATGCGTTTTGCAACATAACCCGGGTGATAGATTTCTGCTACCTGACCAGTTGTAAGACCAATCTGGTTTCCGTAAGAAGAGAAGCCCTGTGCAGCTTCGCGGCAGATTTTTACCTGTGGCAATTTTCCTTTAAGAGTTGCAGCCAGAGGAACTGTAGGGTCAGAAGCACCAGTAATACGCATTGACTGATAAACCCATGAACGGCCAGAAAGAGGGTCACGGATAGCACCACCAAGACAAGTTGCAGCGCCACCAAAAGGTTCAATTTCTGTAGGATGGTTATGAGTTTCGTTTTTGAACATCATAAGCCAGCGTTCAGTTGCGCGCGGATCATCAGCGGCAAGAGGAGCGCCTTTTTCATCAGTTGTATAATGAACATCAATATAAACTGAGCAGGCATTGTTTTCTTCAGAAACTTCCATATCTTCAAGCTTTCCGTGCTTTTTAAGATACTTCATTCCGATTACAGCCATATCCATTAAACAAACCGGCTTATCTGTGCGGCCTGCATAAAGCTCAGTACGCATATCGTTGTAGCTTTCAAGAGATTTTTTAAAGAGGCCTGAATAAGGACCGTCTTCAATCTTAATGTCTTTAAGTTCTGTCAAGAAAGTGGTATGACGGCAGTGGTCAGACCAGTATGTATCGAGTACGCGGATTTCAGTTTCTGTAGGATCGCGTTTTTCACCAATAAAATAATCCTGAAGGAATTTGATGTCGGCATGATCCATAGCAAGGCCCATCTTGTTGCGGTACTCTTCAAGAGCCTTGTCATCAAATTTAATAAAGCCCTCGACAACTGGAATGTCAGCAGGATCTTCAAGCTGCATTTTCAGGGTTTCGGGCTTTGTTTCATCAGTAAGTCGTGAATCAACAGGGTTCACAAGATAGTTCTGAATTTTTTCAACATCAGATGCAGAAAGTTTTCCTTTTAAAAGGACAATTTTTGCACAGCGAACAACAGGAGGTTCAGAATTAGTTTTTACGCCTGTAAGACCTGCACGAAGCAAAGAAATACACTGTTCAGCGCTGTCGGCACGCTGGTCGTACTGGCCAGGAAGATATTCCCAGACAATTTCTGTTTCATCCGCAGCAACATCAAGAGTTTCTGTAAAGCACAAATCACTCTGAAGCTCGCTGAAAATGCGTGTTGCGGCAATTTTAGCAACTTCATCGCTCACATTTTCAACATCATAGCGGTTGAAATAACGAACTCCAGTAACACTGGAAATTCCCAAAAAACTGTTGATTTCTGACAAATAGCGGCGGGCTTCATTTTCAAAACCAGCTCTTCTTTCTACATATAAACGATACATGGGAGCATTATAGTGAAAATCGCAATCATGGGCAAACGGTTTCCATACACTTGGCGCTTTGCGACAAGTGATAGCCGGTACGTGGCACTCGGAAGTTGGAAGTGTAATTGCGACCGGCGCAGCAAACGGTTTCCTATTACTTGATGCGTCAGCAGCAAGTAATAGCTGGTTCGGGCCATTCGGAAGTTAGAAAAACAAATTGCGACCAGCGCGGCAAACATAAATGAAAGAAAAAAAATGGTTTCCGGTCGCGAAGCATTGTCCAAAACCGCGCGATAACGCGCTACACGCTGTTTGTGGTAAAGAAACTATTAAACTTGCCGCTTTCGCGGCAGCCACAAACAGAGTGTTTTTGAACAATGCTTCGCTCCCTTGCACCATTTTTTTTCTTGCCCAATTTTATATTTCTTCCATATAGTAAATTGACTAAAAAATCGTTTTTCATTATCATTTGAAAACTTAATTTTAAAGAAAAATTTTTTGGAGATATAAAATGGGTACTCTTGGTGTTGTACTTTTGGTTGCATTTGTAATTGTTTGTTTTCTTTTGGTTCTCTTGGTTTCTATTCAGGATGACGGAGAAAACGGAATGGGCGGTCTTTTGGGTGGACGCGGAACAGCCGCTTTTGGAGCTCACTCAGCATCAATCCTTACAAAAACAACATTCGTATTTGTAGTTTTATTCTTTGGCCTTTCTTTGGGTCTTGCTTTGATCAACAAAAAGCCAGCAGTTGCTAAAGACCTTGTTGAACCAACAGCAGTAGAAGCTACTTCAGAAGAATCAACATCTGCTGAATGGTGGAAATCAGAAGCTGCTTCAGAAGAAACAACTTTGAGCGAAGCTGAGTAATCTGAACTAAAAAAGAATTCAACTTTTAATTTGAAAATTCAATTTTCGGGTTTATAATTAATGAGTAAACACTTACGTGTTTACTCATTTTTTTTTGAGGAAGTAGAATTTGCTTACAGATTACATTACCCCCTCTGATATAAAACTGAATCTTGAAAGCACGGAAAAAGAGGAAGCCTTTGCAGAACTTACAGAAGTTATTGTAAAACGCAATCCAGAACTTAACCGCAACGAATATCTTTCCGCACTAATTCAACGAGAGAACAAATGTTCTACAGCCGTTTTTCCGATGGTTGCAGTACCTCACACTGTATGTAAAAGCATAAAAGAAACACGGCTTGCCATTGGCATAAGCAAAACTGGCATTGAGTTTGAGCCGGTAGACACCTCAGATAAAGTAAATCCAGTTGTAAACATCATCTTTCAGCTTGCCTTTGAGCAGGAAAACACAGACAGTCATCTTACAATCTTAAGGGATATTCTATATCTGGTAAGCAAGCCTGATTTTTTTGAACAAATCTTAAAATTTAATACTCAGCAGGAAGTTTATGATTTTCTGGTAAGTCTTGAATACTAGCGAGGTTTTTGTATGGCAGAAAATAATGACGAACTAAAAATGATTAATCATCTTCTGGATGTGGAAAAAGACGCAAATCTTTTAATTTCACAGGCAATGGAAGAAGCTAATAAAAAAATTGAAGCTGCCCGCGCAAAGTACAACGAAGAGTATAAAACTCAGGTTGATAAAATCATCAACGAACTTAAGACTAAATACGAAAACTCTATTAACGAAGTTTCAAACAAACATCAAAAACAGATTGAAGATTATCAGTCTTATCTGGAATCAAAAAACCAGAATTATGATGCATTTTCTAAAGCTCTTGATAAGCTGATTTTGAAGGCATAAAAAGGTTATTTTATGGATAAGTCTGCTGCACATTCTTACATTTATGCAAAAGCCAGCGGTCTCCTGGGGAAATCCTTTGTAGCAGAAAGGGCATCTTTATTATTTAACGTAAAATCTCTTTCGGAACTATGGACTTTAATTTTTAATACCCAGCCTCCAATGCTTCCAGAAGTGCTGCTTGCAAGACAGATAGAAACAGATGCTTTTAAGAGACTTATAAGTCAGTACGTATATTTTCTAAATCAGTTTGAAAAGCCGTCTGAAATTTTAAAGCTGCCGCTGCGCATTTTTGATTCAGAAAACTTAAAAGCGGTAGGTGCAGCACTTTGTATGGGAGAGAAGGAATGTCCGCCTCTGGAAGACATTGGCGAATTCTCTCAATTTAATTTTAAGGCATGGCCTGATATTGCAAAAATTACAGAAGGCACTAGCTTTAGCTGGTACAACACAGTTCAGCAGATTAGCGAGCAGCAGAAAAACGAATATAAAATTGACATTCAGAGTGTAAAAAATTTCTGGAAAGCAATTCACACTTTGAACGGCGAAGATTTTGAAATTATAAAAAGACTTTTCTGCACAGAATATATTCTTAAAAATCTGGTATGGGCGCTTCGCCTGAAAATCAACTATCAGATGAGTAAAGAAAAAATCATAGAAAATCTGATTTACGTTACCGAAGGCCCTACAAAAGATGATCCTATTACGGGTCCTGTCTTTGCAATTTTAGACAAAGACCTTGATGCATGGGAACAGTGGCAGGACTGGCGTTATGCTAATCTGTTAAATCCTCATACACCAGGAGAAATCTGGAGCGTAGATCCCAGATATATAGAAGAAAACGGAAGAATCAAGTTTACCAGAATGGCACTTCTTGCCTTCCACCAAAAGCCAATGTCGGTTTCATCATTAATCGGCTGGTTTAAAGTTAAATCATTTGAACTTAGTTGCATAAGAACAGCAGTAGAAAGCCTGCGTCTGGGAATCAGCAGACAGGATGCTATGAATACTGTTGGCATTATAGAGAGGTAGGTATGGCAAAAACAGCAGCTATGAGCCTTATTGAATTTATGGTTCTAAAACAGGATGTTTACACTGTTCTTGAATATATAGGAAAAAAAGGTTCCTTTCAGTTTCAGGGCAAAAAACTTTCGGCAGTAAAAACTGAAGAATCAGATAAAGCAGTCCTTGATTTTGATGTTCAATATTACAGTGAAATTAAAAAAGCCTGTGCCGTTTTAAATTTTACAGATTTTCCTACAGACCTTTCTGATTACAATGCCCCGGGAGAAAGTGACCGCGAAGAAGCAAATAAATTCATTCTTGCCTTTAATGATTTGCAAAAGCGTCTTACAGATGGGCAG
Source organism: Treponema sp. (assembly GCA_024696155.1). Taxonomy (GTDB): domain Bacteria; phylum Spirochaetota; class Spirochaetia; order Treponematales; family Treponemataceae; genus Treponema_D. The sequence continues at coordinate 23,986 of JAILHD010000177.1, read as the reverse complement.
GAGGCATTAGAAAAAGCAACAGAAGCCTATAAAGAGGCCATGGCATTTTCTAATCTGCGGGTTTCTTATTCAGAACTGGAACACCTTTCTTTTATCAGTTTGAAGTTAGGAAAAATTCCTGCAGAAAATTATGATGATTTAAGAGATTCTCTTTTAAATAATGCAGTCTTAGTTCCGCTTGGCGACGATAAATCACGAATTATGGTTGCATCTTCTAAAAAAGGCCGATTTGCTGCCGACTCAATCTTAAAAGAATATGGATTTGTTCCACTTGAAATCCCTACAGATTTTAAGGGCGTGCCAGAAGATATGCTTGCAGGTCTTCGCAAAACAAAAGAAGAAGCCGAAGAACAGATGAAGCAGCTGGAAAAACAAAAGCAGAATTTTATTGATACCCACAAAGTTATTATCAAACGACTTTTGGGAAACTTTGCAATTGGAAAACAGATTTCTGCAGTAGAAAGCACCTTGCAGTCAACAGAACTTGTTTACAGAATTACAGGCTGGGTTCCAGAAGCAGAATTTAAAGTTTACATGCACGATCTGGACGAACTTACAGAAAGCAGAATTGCAATCAGAAAATACAATCCACTGGAAGTTCCTTCAGTCATCAGCGGAAAAGAGCAGGTTCCTGTAAAACTTGAACACGGACGTTTTGTAAAAAGCTTTGAACGCATGATTTTTAGTTATGGCTCTCCGCTTTACGGAACAATTGACCCTACACCATTTGTTGCAGTGTTCTTTACAATTTTGTTCGGAATTATGTTCGGTGACTGCGGACAGGGTTTAGTATTCCTTATTGCAGGTATTTTGATGGCATTAAATGTTATAAAAGTTGGCGGCTGGAACAAGTTTGCCCCGATTTTTATGGCAATTGGTATTACAAGTACAATAATGGGCCTTCTTACAGGCGAGTTCTTTTCTGATGAGACGCTTTTAGAGCCGTTTGCAATGTGGGTAACAGGCCTTTTTGGCAAACCTCACGCACCAATCATAAAGATGATGCCTTCCAGCGACCCTTCAAGCATTGTTGCAATGTTCAGCGTATTTGGAGTAGCAGTTGCAATCGGTTTTGTAATCAACACAATCGGTCTGATTATTAATATTGTAAATAACATAATTCTTAAGCGCTATGACGAAGCTTTATTCGGCAAGAACGGACTTGCGGGTGCAACCTTCTTCTGGTACGTGGTAGTTATGATTGTAAGAATCGCTGCCTTCCACCACGCAATTGCGGCCTACGACTGGATTATCATAGGCATTACACTGTTCTTTGCAGCTTTTGCTTCACCATTTGAACGTGCAATGCGCCACGAAACTCCTCTTTTGGAAAACGGATTTGGAACTTACATCATCAGTGGTGTTGTAGAATTAATAGAAGTAATTTCGGGCTATCTTTCAAATACCGTAAGCTTTGTTCGTGTTGGTGCTTTTGCACTTTCTCACGCAGTTCTGGACTTTTTGATTTTGACTTTGACAGAGCTTTGCGGCGGTGCAGGTGGACTTGCAATTTTGATTGCAGGAAACGCCATCATCATAGTTTTGGAAGGAATGATTGTTGCAATTCAGGTTATCCGATTGCAGTATTATGAATTCTTTTCAAAGTTCTTCCACGAAACTGGACGTGAATTCCAGCCATTTGTTTTTACTTGTGAATAAGATTTCCGCACAAATTACGGGAATGACAAAATATATTAGGAGCGTTGTATGAAAAAAAAGATTTTTGCATTTATGGCAGTTCTTGCCTGTGTAAGCGCAGCAATTTTTGCAGAAGAAGCAGGAGAACCTGCAGCTGAAGCAGCCGGATTCCTTGCAGGAGGAATTAAGTATATTGCAGCAGCAGTTGCAGTAGGACTTGCCTGCATTGCCGGCGGTATGGCAGTAGGAAAAATCGGTTCGGCAGCTATGGGCGCAATGAGCGAAAATCCTGAGCTTTCGGGAAAGGCACTTCCTTTTGTAGGTCTTGCAGAAGGTATTTGTCTTTGGGGAATGCTTGTTGCAGTTCTTATTCTGATTCTGTAGAAAGTTTCGTAAATGAAATTTTACATAATTGGCGAGCGCGAACTTGTTCTTGCCTTCAAACTGACTGGTGTTGATGGAACAATTGCTGAAAACCGTAACGAAGTTCTGGATGCCTTTAACCGCATTACAGGAAGAGGCGGCACAGCAGCTGTTCCAAGCGGAGAAATTCCAAAGGTTCTTATTTTAACAGAACTTGCCGCCAGTCAGATTGAAGAAGAAGAACTTGCCTGGCAAAAAACAGGAAAATTTCCTCTTATTGTTGAAATTCCGGGACTTAATGGTCACGTGAAAGGTAAAAAACTCCTTAGCGATGCAATCAAACAGGCTGTTGGAGTAGAAATTTAGGATTTTACGATGGAAGAATTAAGATCTACAGAGATTCTGGACAGAGAAATTCAGGCCGACGCACGTAAAAAGGCCGAAAACATACTCAAAAAAGCAGAAAAGTCCTGCGAAGATATTTTAAACTCTGTTGAAAAAACTATACTGGAAGCTAAAAAAGCAAAGGAAGATTTTTACAATAAAAAGCTTGATTCCTTCACAAAAAATCAGGATTCTTCAATTCCGCTGGAAAAACAACGTATAGAAGTATCTTTTGTTCAGAAATCAATCATTCAAAATATAAATAAATATCTGGAAGCTCTGGGCGAAGAAAAACGCATGGAACTGATTATCAATCAGCTGGAAAACAAAAAATCAGCGTTCGACAATAAAAAAATGAACGCCTGGGTTTACGGCTTTAATCTTTCAAAAATGAAGAAAAAACTTACAGGTGCGCTTGGAAAAAATCTTATAAGCTGCGAAGCAACTGAATTCGGACGCATTTCTGTAGAAGATGAAAATATAGAAAAAAAAGAAGGCGTAATTCTTGAAAGCGACGATAAAAGCTGCCGCGTAAGACTTACTTTAAGTGAGATGATCGACGGACTTTTTGAAAATCACCGCAAGGAACTTTGTGATGCGCTTTTTGGTGAAGGAGGTCTTGCATGATCGAAGGAAAAATTACCAGAGTTTCAGGACCTATTGTTTATGCAGAAGGCTTAGACGGCTGCGGTCTTTACGATGTAGTTGACGTTGGAGAAAAACGATTAATCGGCGAAATTATCCGCCAGAATAAATGTAACGCGACCATTCAGGTTTACGAAGAAGATACTGGTCTGCACCTTGGAGAAAAGGTTGTCTGTACAGAGCGCCCTCTTTCTTTGCGACTGGGACCAGGACTTGTTGGAAACATTTACGATGGTATTCAGCGCCCTCTAAAAGATATGTACGATGCATCAGGTGCATTTCTGCTTCCTGGTGAACGAACAGAGCCGCTGGACATAAAAAAAGTATGGCATTTTGACGCGACAGAAGGCGTAGAAAAAGGAACTGCCATAAAACCAGGATTTGTTCTGGGCACCGTAAAGGAAACTGAGTCAATTACGCAAAAAATTATGGTTCCGGCAGACATTCGCGGACGAAGCCTTAAAACTTTTAAGGGCAGCGGCGACTACACCGTAGATGATGTAATTGCCACCACAGAGTTTGACGAAGAAATCCGGCTTGCTCATTACTGGGCAGTACGAAAACCTCGCCCATACACACAAAAACTTGGTGTAAGCGAACCGCTGATTACAGGTCAGCGCGTAATTGATGTTTTCTTCCCGCTTAGTAAGGGAGGCACTGCAGCAATTCCTGGCGGCTTTGGTACAGGAAAAACCATGACTCAGCACGCCATTGCAAAATGGTGCGACGCAGACCTTATTGTTTACATTGGTTGCGGTGAGCGCGGTAACGAAATGACAGAAGTTCTTTCGGAATTCCCTGAACTTATTGACCCTCGCACTGGACGCTCAATTATGGAGCGCACAATTTTGATTGCAAATACTTCTAACATGCCAGTTGCAGCGCGCGAAGTTTCGCTTTATTCGGGAATTACCCTTGCAGAATACTTCCGCGACATGGGAATGCACGTTGCAATTATGGCAGACTCTACCAGCCGCTGGGCCGAAGCCTTACGCGAACTTTCGGGACGTATGGAAGAAATGCCTGCAGAAGAAGGTTTCCCGGCATACTTACCTACACGCCTTGCTTCATTCTACGAACGAGCTGGCCGAGTCATCAGTCTTGAAGGTCAGGAAGGAAGTGTTTCTATTATTGGAGCTGTTTCGCCACCAGGAGGAGACTTTTCTGAACCAGTTACACAGCACACAAAACGCTTTATCCGCTGTTTCTGGGCGCTCGACCGCGAACTTGCAAATGCCCGCCACTACCCTGCTATTGGCTGGATTGATTCTTATTCTGAATATGCCGACGAAGTAAAAGACTGGTGGGAAATCAATAATCCGCTTTGGGGCACTTTGCGACTGGAAGCAATCAATCTGCTAAAGACAGAAAACCGCCTGCAGCAAATTGTACGCCTTATTGGCCCTGACGCTCTTCCAGACAGCGAGCGTCTTATTCTGAAAGTTGCAGACATGATTAAAAACGGATTTTTGCAGCAGAATGCCTACGACGACATAGACAAATACTGTTCTACAGAAAAGCAGATTGCGATTCTGGAACTGATTATGGATTATTTTAAGCTGGCACTTAGCTGTATAAAAGCAGGTGCCCCGCTTATTAAGGTTTCTTCGCTTCCAGTTTGTGATGAAATTGTACGAATCAAGATGGTTTATTCAAATGATGAAATGGATAAAATCGAAAAGGTTCGCGACAATCTTCATGCTCAGATGGGCGAAGTTGAGCGCACATATTCGGTAAGAACAGCCGCAGTGTAAGGTGGAATTATGAAGAGTGTTGAATATAGAGGCGTAACTTCGGTAGACGGACCGATTATCGTTCTTAAGCGCACAGAAAATGTTTTTTACAACGAAACAGTCTGCGTCCGAGACCGAAAAGGCGAAAAACGAATCGGAAAAATTGTAGATATAAATGACGAAGCTGTTGTTGTTCAGATTTTTGGAAGTACTACAGGGCTTGATCTGGAAGAAACATCATTTGAATTTCTGGAAGAACCGCTTGAACTTCGCGTTGGAGACGGACTTTTAGGACGTGTATTTAACGGACTTGGTGAACCGATTGACGGATACCCTGCAATCATCTCTGACAAAAAGATGAATGTAAACGGTTACCCGATTAATCCTTATGCCCGAATCTATCCGCGAGACTTTATTCAAACTGGAATTTCTGCAATTGACGGAATGAACAGCCTTGTTCGAGGTCAAAAACTTCCAATTTTTAGTGGAAACGGCCTTCCACACAACAAACTTGCGGCACAAATTATCCGTCAGGCAAAACTGCGAAACAGTGATGAAAAATTCGTAATGGTTTTTGCAGGCATGGGTATTAAATATGACGTTGCAAAATTCTTCGTAGATACTTTTGAAGAGTCTGGAGTTTTGAGTAACGTAGTAATGTTTCAGAGCCTTGCAGACGCACCTTCTATTGAACGAATTATTACTCCGCGCTGTGCATTAACGGCAGCAGAATATCTTGCATTTGAAAAAGGCATGCACGTTCTTGTTGTAATGACAGATATGACAAACTACTGTGAAGCCCTGCGAGAAATTTCTACAACCCGCGGAGAAGTTCCAGGACGTAAAGGCTACCCGGGTTACCTTTATTCCGACCTTGCAGAACTTTACGAGCGCGCAGGAAAAATCAAAGGCAGCGAAGGTTCAATCACTCAGATTCCAATTCTTACAATGCCTAATGATGATATTTCGCACCCTATTCCAGACCTTACCGGTTACATCACAGAAGGCCAGATTGTACTTGACCGCGAAATGAGTCAGAAAGGACTCTACCCGCCTGTAAGCGGACTTCCAAGCCTTTCGCGCCTTATGAAAGACGGTATTGGTCCTGATATGACCCGCGAAGATCACGCAAATGTTTCGAGCCAGCTTTTTGCTTCGTATTCAAAAGTAAAATCAATCAGAAACCTTGCAGCAATTATTGGCGAAGAAGAACTTAGCCCGCTGGATAAACAGTATCTTAAATTTGGCGATAAGCTGGAAAAGGAGTTTTTCGGGCAGGATGAATTTGAAGACCGTACAATCGAACAGACTCTGGATCTTGGCTGGAAACTTCTTTCAGAATTACCACGCGAAGAGCTTACAAGAATCAAACCTGAATTTATAGAAAAATATATGGGAGCCGAATGAAACTAAACATTGCACCAACAAAATCTAATTTACTCGCAATGAAAGAGCAGCTGGCAGTTTCTACCAACGGTTACGAACTTCTGGAAGAAAAAAGAGAAATCTTAGTGCGTGAACTTATGCACATGGTTGAGCAGGTAAAACTTCTGGAAAAAGACATAGAAAAAGTAACCGCAAAGGCCTACCCTGCCCTAAAACGCATGCTCATGCTGGACGGTTCTGATCAGGTAGAGCGAATTTCGCATGCGGTTCACTATGATTTTGAAATGACAGAAAAAAAGGTTAACGTTGGCGGCATGACCTTTTCTTCAATTGATGTTGCACTGCCGCAAAAGGAACTTTTTTATTCCTTCAACGGAACTTTTGCAAACACAGATGCCGTTATCAACGAGTTTTTTGAACTGCTTTCGCTTTTGACTCAGATGGCGTCCATCAGAACAATTGTCTGGCGCCTTGCAGAAGAAGTCCGCAAAACCCAAAGACGTGTAAATGCACTTGATAAAATGATTATTCCGCAGACAAAAGAAACAAAGGCTTATATAGAGAGTGTTTTGGAAGAGCGCGAGCGCGATAATACTTTTGTGCTCAAAGCCCTTAAAAAACGAAAATAGAAGGAAAAAATATGGCGAAAAGTTTTTTTAAGAAAATTGTAGTTGCTATTAATGGTAAGCAGAGTTCTATTCAGACTGCTATGTATGCAATTATGATGGCAAAATCTTACAACCTTGAACTGCGTTTTGTTTTTGTTATTGATACTGCCACCATAAAGTTTCTTTCTATTAATAAACTGATTATTTCTGATGATCTGGAAGAACGCCTGGAAGCAGACGGAAAGCGCTACCTTGAATATGTAGAAATGCTTTCTGTAAGTAAAGGTGTAAAGTGCGAAAAAGACTTACGCAAAGGTGGAGTTTTTTCTGAAGTATTAAAATCTGCACAGGACTTTTGTGCAGATTTAATTCTGCTTGGAGGAAACTTACGCGAAGTAAATAAAACAGGCATTAAACACAGCTCTCTTTCTACCGCAGAAACAGGAATTCTTTCTAATGCAACCTGTCCTGTAATGATTGTTCAAAAACCTAATATTGAAGCAGAGTTCAAAATCTTTTAGAATGACGGCGTGACAGACTATTATAAAACACTTGGTGTCCGCCAGAACGCTACACTTAGCGAAATTAAGCGTGCCTATCGCGAAAAAGCAAAACTTCTCCATCCAGACCTTACCGGTGATGTAAGCCGACGTGATGAATTTGAAAAGGTTGTAACAGCATATCGCGTACTTTCAGATGCACGCCAGCGCACAATTTTTGATGAATCTTTTTTTATGCGTTTTGGCAGAAATTACCAGCACAGAGATACTTTTGATTATTATACATGGCTTAACGAACGACAGGACGAAGAAAGCCGTTCTAAACTGATTTTCTACACCCTTATGCACCAGAAAGAAGATGAAGCCGTTGCAGAGTTCAAACGCATGCAGATGAATCATGTGGATTTTTCGCTTAAAAAATGGTTCAGCCGCGAAGATTTTATGGACTACGGCTATATTCTTGCAGAAGAGCTTGTAATCCGCGCAGAATATTACGATGCTTTTTTGCTTTTGGAACAGATTATTAAAATGGAATATTCTTTTAATTATTTTAAGATTTTCTTTCCAGAAGTTATGGATTTTACTTATGCTATTCTTAAGAATAATATTGATGGCGTTATAAATGATGAACTTGCGCTGGATGTTTATGAACGCGCCCTTGATTTAGGCTTTGGAAAAACAGCCGACCGTTTCTTTCTTCAGAAAATGGCAGAAGAATATCTGCGCATAGGTGATGAAGTAACGGCCGAAATCTGTTTTAATGCGAGCAAGGCATAATCTAAACATCAACTTCCGAAGGCCACGTACCTTGCTTTAACTTGCGCAAGCGCAAGTTGTTGGATTTCCTCTATGCCATTTTTTTCAAAACACTCTGACCATTGTAGTCCAGATCGGTAAGAACTTCGGTGTGATCTTCAAACACGGCAACAGTGTGCTCTTCATGGCAGGAAACACTTCCGTCTGCTGTAAGAACAGTCCATCCGTCTTTTGCAGTTTCTACATCGGCAGTTCCCATATTAATCATAGGCTCAAGAGCAAGTACCATTCCAGGGACAATACGAGGGTTTGCACCGCGGCTTGGACAGTTTGGAACACTTGGATCTTCGTGAACATCAATTCCAACCCCGTGACCGCAGTAATCGTAAACTACACCGTAACCATGTGAACTTGCAATATTGAAAACAGCATTTGAAATATCGCTGATTCTGTTACCAACAACACAAGCTTTAATTGCAGCATCAAGACATTCAGCTGTTACTTTCTGAAGCTTGCGAACTTCTGGATTTGCGTTTCCAATCACAAGAGAATGAGTTGTATCGCTTATAAAGCCGTTCAGATCAATTCCAACATCAAGGCTTACAAGATCGCCGTCCTGAACAATGCGTTTTTTAGAAGGAATTCCATGAATAACTTCTTCATTAATACTAATGCACACAGCACCAGGAAAGTCTTCGCGGTACCATGCTGGTTTTCCGCCGTGGCCGATAATATAATTCTTAAAAAGATTATCGATATCTTTTGTGCTCATTCCGGCGTGAATTTTTGGAATCAGTTCGTTGAACATATCTGCTGTAAGGTGGCATGCCTTTCTGATTCCGTTAATCTGTTCTTCGTTCTTAATATAAATCATGATTTTTGCCTCGTTTGTTATCTTACCATAACACACAATTTTTTGTAACCAATTTCTAAAATTCATATTATATTTATAGTAAATAACTCAGCGAGGTAAAAAAATGAATAGATATGTAAAACGATTCGTATCAGCGGGAGCTATGGCGATTTTTGCAGCGTCACTTTTTGCGGCTCCTGCCAAAACTGCTGCACAGGCACAGGCCTTAAGTGTAGTAGAAGCCTTTCAGACAACATTCCGTTCTATAAGCGACTCTCTTTTGCCGTCAGTTGTAGAAGTTGATGTAACAGAAAAAAAGACTTACATAGATCCTTTTCAGGGATTTACAAGTCCATTTGAATTCTTTTTTGGACGTCCTGATCCAGAAAGCGACAAAAAGGATAACAAAGACAATAAGGACAACAAAAAGCGTGAACGCGAATATGAACAGAAAGGCCTTGGCTCAGGTGTAATTGTTCGCCGCACAGGAAACACACTTTATGTTCTTACAAATAACCACGTTGCAGGTGCTGCTACAAAAATCAACATCAAATTGAACGACGGACGCTCTTTTGATGCAAAACTTGTTGGTGCTGATGAACGCATTGACGTAGCTCTTGTTTCTTTTGAATCAGATGATAAATCAATTCCAGTTGCAGCTCTTGGTGATTCAAACAACGTAATGCCTGGCGATATTTGTATGGCATTTGGTGCACCTCTTGGATACGCACAGTCTGTAACACAGGGTATTGTAAGTGCAACAGGCCGTTCAGAAGCACACATGTCCAGCATCAGCGACTACATTCAGACAGATGCAGCTATCAACCAGGGTAACTCTGGTGGTCCTCTTGTAAACATTTATGGAGAAGTAATCGGAATCAACACATGGATTGCTTCTCAGTCAGGCGGTTCACAGGGATTAGGCTTTGCAATTCCAATCAACAACATCAAAAATTCTATTGATGCCTTTATTAAGGACGGAAAAATTACTTACGGCTGGGTTGGTGTAAGTCTTCTTGAACTTACAGACGAATACAAAAAACAGCTTGGGGTAGAAGGCATTGAAGGTGCCTTTGCCGCAGAAGTATATTCTAACGCTCCAGCATTCAAGGGCGGACTTAAACCTGGTGACTACATTGTTGAATTGAACGGAAAGCCTGTTAAGACTGTAAATCAGCTTGTACGTGAGGTAGGAAGCCTTCAGACTGGAAGTACAGCAACATTTACTGTAATCCGCGGTGGAAAGCGTCTTCCTATGATTAATGTAAAGGTCGAAGAGCGTCTTAAGGATGTTTCTAACCTTAACAACAAGCTCTGGCCAGGATTTATTGCAGCTCCTCTTACAGACGACATTAAAGAAGACCTTAAGATTGATGATAAGAAGCTTAAGGGTGTTGTAGTAACTGCAGTTCAGGAAAAATCTCCGGCAGCAGCTCTCAGACTCCAGAATGGTGATGTTATTACTGCTGTAAACGGAAAGGCTGTAAAAGATGTTTCTGAGTTCTATGCAGAACTTGCTAACGCTCAGAAATCTGTAAACTTTGACGTTTACTCTAACGGTGGAACTATTACTACAGGTACTTATAAATTCTAAACGGAAATGCTCTCGCGGGGAACCTTAATTTGCTCCGCCGAGAAATGCAGGAACTCGGTAACGAAAAAGCTAATCTTATTCGTTACCGATTTTTTTTTATGGGTAGCGTTCTGATAGCGTTTCTATGCTCCGCAAATCAAGAACCCCCGCTACGCATTTCCGCTTCGAGCATAAAAAAAGCACCTCCGTAGTGGAAGTGCCTTTCATATCTACATAATTTCTAAACTAAAGTACACAGATAGGAACAAATGTTTCTGCCTTCAAAGAAGCTCCACCAATCAAACCACCGTCGATATCTGGCTGAGCAAGAAGTTCTGGAGCGTTAGAAGCTTTCATAGATCCACCGTACTGGATGATTACTTCGTCAGCAACCTTCTGGTTGTAAAGTTTTGCGATATAACCGCGGATGAACTTGTGGATAGCCTGAGCGTCAGCTGGAGTAGCAGTTTTACCTGTACCAATAGCCCAAACTGGTTCATAAGCGATTGTTACATTCTTCATCTGTTCTTCTGTAACGCCTGCAAGACCTGCAGAAAGCTGGAATGCACAAACCTGTTCAGCTTCGCCAGCTTCGCGTTCGCTCAAAAGTTCACCAATACAAAGATCAACTTCAAGACCATCTTTCAAAGCCTTGCGAACCTTTTTGTTGATAAGTTCATCAGATTCACCGATTTCGTGGCGGCGTTCTGAGTGACCAAGGATTACACACTGACATCCGATGTCTTTAAGCATAGTTGTAGAAACTTCACCTGTGTGAGCTCCGTTATCTGTAGCGGCACAGTCCTGTGCTGCCAAAATGATGTTACTTCCCTTAACAACCTGAGCAACTGCATCAAGGTAAACAAAAGGAACACCAATCATGTATTTGTTAGTTTTTCCTTTAAGCTGCTCAACGAGGTCTTTTGCCAAAGCAACAGCTTCTGCTTTAGAAGTGTTCATCTTCCAGTTTCCAGCAATGTAATGTGTACGTGCCATTTATATCTCCTATAACGCGGGGCAGTCAGGCCTTCCGCAAAATTTTCTGATTTTATAATAATGAATTGATTAATAAAAAGAAAGACCGCGGCAAAGGAGGTAATCCGCGGTCTTAAAGGAAAAATAAAAAAGGTTAGAAATGAAAAATCAATCGTTTTTGGTTCGTTTGGTTTTCATATATATAAACACCGTGCAAGAGAATAGTTACTAAAAAAAGTAAAAAAACAAAAAAATACCTATACTATTCTAAATCATATAAATTTGGTAAACTCTTATTTATGGTAATTTCTTCTATAGATTTAAAAAATGGACATGTTGTTCAGCTTAAAAACGGCAAGGAACTTGTGCTTCAGCGCGATGATGCTGATGCTTTAATTGCACAGTTCGACATGTATGGCGAAGTCGCTGTTATTGATCTGGATGCGGCTTTGGGAAACATTGACGAAAAAGGTAATACAGAAAATACCCATTTATTAAAATCTCTACTCCATCATGGAAACGTTCGTACTGGAGGTGGAATCCGTACTGTAAAACGTGCAAAAGAACTTATCAGTCTTGGAGCAGAAAAAGTTATCATAGGCTCGGCTGCATGGAAGTCGAATCCAGTGGCTGGCGAATCTGTTTTAAACGAAGATTTTTTGAACGAACTTGCAGATGCAATCGGAAAAGACAGAATTATCATCAGTGTTGATGCTATAAACGGAAAAATCGCCGTAAAAGGCTGGACAGAAACTGTAGACATACCTTTGGTAGAAGGCGCAAAACAGGCAGAAAAATTCTGTTCAGAACTTTTATTTACCTGTGTAGAAAAAGAAGGCTGCATGCAGGGCACAAATATGGACTACGTACGCGACTTGCGCAAGGCTGTTAATTGCCGCGTTGTAGTTGCAGGCGGTGTAAGCAGTGTTGAAGAAATTGCAGAGCTGGGAAAACTTCATTGTGATGTTCAGCTTGGAATGGCTTTGTACACTGGAAAGGTAAATCTTTCTGATGCCTTTATCAGCTGCCTTGATTTTGAAAAAGTAAAATTGATTCCAGTTATTGCTCAGAGCGTAAACGGTGAAGTTTTGATGGAAGGTTATGCAAACGCCGAAGCTTTTGCTAAAACATTTGAAACTAAAAAGCTTACTTTCTTTAGCCGCGAACGTCAGAAGCTCTGGACAAAAGGTGAAACAAGCGGAAATTTCCTTGAAGTTGTAAAACTTCGTGCAGACTGCGACCGCGACACCGTATTAGCTACAGTCATTCCACACGGACCTGCATGCCATACCGGCAGCTGGACTTGCTTTGGAACTGATCCGCAGGAAAAATCAAGTATGGGACGCCTTTACGACGTAATTGCAGACCGCTTTGCAAATCCACGTCCAGGCTCTTACACAGCAACTTTGAACGACGAACGTGTACGCGAAAAGGTTATGGAAGAAGCCGAAGAACTTTGCGAAGCAGAATCAAAAGATGACGTTATCTGGGAAGCCGCAGATTTAATCTACTTTGTAAACGTGCTTATGTACAAAGAAGGCGTAACCTGGAAAGACGTATATGACGAATTGGATAAACGTCATAAAAAATAATTTGGAGAAAGATTAAATTGATTAAGACAGTAAAATACACAGAACTAGAAGAAAACTTTTTTAAAGGACGCGATTTTGAAAACAGCGCCAACGAAACCGTAAAATCTGTTCTGGAAGAAGTTCAGAAAAAAGGCGACGCAGCTCTTCGCATTTACGGTAATAAATTTGATGTTTCGGTTCCTGCTTCTTTTGAAGTATCACAGAAAGAATTAAAGGCCGCAGCAGAAAAACTGATGATTCAGAACCGCGACCTTTACGACGCACTTGTTTATTCACACACTCTTGCACTTGATTTTGCAAAGAAACAGCGCGAATCTTTTAAAGATTTTGAAGCTGAACTTACCCCTGGTGTTTTTACAGGCCAGAAAACAATCCCTGTAGAACGCGCAGGCTGTTATGTTCCAGCTGGAAGATTCCCTCTTGTATCATCTGTAATTATGACAATTACACCAGCTGTTGCAGCCGGCGTAAAAGAAGTAATTATGTGTACACCACCACGCGTACACCCGGATGACAAAGACACTGCAGGAAAGCAGGGAGCTGGAGTTCCAGGACACGCTTTTGCCGGCGGAAAACCTTATGCAGACGAAGGAATTATGGCTGCAGCATATATCTGCGGTGTAAATCACCTTTATGCAGTAGGCGGTGCACAGGCAATTGGTGCCATGGCATTCGGCACAGAAAGCATTCCAAAGGTTGATGTAATTGCAGGTCCTGGTAACAAGTTTGTAGCAGGTGCAAAGCGCGAAGTATACGGAACTGTTGGAATTGATATGATTGCAGGCCCAACAGAAGTTATGGTTATTGCAGATAAAAATGCTAAACCAGACTGGATTGCAGCAGATCTTCTTGCACAGGCAGAACATGACGTAGTTGCACAGGCAGTGCTTGTAACAAACAGTGATGACCTTGCAAAAAAAGTCAGTGATGAAATTGAACACCAGCTGGAAACTCTTAAAACTAAGGAAATTGCCCGACAGAGTATAGAAAACTATGGCAAAATCATTATTACAGATACTCTTGAGCAGGCAGCAGAAATTGCAAATAAAAAAGCTCCGGAACACCTTGAACTTGCTATGGACGAAGGTAAAGAGCGCGATAATATTGAAAACCTTGTACACAACTATGGTTCACTCTTTATTGGCCACGCAGCAGCAGAAGTATTCGGCGATTACGCAGCAGGTTTGAACCACACATTGCCAACATCTGGTTCTGCAAGATTCACAGGCGGACTTAGCGTAAGAATGTTCCTTAAAACTGTTACAACACTTCGCGTTCAGTCAGATAAATCTGGTGCTCACAGAAGTGCAGTTGCTGCTGGTTACCTTGGCGATGCAGAAGGTCTTGCAGGACATGCACGTGCAGCTCGTGCACGAATTGAAAAATAAGGAAACAAGATGATTTTAGACATTGTAAAACTTGGCGAGGACATTTTAAGAGAAAAAGCAGAGCCAGTTGCAGAAGTAAATGATGAAATCCGCCAGCTTGCAGAAGACATGTTCGACACAATGATAGAAGCAGACGGTGTTGGACTTGCAGGCCCTCAGGTTGGTAAAAAACTGCGTATGTTTGTTGCAATGGCAGATGATGATGTACGCCGCGTTTTTATCAACCCGCAGATTATTAAGACTTCAGAAGAACTTGGCGACTACGACGAAGGCTGTCTTAGCATTCCACAGGTTTATGAAACAATCCGCCGCCCTGTAAAAGTAACAGTTCAGGCATTAAATGAAAACGGTAAGCCATTTACACTTGAGGCAGATGGCCTTTTAGCACGAATCATTCAGCATGAATATGATCATCTGGATGGAATTGTATTTATTGACCGTGGCGACAAGGATTTTGCAGAAAAAACAACCGCCCAGTTCAAAAAACGTCAGGAACGTGCTGAACAAAAGCGCAAAGAAAAGGAAGCAAAAGCCAGAAAGATTGCAGCTAAAATTGCTGCAAAAGAAGCTAAAAAGAAATAAGGAGCCTGAATGAAAATTCTTTATGCAGGAAGCCCAGAGGCGGCAGCTGTAACATTAAAGATTCTCATTGAAAGACAGAAAGAATGCGGTTTTGAAATTGCAGGCGTTCTTTCTAATCCTCCAACGGCAAAGGGACGTCATAAGACCCCTACTCCAACTCCTGTAGCGGCACTTGCAGAAGAAAATAATATTCCGGTATTTACACCAGAACATCTGGATTCTGCTGCCCGCGAACAGATTGCACCTCTTAATGCAGATCTTCTTGTAGTTTTTGCATATGGTCATATTTTTGGGCCAAAATTTATGGCACTTTTTCCGATGGGTGGAATAAACCTTCATCCGTCATTACTTCCAAAATACCGGGGTTGTACACCAGTTCCAGCAGCAATCTTAAACCGCGATGAAAAAACTGCTGCTACAATTCAGTATGTAAGTCCTAAAATGGACGAAGGCAATATTCTTGCCCAACAGTTCATAGATTTGGACGGCACAGAAACTGGTGAAAGCCTTTTATTAAAATCGGCAGAGATCGGCGCAGAACTTTTCTGCAACTTATTAAACAAAAATCACCTGCCGGAAGGAAAAACTCAGACTGGTGAAGCAAGTTATACATCAATCATCACAAAAGAAGATGCAAGAATTAACTGGCAGGAAAGCGCAGAAGTAATTCAGGCAAAAATCCGCGCTTACTCACCAGATCCTGGCTGCTGGTGCCTTGAAAAAGGAGAAACTCTTCGCATTCTAAATGCAGTCTTTATTCCTCAGTCAGATGACAGAGCCAGCGGCTACATTGTTGAACCTGCTGGTAAGGTTGTTCAGTTTGTAAAATCAGAAGGAATATATATTAAAACCGGCGACGGACTTTTGTGTGTAAAAGAATTGCAGCGTCAGGGCAAAAAATCCATGGGTTACAAGGACTTTATGAATGGCGCAAAAGAATTTATTGGAACCGTTCTGGAATAATATAAAAAGTCGAAATTACAGAAATTAGTGAGGTCAAAATGGACGATACACAGAACACAACAGAGAACAAAAACGACAATATTGAAAACATCAAAGAAAGAGCAAAAGAAATCGGTAAAAAGGCCGCAGATAAAATGGTAACAGAAGTAAAAGAGCTTCCAAACCGTATTAAAAACATAGACATTAAGGTTGAAGATTCTTACCAGAATGTAAAAACTAATGTGCCTGTAATGCTTTTTACCTGCTTTGTTGCTCTTGTGATTATGGCACTTTCTGCAACTGCAATTTTCTTTACAGTTCTTAAGGGACCAGAAAAGGTTCTTGTACCAGACGTAATTGGAAAAAATCTAGAAGATGCTTTGCTTGAACTTCAGGTAAAAGAGCTTTATCCAAAAATCAACCTGCGCTATTCAGACACTCCAGGCGATGAAGGAAAAATCCTTGATCAGTCACCACAAGCTGGTTCAATCACAAAAGGCTACAGCCGTGTTTCTCTGGTTGTAAGTCGTGGTGTAATTGTAGACAAAGTTGATGATTACATTGGTCAGAAACTTGATGAAGTTCAGCTTAAGATTCAGACTCTTTTTGCGGGTCAGACAAAGCCGTTAATTATTCTTGCAACTCCAGAATACATTCCAGACACAGCAGATGCTGGAACAATTCTTGAACAGGATCCTCCTGCGGGAACTGGTATTTCTGAACCAGTTACTGTTCATCTTGTAGTAAGCCGCGGTCCTAACTTTGAAAGCACACGACCTCCTCGTCTTATTGGCCAGACTGTAAATGACCTTTTGCAGTCAATTACACGTCATAAGATTATTTTTGACATTACAGGTCATAAAGCAGAAGACGGCGAAATTCCAGGTACTGTTGTAAGTCAGGAAGAATTTGCAGACGAATTTATTCCAAACTATACACGCATGAAAGTTGAAATGGCGCTTCCAAAGAATGCAATTGATGAAAATATCTTTGGCATTTATTCTCAGACTCTTCAGGTTTATCCATATCCTGTTCCAATGAGACTGGAAGCAACTCCTTCGGAAGGCGATGCATACACAATCATCAGTTTTAATCATCCGGGCGGAGAGCTTACTATTCCGTATGCTGTTCCAAAGGGCACAACTCTTACACTTTACGTTGTAGACAAAGTTGTTAGCAGAAAGGTGGTAAACTAATGAGTTCTCCATTAATCTGCATGACGCTAACTGGTAAAACAATTGAAGAAGATGTAAAACTTACACAGAAATATGAAAAATACTGTGATGTGGTTGAACTTCGTGCCGATCACCTTGATGAAAACGAACAGCTTTTAATCAGAAAGTTTCCAGCGCTTATAAACAAGCCATGTATTCTTACAATTCGCCGCGATTCTGATGGCGGACTCTGGTCTGGAAACGACTTTTCGCGCACTAATCTATTTGGACGCGCTCTTGCCTTTGCAGATCCTGACAAGCGCAGAAACTTTGCGTATGTAGATTTTGAAGAAGATTATCACATTCCTAGCATTCAGGATGCGGCTATGGCTTTTGGTGTAAGAATTATCAGAAGCTGTCATAATATGACAGAGCCGATCCATAATCTTAGAAAAAAATGTGATTCAATGCGAAAAACAGGTTACGAAATCCCAAAAATCGCATTTATGCCAAAAACACTTTCGGATGTAGTAAACCTCTTTCACGAAAGTTCACTTATGACAAGCTACGATCATATTCTTCTGGCAATGGGTCCGGAAGGATTTCCTAGCCGTGTTCTTACAAGCATTTCAAACTCTTATATGACTTATACTTCTCCGCAAGAAACAATCGCAAAAACTGCGGGAATAGGTCACATTGATCCTGTAACGCTGAACGAACTTTACAACTATAAGACTCTTACAAAACAGACTCAGCTTTTTGGTATTACAGGATGGCCGCTGGTAAAAACTTCCAGCCCGGAAATTCATAACACAGGTTATCACCATCACAATATTGATGCAGTTTATATTCCAATCCGCTCTCAGTTGATTTCTGAATCGCTGAACTTTGCTGAACAGCTGGACGTAAAAGGTATGAGTGTAACAATTCCGTTTAAGGAATCTGTTCTTTACTACCTGCACGAGCTTTCGCCTGAAGTTATGCAGATTGGAGCCTGCAACACTGTTGTACGCAAAAATTATAAATGGATTGGTTATAATACAGACTGCACAGGATTCGAAAGAGCTTTGCTTGAATTCCTTGGCCCTGTAAAGACTAAAAAGATGAAGGTTGCCATTATTGGTGCCGGTGGAGCTGCAAAAGCCATTGCTTACACTGTAAAAAAACTTGGTATGAAAGCCTGCATTTTTAACCGTACTTTGGAAAATGCACAGAAGCTTGCCGAGCGTTATGATTTTGAAGCAGCAAAACTTGATGAAACTGCGGCTATGGTTCTGGATGAATATTCTTCTCTTATCATTCAGACAACATCAGTTGGTATGAACTCAGAAGGCCCAATTTCACAGGAAAATGATCCAATCTATTTCTACAAATTCCGTGGAACTGAAAAGGTGTTTGATATAGTTTATGTACCGGCTTCTACACCGGTCATGAGACGTGCGTCTGCCGCGGGCTGTAAGGTCTGCAACGGTTATAAGATGCTCGAATATCAGGCATACGAACAGTTTAAATTATTCACAGGAGTTGACTACTAATGACACAGTCAGAACAAAAAGTAATGGTCGCAAATACTGCGATTGATACTCTTATTGAAAAAGGATTGATTTTTAGCGGAATGAAAATCGGACTTGGAACCGGTTCTACCGCTATGCCAGCCATCACACGCCTTGCTGAGCACCTTAAAAAAGGCACAATCAAAAATGTAAAAGCTGTTGTAACAAGTTTTCAGGCACAGAATGCATGTCTTGAATACGGAATTCCAGTTTATTCTATGAATCACCCTGAAATCAACGGCGAACTAGACCTTACTTTTGACGGAGCAGATGAAGTTGATCCCGACTGCAATCTTATTAAAGGTGGCGGAGCAGCTCATGTTCGCGAAAAACTTGTAGAATATAATTCAAAAATCTTTGTTGTAGTTGCAGACTCAACAAAACGAGTAAATACAATCGGAACAAAATTCCCTGTTCCTGTAGAAGTAATTCCAGAAGCACGCGCAAGCGTTACACGCGCCCTTGAAGCAACTGGTGCAAAACCTGTACTTCGCGAAGGCGTTCGTAAATGCGGTCCAGTTATTACAGACAACAACAACTGGATTTTGGACTGCACATGGGAAAAACCAATTGATGTTCCAGCTATGGAAGACAAAATCAACTCATTTACTGGCGTTGTAGAAGTTGGGCTTTTTAGCAAGAAAAAGCCGATTGTATTCCTTGGAACTGATGACGGAAAAGTAGAAATCAGAAATCTGGACTAAAACAGATTTAAAAGCACACACCGATGTTTCCACCGTTCACAACAGAACAAGCCCATGCACAAAACCTCGCATTAATAGAAAAACTGAACGAAGGTAACGCATACCTTTGCCAGATTACAGAGGAAAGTGAAGAGCGAAAAGGCCACGGCGTGATGCTGGGAACTTTAATCTGCAAAAAAACTGATTCTGGAGAGGAAGTAGTATTACATGCCGTTTCTGGAATCAGTATGCAGCTAGAGTTTAAGAATGATTCGCTGACGGATGGTACAATGCCTCCAGCCAGCGTGGTAGTGCCACCAATTGCTGACGCAAATGCAATTAATCTGGCACTTTCTGCCAACGACCGCAAAATCCACGAACTGACAGAAAAGATTAACAGCAAAGAGACCTTAAAAGAGGATGTGAAGGCATTAAAACTCCAGCGCACCGCCCTTACCACACAATCCCTTCAGAAAGTATTTGACCTTTACACTTTTACCCGCTTTGACGGCAAAAAAATCACACTGAACAAGATTATTGCCCAGCACAAAGGACGACTTCCACCAACAGGCACTGGCGATTGCTGTGCTCCAAAACTGATTTCCTACGCATTTGAACACAACCTTATTCCTGTAAGCATGGATGAAGTGTTTTACGGAAAAGACAGTCCGAATAAAAAATGCGGTCAAAGCTATGCGCCTTGCGACGAACGCTGCGGCTACATTTTACCTTTTATTCTTGGGCTGGAAATCCTATACCGCGATGAGCATATTCTTGTAGTAAATAAGCAGTCTGGCTTACTTTCTGTTCCTGGACGCACACCAGACAAGCAGGACTGCATAGAAAGCCGCATGAAGGCACTGTTCCCATTTACAAATGAACTTAATCAACCTGCAGTTCACCGTCTTGATATGGAAACTTCTGGCATTATGTTGCTTGCCTTTACAAAAGAAGCACACCGCGAACTAAACCGCCAGTTTGAAGCCAAAGAAGTGCAAAAACAGTATGTGGCACTTTTAGACGGCATACTAGAAAAAGCTGATGGTGAACTGGCCCCAAAACACGGAGAAAAATCAGGCCATATAGAATTAAAATTCCGACTGAACCCGAATAACCGTCCGCATCAGATTTATGACGAAGAATTTGGAAAACTTGGAATTACCGACTGGCAAAATCTTGGAGTAGTAACCTACCGTGCACCAGATGGCACTGCAAAAAAAGCAACACGTATTCTTTTTATTCCACGTACAGGCCGCACACACCAGCTGCGCTTACATTCAAGCGACAGGCACGGCTTTCATCTGCCAATAATCGGAGACACTCTCTATGGCACCTGCGCACCAGAAGAACGCTTAATGCTCCATGCACAGGAAATCACTTTTACGCACCCTGCAACAAAAGAACCAATGCATTTTATCTGCCCGGCAGAGTTTTAATCTTCCTGAACGCTTCCAATTAATTCAGGATGATATTCAAAATGCATGTTGTCAAAAATTGTCCAGAAGCCGCCCCAGATAAAGCCTTCTTTTTCAAAAATACGGATTACCGTTTCTGGAGGCATCCAGCGGCTATTTAGAGGAACAAGCATCCAGTTTTCGCCGCTGCGTTCTTTTTCCCATCCCCAGTAAATTGAACGTCCGCCAAGTCTTCGCGGTAGAATATCAATAGCAATTCCATAGCTGTGGAAAGACTTTCTTTTTGTACCTGCAATTTCGCGCCAGTAATATGCATCACACGAACGAAGACTCATAATAAATTCGCGGATTTCTTTTTGATCCGTCGTCAAAGATTCGCTTTTTGTGTCGATTTTTGCAATTTTTTCTGCAGAACTTAAAGTTTCGACAGAAAGCCCTGCTGCACGGCAAATTTCTGATTCTACCCTCTTAAGTGCTGGAAAAATGCGTTCATGAACTTTTGTGCCTTTACCTAAAAAACGGGTACGCACAATATGCTCTTCTATAACAGGACGCGACTGAGCAGAATAGATAAAATCAAAAAAGAACATTGGAGTTCCACCGTCAGATTTGCGGTTTTCTGCAGAAGCCATCTTCCTTATTTTTGCAAGTTCATCTTCATCATAACTTTTTGGGTCACGTAAAACATTATTGTAAGGATACTGCAGTACCCAGTATTCATTTTTTTTAGAAAGCTGGTCTTTAGGGAGCATTCTGCCGCCAGCCCAGTAGAAAGTCGCACTTCTTTTTAGCGCTTTTTCGCTATCAGATTTTTCTTCGCGATTAAGAAATACGTTGGCAGAAATGTTAATCTGCCAGTCGCCAGACTCATCATCATAAAAAACATCATATTCAAGATCTGGATAAAAACTCATAAAAGTCCTGATTTCAATCACTTCATCAGGTTCTTTTATTGGAACTGGTATTTTTTTAGCTTGAACGGTAACAGAAGATTTAAAACCTTTAGATTTTTTTTCTGGTTTAATAAATCCCTTGGCGAAAACAGAAAAAATTAAAAATGCAGCACAAAACCATATCACCGGAAATTTCATCATTCAAATTATAGCGTAAAAAGCCGTTAAAACAAACTCAAAAATCTGCTATAATTTGTAACAAAATAAGATTCAAAATATTATTAATATAGAACAAATTATGGAGTTAAAAAAATGAAAAAAACAACTAAACTGGCCATCTTTGGACTGGTACTTACACTTAGTGTTACAGCTACACTTACTGCAAAATCAAACTTTGACGCAAACGGACAGTCGGTAAGCTTCTGGAAGGAATTATTCGTAGGAAAGCAGAAATATATTGAATATGATGATGTTGAACTTCAGACAAACAACGTTTTTCAGAAGCAGAAAGAACGCCTTTCTACAATGATTTATAACCCGATGACAAAAAAAGGTGGCGTTTCAACATATTTCCAGACAATGTACTTTAACTTTCTTTTTAGCGAGTCAGACCGCGAACTGATTATTAAAGCTGTAGACAGCTACTTTTCTGATTTTGAAAACAAACGTCTTATTCACAACAACAATAAATCAACAAAAATGTACGGAAAAGGAAAATGCTACGCTGAATTTGGAACTGTAAAAATGATGATGGGCCACGAAGCAAATACAACATTCCTTACTGGCTATCGTTTTGAAAAAAAATCACCGTACTTTGTAATTTCTGTTCAGGGCGCAAAGGACGAAGCTCCAAACCAGCCTGAATACACAGTAAAAGAATTCCCTACTGTTACAATGTACTTTACCCGCGCTCAGGCAAAAGATTTTGTTGAAAAACTTTCTCAGGATCAGCTGGATGTTCTTCAGAATGAATACGACGCAAAAGTTTCTGGATTCCAGAACAAGATTCTTAAAGAACAGGACGATTACGCTTCTACAGAAGCTGATGCTTACGAAGAGTAAATTAATCATTTAAATTAAAAAAAAGGCACTTTCAATTGATGAAAGTGCCTTTTTTTTACAATTTTCTTAAGTGCTCTATACGTTCAATAAGTGTAGGATGTGAATAATTCCAGAAGACGTAGAGCTTTGGCGGAATCAGTTCCGAAAGATTTTCGCTGTTCAATTTGATAAGACCTGTGATTAAAGGCTCCGGCGTTCCTAAAACCTTTGCACTAAAAGCATCAGCCTGATACTCCTGCTTGCGTGAGAAAATGTTTGAAACAGGGGTTACAATCTCACTTACAGAGCCCCAGAGCATAGAAGCAAGGAAAATTCCGATAAACTGAAAGCCCAAAACTGTAATATCGCTAAAACCAAAAGCAGTATAAAGGCCTGAAAGATGAGCCATTTTATACAGAATAAACATAACTACAAATTCCATTGGAATCATAACAAAAAGTCGCTTTGTAATGTGATGAAGCTTAAAGTGCCCAAGTTCATGTCCCAGAACTGCTGCAAGTTCATCAGCAGTAAGTGATTTTAAGAGTGTATCATAAAGAACGATGCGCTTTGTTTTTCCAAAACCACTGAAGTATGCATTACTATGACCGCTGCGCTTAGAAGCATCCATTACAAAAAGCCCGCCGTTCTTAAAACCGACCTTGTTCAAAACTTCTGTGATTTTGTCTTTTACATCGCCTTCTTCAAGCGGAGTAAATTTGTTGAAAAGCGGTGCAATAAACTTAGGGTAAACAACCTGCATAATGAATGTAAAGGCTATCATAACAGCAGCAAGTATGAACCACCAGCTTGTTTCAAACTTTACAAAGAGTACAGCAGCAATAAAGGTCAAAAGTGATATAAGAATCAGACCAACAAAAAGGCCCTTAATCTGGTCTGTAATCCAAAGTTTCCAGGTCATTTTAGAAAAGCCAAACTTTTTTTCTATAACAAATTCACCGTAAAGGGAAAAAGGCAAGCCAAGGATTGTAGAAGGAAGCCCCGAAAGAATCATAAAAAGGAAGAAGGCCTCAAAAGTGCTTGCAATTGTCACAGGAGAATCTGTAAAAAAGCAGATTGCATTAAAAATAAAAGGATAAAAGCCAAACAGAACAAGACTCAAATCCAGCATAAGTGAACAAATAGAAGCAATGCACCATTTAAAATATTTTGCGTTTTCATAGTCGCTGATATTTTTAAGCTTTGCAGAATCAAAAGTTTCTGCAGCAAGCGGAATATTTTGTAAAACAGAAGGAATTGTACCGCCGTTTTTACATCGCGCGCGATAGTCAATAAACTCTAAAAAGTGGTTGATAAGAAAAGTGGCAA
>JAILHD010000176.1 GCA_024696155.1 Treponema sp. | reverse complement strand
GAATTGATTTATCAATCTAGTTTCAAGAATTGAAACTAGCGGGTATGTTTTTAATGATACAAAACATATAAAACTTGAACTATACAGTTAGTTATTTCCTTCCCTGTTGTGTCAAAAAACTTTCTCGTTTGAAGTCGCTCAGCAGTGCTGCGCGACGGTGAAAATTAATATATCCCTTTCTTTAATTCTCGTCAATACTTCATCCTTTATTTTTTTGAAAAATCAATAGAAATATTTGTTATTTTAATATCCTCAAAAATCAGAAAATATTTACAGATACTTTCAAAATTAATAGAATAACGTCTATGAAAAAGACAAATGCAATGAGAATTCTGGAAGGATTAAAAATACCATATCAGGCTAAAGAATATGACGATGATGGAGAACATGTTCTTGAAAAAGGAGCTGCTGGAAGGATGGCAGAAAAACTTGGTGTTAGTCCAGAAATGGTTTTTAAGACTATTGTAATGAGAACAGAAACAAAAGAAATTTGTGTTTTCTGTCAGAGTGCTGTATCTGAAATCAATTTAAAGAAAGCACGTCAGGCAGCTGGTTGCAAAGAAATCAATCCTGTAAAACCAGACGAACTCCTAGGCCTTACAGGCTATATTCGCGGGGGCTGTACACCAATCGGAATGAAAAAGCAGTTCAGAACTTTTATTGATGAATCTGTTTTAACACAGGATACAGTCTGCGTTAGCGGCGGTCAGCGTGGCATTCAGATTACTCTAAAGCCTGAAGATTTAATTAAAGCCACTAAGGCAGAAGTTTTAGATTTGAAATTATAAATATAGAAAAGAATTTGCTTATTCTGCAAAAACTTTTTTTCGCCATTCTTTTTCAAACTCCGTAATGGGTCTTCCATGCGGAGTAATTGCAGTAATTTCTGCACGAATATAAGGCTCTACAACCTGAGTTTTATAACTTTCCCAGCGTGGCGGTAACTTTTGAGGTACCTGAATCATCTGTGCTGGAGGAAGATTTGACAAAAGCTGTGTATAAAAAATCGGAAGAACATGTTCTGTAACACTTCTAACTGCAGAAAATCCTCCTGCTATTCCAAACATATCAGTTTCTAAGCGGGCCTTTTCTTTACGCTCAAGAATTTCGCGCTGAACATCATTCTGGAAGAACCAGCTGATAAATTCTGAAGCACCCGTTCTGTTTTTAGTTTTTTTGTAAATTCCCATCATTACAAAGGAATCTTCCATAAAAATCTTTCCATCCTGAGTAAGCCAGCGGTAATCAAGCTGCAAGTCCTGCTCATGCATTGTCTTAAAAAGCAAATCACTTTCTGTACATGCAAAAAGCGTTCTACCGGAAGAAACCTGACGGTAATAAGGCATAAACAGATATTTAAAAGAAAAATCTTCTTCTGCCTGAGCAGACTGATTTTCTGTCTGAATCCAGTTTTTTAAGAAAGTTGTTGTTTTTCCAAGATTCTGGCCACTCCAGATAATCTGATTTTTACTTTCCCTAAAATCGGTATAAAAAAGTTTTGCTGCCAACGAAAGAAACGAATTATTATTAAGAGGCGCAAAACCAATTCTCTGAAAAGTTCCGTTAGCTTTTGTCTGATTATATTTTGCACCAGTCTGACGAAGCTGTTCCAAAGTAAGCATATAATTATCTGGTACAAGTGCCTCGTTAGATTTATCAAAAATAACAGCAGGAAGATTAAAACTTACCGGCAAGAGATACTGCGAATATCTGATTTTACCCGCATTCAACAGATTTTCATAAAACATCTGCGATGAAATATTATTATGAGTAAAAAGATAATCAAGGCGGCAGAAATTTTTCTTGGTTGTATCTGAACGGAGCCAGGGACCTACAATAATATCTGGAGGCAGTTCATCTTTTGGAACAGGAAGCGAAAGTGCAGGATTTTCTTTATAAACGATAATTGCGCGGTTTTCGGCATTATTTTTATTAAAAAGTTCTACGTACTGCGCAAACTCACTGCAATTTGTCCATATGACGATTCGTCGTTCACGCTGGGCAAAATGCTGATATGTAAGATTAGTTTTTTGCTCCTGGCACGAAGTAAAACCTAGCAGGAAGAAACAAAGTGCAGAAGCAAAAAAACTAATTTTTTTCAAATTAAATAATTTTTTTAAATATACGATATTACATCTCATTAGCAACATCATATATCTGAGAGTAAACTTCTTCAATCTTTTCTTCATCAATACTTGAAAAAGCTACGCGTAAAGTGTGAGGATCAATCTGAATTACACCAATTCCGCGTTCCTTAAGAAGTTTTTTGCGCAAATCTTCTGCATCTACACCTTCTACATGGAAACTCATAAAGTAGCCAGAGTTGAAAGGAAGCGGTGTAAGTTTTGAAGATTTGTGTGTATCTACAAAATTGCGAACTGCATCATAGCGGCCTTTAAGCATTTTGCGAAGTTCTTTTTTCTGAGCTTCGTGAGCAGGATCCTGCAAAGCCTTAAGAACAAGACTCTGAGAAGGAGTTGCTGAACATGAAACTGAAGAGCGGATAGCACCCATAAACTTTGTTATAAGGGCTGTGTACTGCTCGTCTGTAAGACCTTTTGATGCAAAAGTAATAAAGCCTGTGCGGAATCCCCATGCAAAATCTTCTTTTGTAGGACCGTCAGCTTTAATTGCAAGTACGTTCTCGTGAAGATCTGCCATGTAAGCAAAAAGTGACTGAGGCTCAATGTCATCTTCGTAATTCAAACCAAAGTAAGCGTCATCAGAAAGTACAAGAACCTTTTTACCAGCTTCTGCGAGTTTACGAACAATTTCTACAATTGCTTTAGCTTCATCTTTTGTAGGACTGTATCCAGAAGGATTCTGAGGGAAGTTCAAAAGAACACGTACAGAACCGTATTTTTCTGCATCTGCCTTCATAGCAGCTTCAAGACCTGCAACATTGAATTTTCCATCTTCGAAACATTTGAACTGATGGAAATCTGCTCCGCGGCGGGCACAAGCAATAAGTTCGTAGTTATCCCAGCAAGGATCTGCAGCCAGAAGAGGCTTATTTACATCAACAAAAAGGTCTGAAACATAAGAAAGAACTGCTGTAAGTCCTGGTACAAGTATAGGAAGAGAAAAGTTCTTTCCTTTAAGTGAAGGATTTTTTTCTATGATTTTCTCTTTCCACAAAGCGCGGATATCTGGTGAGCCGGCTGTTTTTGCATAAGCAACAGTCTCGCGAGAAGTAAGCGACGGCATATTTTTTTTGTATGAATCCAGTTCGATAGGAGCGCCGCCAGCAACTGCCATACCAATTGTTCCGTTAGCAAAGTGAGCATCTTTTGCTGCTTCTCCACCCTGCGAAATAATTCCGTTCGGAAAATAAAGGCGCTTTCCCATTTCTGAAATAAGAGCCTCAACCACACTACCTTTTAAGGTTTCATTCAATTCCAAAGCCAATGGATTCATAATTTACCGTTCCTTTAAAGTTTCACTTTTAGATACTTTTTCGGTAAATAATTATTCAGATTTGGGGATAGAATGTCAAGAAATTTGCATAAATATGCAAATTATATGCAAATGACTTACTTCTTATAATTGCGTTTTACTTTCTGAGTAGTCGTCATTTCCAGCGGTTTTTCAAGAAGTGTTACTTTTGTAATGCGCTGGTACGGCTGCAAACCTTTATTAACACGGCTCACATCCTTATTGATTTCTACAAGAATTTTTTGACGCGCGTCATCAGAATTATCTTCGCGGGTAAGCCCAAGTGTCTTAACCAAATCATCGCTAGGATAAATAAGAGCTTCTATTTCTTCTGAAGTTTTATCTGCGGCTGTTGTGTAGCCCTGAACGGTTATCTGCTGAATGTTTGTACAAAGCTGAAAGGAATCTTCAATTTCTTCTGGATAAACGTTTTTACCGCCGTTTGTAACAATCACATTTTTTGCACGGCCACAAAGCATAAGGTAATGTTCGTCATCAATCCAGCCAAGATCTCCAGTTTTAAAGAATCCGTCTTCTGTAAAAACTTTTGCAGTTTCTTCCGGCCGGTTGTAATAGCCCTGCATAACCATAGGGCCTTTTACTGCAATTTCGCCAACTACAACTTTTTTACCGCCAACAACAGTCTCTTCACCGTTTATAATTTTTACTTCCTCGTAAGGCGAAAAATCACGACCAACAGAAGTAAGTTTAAAATTTTCTATTGGATTTAACGCAATAATAGGGGAAGTTTCTGTAAGGCCATAGCCCTGAATAAAATCAATTCCCATTGCATTGTAGGCACGGAAAACACTTGCTGCCAGAGGACCACCGCCACAGATTGCAACACGCAAAGTATAAATATTTGCCTGCTGTAAAACTGCCTTGAACAAGGCTTTGCCCACATTCTTTCCTGTCAGTTTTTTGATAATAAAAGAAAGCGCCTGCAAACATCCCATGATTGAAACAACAACAGCACCTTTTGCAGCAATTCCCTTTTGAATTCCTGAAAGAAGTTTGTTGTACAAAAGCGGAACTCCAAGCATTACAGAGATTTCGCCTTCTTTTAGTTCCTTCATAAGGCGGGTAACAGACATGCTTTTTCCGAATACGATTTCTGCACCACAGCTGATTGGGCAGATAAACGCTGCCTGCATGGTGTAGGCATGATGAATTGGGAGAAGGGCATAAAAAACATCCGTAGGAAAAATATCAAGATTTGTCTGAGCTATAAATGCGTCTGCAATCAAATTCTTATGCGTTAACACAACGCCTTTTGGATTTCCTGTTGTGCCGGAAGTAAAAAGAATTACAGCAGTATCATTTTCTGTTACAGGTTCGTTTTGTGCAGGTTCATCATCTGTCTTAAGGTTGTAAACATAACTTCCTGGAATTGTTGGATTAAGAGATTTTACAATGAGACCTGGAAACTCATTTAAAAGATATTCAATTTTTTCATCATCACAAAAGGCAACTTTAGGCTCTGCAGTTTTTACAAGATTGCAGACCTCGTTCTGATGAAGGGCAGTATCAATAGGAACGGCAATTCCACCTGCAAAAAAAGTTGCAATAAAAGAAATAGCCCATTCCGGAGAATTTTTTCCAGAAATAACAACTTTATCACCCTTCTTAAGCCCAGTCTGTAAAAGCCAGTTTGAAAGTGTAATGATTTTTTCATACGACTGTCTGTAAGTCAGCGTATTTTTTGAAGCGCCCTCTCCTTCAAAATCAGTAAAAAGAGGGCGTTCAGAAAAACGAAGGCATTGTATTTTTACAAGTTCCGGAAAAGTTGGCCATTCACCGTTAAATTTTTTTCCGCGAAATTCGTCTAAAAAGCTCCATGGTTTTCGTTCAATAAATTTCTTCATTGTAAATTCAGTGTATCATGGAAGTTTACAATTTACAAATTTATACTCTTATTATTCTTGTATTTAGGTGTGGATTTTCGCAATTTTCTGATGTATGATAATTCTATATGAATTTTACCAGCACAAGAAATGAAAATCTTTCTGTTAAATTTTCTCAGGCTGTAAGAGACTGCATTCCAGAAGACGGCGGAGTTTTTATTCCTACTGACATTGAAGACCTTCGCCGATGGATTTATTATATCGACAAAAAAACATCTTTTACCTCTATTGCGGGAAGTTTGACTTCTGCATTTATTGGCGACGAATTCAGCCCGATTATTTGTAATAAAATTGCAATGGACGCTTTTCCGTTTGAGCCAGTTATTAAGCAGCTTGATGATCATCTGTTTTTGATGGAACTCTACAACGGCTATACCGGTTATCATCGTGATTATGGAGTTTCTTATCTCTGCTCCTACCTGGAAACAACTTCTAAACTTAACGGTGGAAACGCACTGTTTCTGGATTTTACTCACGGCGGACTTGGAGCAGTTCTTGCAAATACTCTGCGCGGCAAAAAACACGTAAAAGCAGTTCTGGTTTATCAGAAAGGAACTGTTCGCGGACTTGATGAGAATGATTTTGTCTGGAACGGCGGAAATATTTACCCTGTAGAAATGGAAGGCTCCGAAGAGCAGATTAAAGCTGAAATTTCAAAGGTTTTTTGCGATAGAACTTATGTTCACGAAAATGCCCTAACAGTGGCAAACACAACAAACGTCTGCCGACTTTTAGGACAGATTTTCTTTTATCCCTACAGTTTTGCAAAAATAAAAGACCGCATTTACGGTGATTTATACTATTCTATGGATGCAGGAAATTACGGAACTTTGACAGCAGGTCTTATGAGCTGGAAGTTTGCGCTTCCTGCAAACGGATTTATTGTACCTTCTACCAATGCGCTTTCGCGCGACGGCATGGGAAATCCCGTAATTCTTGATTCTTTTGTTGATTTAGAAAAACGCGGAGCTGTAAATCCTATTCATCCGGCTAATCTGGAGCGACTGGAACACTTTTTTGGAAACAACGGAGTAATGCTTAAGAACTTTGTTTATCCTGTAGAAGTTACAGACGCAATGACAGAGAGTGCCGCCAAGGAATTGTACATAAAATACGGCGTTTACTGCGATGAGATGGCAGCAAGAGCCTATGCAGCAGCTAAAGAAAATAAAGAAGAAATTCTTGATGATGATGGAGCTGCTGTTTTGTATTCTTACAGTCATCCTGCGATTCACAGCGATTTCTGCCGTCATGCAATTGGTGAATCACCAGAGATTCCAGAAATTCTAAAATATTCTCTTATTCCAAATGAATTAAAACGTCCGTTTGCAAATGGCGCAGAAGATTTACGCAAAATTGTAGATCAGGTAAATAAGGGGCTTTAGCCCCCTATTCCTATTTCTTTTTAGTTGCAGGCTTCTTTACAGGGGTCTTTGCAACTTTGTCAGTTTTTCTTCGGGCAGGAGCTTTTGGCATAAACTGCTTTAAAAGCAGGTCACACTTATAAGCTGCCTTAAGTTTTGCTGACTGCAAAGTTTTATTAAGCGCAAGAATTTCTGGCTCAACAGAAGGTTTTGAATCAAGAAGCATAAGAAGAATAATCTGGCTAAAACTAGATTCAATAATTTCTTTATTAAACCAGCGGACATTATCAAAGGTATTTGCACCGCTTAAGCCACCGGCATTTTCGCCCTGAGTAAGAAGACTTACAATATCAAGAGCAATCAGTTTGCTGTCTTTTTTAATCTTTTCTGCAGAAGAAACAGAAGCAAGAATAAACAGCTTGATAAAGCTGTAACGATCTTCTTCCTGAACAATATTTTCTGCCTTTAAGAACTGGCTAAGTTTACGACCGAATGCCCATTTTGCGGCAAGTCCTTTCTGTGCAAGGTCTGCTGTTAATGCCCAGCTTAAAAGCACAAGTTCAAGATTTGGCATTCCTGTTTCTATAAGCTTTGCAAAACTTAATGTATCTTTACATCTTGCAAGACTTGCATTTAAGTCTTTTGGCATTTTTACAGCCTTTTCGTTATGCACTTTTGCAAGAAGTTTTACGCGGCTTTCAAAAAGAGAGAACTGTTTTTCCTCCTCAAGAAGTTTTGTGTCACAGGCAAAATTCTTTGCAATTTTGTAGAAATTAAGTGCACTTTCTTTTGAGTCAGCAAAAATTGCTTTAAGTTCTTTTTCTGAAACTGCAGCTGTTTTTTCTTCCTTTTTAGCTTTTGCCTTTGCTTTAGAAACCTTTGTTTCTTTTTTAGCGGTTTCTACCGCTGGCTCAGGCTTTTTGTATTCAAGTCCAAACACTTTGGCAAGCGGTTTAAGAGCCTTTTCGGCAAAAACATTTAGTGCAGTATACAAATCGTGATAGATGATTTCCTGCCATGCAATCTCAATGTCTTCGCAGCCTTTTCCACCTAAAGTTTCGCACAAAATCTTATAGCGATGGTCTGCAAAATCACTTACCTGGTGAACATCCAGCAAAACCTGGTATTCAAAACCGTTCAAGGCAACGTACATACCTTTTTCGCAGATTTCGCTGGATTTTCTGATGTACCAGAGGTTACTTCTGTGCTCGCGGAAAATTAAGTATTTGTCATCTTCTGATGTAAGATTAAGTCCTTCAGAAATTGAGCGGCTTCTCATCTGAATTCCCTCTGCTATCTTTACCGCATAAGGATCTGACTGTTTAATCCAACCCGAAGCTCTTTCATATTTATTATTATAGAAAACAACAGCATATTCATTTCCGCATGAGTTTGAATATGCAAATACGTTTTCGTTTACATGACCGTTGTCCCACAAATCATAGAAAAGGAAGTTTTCTACGTTTGCAAAGATATGGCGCTTGTGCATAAGAGGGAAGATTTCACGCCAGTGACGGTCTACCAGCCACTGATTAGGCTTTTCGTCCTTATAAGCCTTTGTATATTCCATTCCGTATTTTTCGGTAAAGCCTTCAATCTGGCCGTGACCGAACATTGGAAGGCCAGGCATTGTTACCATGAGGGTGCAGACACCAAAGTATTTGTCGCCGTCACCAAACTGGGCAATTGCAGTTTCCTCATCCGGGTTATTCATAAAGTTTACGTAGCGCTTAAGAATCTGCGGATCAAAGGTGATTGTATTTTTTACGGTGTCGCGGTACTTCTGATTTTCCTCTTTTTTCAGCATGTTCATAAAGGCCGAGTTATAAACGCGGTGCATGCCAAGAGTTCTTACAAAAAATCCTTCCATCATCCAGAAGGCTTCTGCAAGAAGAAGGGTGTCCGGCACTTCCTGGGCAACGCGGTCTACAACCTCACGCCAGAATTCATTTGGAATTGCGTCGTTGAACTGCTGGGTAGAAAGTCCCGTTTCACTTCGGGTAGCAATGTCTCCTCCGTGTCCCGGCTCCGGATACCAGAGGCGGCGGATTGATTTTTTTGCCAGAACCATTGCCGCATCAAAGCGGATGATTGGGAAGTTTCGGGCAACGTGTAAAATTTGCTGGATAACTTCCTCGCGGGTCTGAGGATTTAGATAATCCAGCTGAGCTGTATCATTCCATGGAAGACCGGTACCGTCGTTTCCGTGGTAAATATAGCGGACATCACCTGTCTGATTGTCTACACGCTTAAAGACTACGGCACAGTCGTTCTTTGAATAATAGTGGTCTTCAAGGTATACGCTGGTGCGCGGGTCGTGAGAAAGGTTTTCTCCATTGAAGGTATAGGTTGGGAAAGGACAGTCGCGGCGCTGAACAAACAAATCAGGCTTGTTCATAACCCAATCGCCGTCCATACCCGTGTGGTTTGGAACCATATCAGATGCCAGCCGAATTCCCCTCTGCCAGAGACGCTGGCGTAAATTAGCCAGAGCATCCCAGCCGCCAATATTCTGCGCAATATTGTAGTCAAAAAGTGAATAAGCCGACGCTGCTGCCTCTGGGTTTCCGCAAAGCTGCTTGATTCTCTTTGAAGCGTTACTGCGTTCCCAAAGTCCGATGAGCCAGAGGCCTGTAAAGCCTTCATCACGCAAAGTATCAAGTTCAGAATCTGGAATCTGGTCCAGACGTGTAATAGGATAACCGTATTTTTTTGTAAGTTGATCCAGCCATACAAGAACGGTTTTTGCCATAAGAATAACCTTTGGCATCCAGTCACGGTCAGGACTAAAGCGCTCGTATTCTTTTGTAAGCTCTTCAAAGCTGTAAGGCTGCATGTCCGGTAAATCTCCGCCGCCAAAACCTTTCCAGGCTGCCTTTTCTTCTTCGGCAATAAGGTCAATTCCTGCAAGAAGGCGTTTAAGCCAATCACCAAGCAAAATTGCCCAGTGCTTTTGAATATATTCAAGCTGACCACGCAGACTGTTAGGACTGTAAACTACAGGTTCACGAAGCATAGAAATTAGATCGTGATTAAAAGGCCCAAAATTTGGCTTTGATTTTGCATAAGCCTGAATTACAGCCCAAGATTTATTGTAAAGTGAATTTTGTTGAAGTTCTAAATCATTAAAAAGGATAGCAAAAGGTTTAAAGGCAGGATTTTCGTTAGCAAGGTGAAGAAGAATCATTTCTTCGAGTGTCTGTTCGCGGTTAGAACGTTCAAGTCCCGTTCCCGCATCAAGGCAGTTTCTGGAAAGATATTCTTTAGCCGTTGTTTTTTCCTGATAAACTTCTACAGGAGGGAACTCCTTCATAAAATCAAGAAGAAGGTCATTAACTTTCTGAGGGGTGAACTTTGCATCCAGCTCAGAAAGCATTTCTTTCATCATAGATCCAAGCATATCCCGTCGGTAAAGCATGCAGACATAGTGGAAAATCTCGTCCAGAAGCCCCATTGCGTTCAATTGACCGGCAGAAATCTGCTTATCTTCCTGTTTTCGGCTTTTAAAAACATCGTTTACAAGCATGGCAAACTTCCGCACGTTCGCCATATTCTTTATTACAACATTCCCTGAAGAAGAAAACAGGGATAAATCAAAATTACATAAATCCCTGATCTTCCTTCCTACATGGAATTCATTATACGAAATGTTCATAGTTTTTTTCCTTCCTAACTTTTTTTTAATTATATTTTTAGCGTTTTGCTGCCGCCTTTATTTTTTCTACAAGATTTTCATCATTCATAAGTTCTGAAATATCAACAGGAAGTCTGTATGTCCAGTTGAACTTTGTTACAGAACCTGGAATATTGATTCGTTCGTCTGCAGCATTTTCAAGCCAGTAGCGTTTTTCTGTGTACAAAAAGTCCTGAATTGGCACAATAAACCACATACTGTTTGCTTTTGCACATGAATGAAGAAGTTTTTCTGCAAGTTCTGGAGTAAATTCTGAAGAAGCAAGTTTTTCTGCCTCTGACCATTCCTGATTTATTCCAAAATCTGCGGCGTTTTCGTAAACAAAGGCTTTTACACCATCTTTTTCGTCATTCCACCACTGACGCAATGTAGAAGAGTCATGAACTGATGTTGTAGCAACAGAAAGCGATGTGTAATCACTGAATGGAACAAATGGCTGACCATTTTCTGACCATTTTCTGCACCAGCGGATTACGCGAAGTCCTAAAATTCCATTCTTTTCCATTACAACAGGAACACATTCAATATTTACGCCCAAATCTTCTCCACAAGGAGTCATTTTTACAGATTTTGTAAGCGCAGAAAGAATCTCGTCTGACTGCTTTTTCCACAAAGCTTCGTTTTTTTTATCCAAAGCTTCAAATTCCTTCTGGAGCTGACCTTTTTCATAATCGTTAAGGCTCTGCCAGGAAGTAGATTTAAAGTAAATCCAGAGCGGAACAAACTTATTTTTTGCAACTTCAAGAAGTGTACGGTTAGACCAGTATTCAACAAGTCTCTGGCGGATACGGTTTGCTGCATCATCGTTGCAGTATTCAGAAAGATTTGTCCAGTAAATCTGCTGAGAACCTTTTACAGTCTTCTTAAAAAGCCAGAGTTCTTCACCGTCAAGCTTGTCGCAGAAAACAGAAAGGATTTTATGCGCACTGTCATGATTCCAGGTGATGTCTTCAATTGCACCAGTTGGAATATGAGGCTGACTAAGCCAGCGGATTCTGTTGTCATCAAAACCAAGATTATGCAAATCTTCCAGTTTTAAGCAGGAATATGGCTCTGTATGACCGTTAATTGCGTTTGCATCTGTGTCTGGAATAGCCCAGATTCTAAAAAATCCCAGAATGTGGTCTAAGCGGTAAGCATCATAGTATTTTTCTGAAACAGTAAGGCGCTTTTTCCACCACGAGTAATTGTCAGCCTTAAGGTTTTTCCAGTTATAAGTCGGGAAGCCCCAGTTCTGCCCCGCTGGATTTTCGTTATCAACAGGAGAACCAGCACGCAGATTCTGATTAAAGAACTGTGGATAAGCCCATGCGTCGCAGGAATCATCGTTCATCAAAATAGGCATATCGCCCTTGATCTTAATTCCCAGTTCGTGAACTTTTTTTGTAGCCGCTGTAAACTGAGAGTCTGCAATCATCTGACACCAGGCATGGAAGAGATGCTCTTTTAAGAAGGCCTTTGTAGTCCACAATTTTTTGAGTTCTTCTGGAGTTTTCTGCTGATCTTCTTTGTGCCAGCTTTTCCAGCTTGCCTGTTCGTATGTATGCTTAAGATTCTTATAAACAGCATAAGTTTTTACCCAGTCGTTGCTGCTAATCCATTTTGAAAGCGCAGCATCTGCAGAACCATTTTTATAGGTTTCTGTAGTAGCATAAAGTTCAAGAAGAAGAGCTCCCTTTGCTTTAGAAATGCCGTCGTAATCATAACGGAGGGTAAAATCGTACTTGCTTACAAATTCGTCGTATTTTTCTTTGAATTTTTGATCAGAATCGTAAAGAGGCTGAAATTCCGGAATGTCCTTTAATCTGATATAAATTGGATGAAGGGCATAAGCAGAAAGGCCCGAATATGGCGAACTTTGAGTTCCTGTGTCATTTACAGGAAGAAGCTGAATTAAATCAATTCCTGATTTTTTACAAAACTCGGCAAAAACTGCCAGATCTGGATATTCACCGATTACAGGATTTTCTTTTGTGTACAAAGCTCCAAGAGGAACTGCTACACCTGTTATTTTTTTTAATGATGTTTTAGCCATGTAAAAATTATAGCATATAAACGAGTAAAATATACATATTAAAACCCCGTTTTTTTGAAAAATAGTTTAAGGCTCAACCAAAAAAGTTAAAAAAAAATACCCGCCCGGAAAATCCGAACGGGATAATAACCTAAAAAATCTACAAACTACTCTTTGATTTCAATAACTGAAAGACCGCCAACATCAGCGCGTTTTACATCTTTAATAGTTCCTTTTACAACATAAGTACCTTGAGGCTTATTATTTGTATAAACCTTTACAGGAACATATTCAGGTTTTGGAATTCCGCCCGAACCAGTCTTATAACCGCAGAAGGTCTGACCGTTTACACAGTTTGTATATCCTTCAAAATCAGAAGCTTCAATCTTAAGAACCTTTACTTCAAACTCTGTAGGCTTACCAATAATCTTATTATCGCCAATGAACTTTTTGAAAACCAAAGCAGACTGACGAGCCAGAGTTGTCATAATTACAGGAGATGTAAGAGCAATATCAAGCTTCTTTTTATACTCTTTGTCACCCCATGAATTAATACGTTTTGAAAGATCTTTATTCAAAGCGATTGCAAGTTTTTCTGTAGATTTAGCTGTATTAGCGCTCATTGTTGCTGTTTCCAATGGAACGCCTTCTTTATTACAGCCGATAGTTGTCAGATCAGAAACAGAAACTATCAAGGTTGTCTCTGCACGTGAAATTGACACTGTATAATCCTGTCTTGTGTATCCAACTCCACTTTTGTTAACATGATATCCAGAAATAAGATATTCATTATTTGCAATGTCTGCTACCTGGATTTCACTATCTACCCAATACTCTTTGTCATAGGCAAAGTCCAAAACAAGAGGAAGAATATCTCTTCCTGCTGGAATTTTCTGCGCAAATATGTTGGTCAAACAAAGAAGCGCACCAATAAATGTAACAAGAAGTCTTTTCATAGTTTGTTCTCCTGCTGAAAATAAATTCTTATTATATTATACCCCAAAAAAGCGCACACGCAAATTTTTTTTTCAGCAATGCCACAAAGGAGTTGCAAGTTTATTGGAGAACGGTTGAGGCCTTCTAAAATCAGGAAGCCAGCTTGTATCATCAGAAAGTTCCTGATAAAAAAGATATTCAAAATCGTAAGCGTCAATCAAATCTTTAATATCTGCATCTTCTTCTGACGTAACAAGCCTATTATTAATAGAAGAAAGTGATGATTTTCTTGCTTCTGCCCTATTTTTATCTTCTTCAAAAGGGACAGGAGTATATTGATTCATAAGAGAAATAATCGCTCTGCCGTCAACGTTGTCTTTTAACCAGCCAAGAACCTGCGCAGTTTCTTCAAAACGACCAGGCAGATAAAGATGACGAATTATTACGCCCTGAAGCATTTTTTCTTTACTGCACAGTTTTGCAAGTTCGCGGTCAAAGCCGAATTTTTCGCCAATTCTAAGAGGATTATTTTCTACCATCCAGGAAATAGCATCAGTTGCAATTTTTGGATAATCTTCTGCTGCAAATAAAGTCTTTGAAAGTTCAGAATTCAAGGTTTTTAAGTCCGGCAGCCAGATTGTAACAAGTCCTGACAAAAGAGAAAGAGTTTCTATACTTTCGTAAGCAGAAGAGTTCCAGCAGAACGGAATAGTAACACCTTCATCTTTTGCCTGCTTAATATAGTCTGCAAGAATAGGAATATGATGACTTGGCGTTACAAGATTTATATTTTCTGCACCCTTTTCCTGAAGCCTTAAACAGATTGAAACAAAATTATCAGCTGTAAGTTCGGCACCAAGTCCGTTTTGAGAAATCTGATAATTCTGGCAGAAGGCACAGCGGAGTGTGCATCCCGTAAGGAATATTGTTCCACTTCCACCGTGAACAGTAATTAATGGCTCTTCACCAAAATGAAGGCCCGCAAACGCAGCTCTAAGCTCTAAAGTTTCGCCACATACGCCTGTTTTACCTTCTGCACGGTTAACGCCGCATTTACGCGGACACTGAGTACAGTTTGTATAAAAATTTTCAGTTGTTTCTGGAGTCAGCAAGTTTAATAAGCCCCCCTGCTGACTAAAGTAGCCATAAGACTCTGAAGTGTATCAATAGGAAGGTCATCAGCTTCGTAATTTACCAGATCACCAAGCTCCTGCCAGTCGTGTTCATCAAGAAGCTCATAATCTTCGTCTGCATTTTCCAGAAAAGAAAGCATTGCCCCAAGTTTTTCCAGATGTGGTGCAGTCGGCTCGTTTTCAAGTTCTGCCGAAGAATGAATGTATTCGTTTTCCCAATATTCAAAAATAGAGTTAGCAAGTGTATTCGGGCAGCTTGTTGAGCGCGCAAAAAGTTTCTGCAAATCTGGGGCAACGCGCATAAAATCGCCTTTGCCGCTGTTTTCCTGTCTGTCGTGCTTAAGAATACGCTGTACGTCGCTGTTGAATTTTGCAATATCTGTCATAACCAAGGATTATAGCACAAAATAAAAAAAGAAGGTATTGGAAAGTTTTTGTTTCTGCTATAATCGCCGTATGTTCAGTGATACACATTTTCATTTTCAAAATATGACAGAGAACCGCGGAGTAAATGGTGCGGAAGTTCTTACAACTATGGCGGCCCGCAACTGCAAATTCGGACTTGATATTGGAACCGAAGCTGATGATTTGCTTAAACGCGAGCAGTGTGTGGAAAAAGCAATTGCAACAATGGATTTTGAGGCGGCACAAAAAGCCCGCAAATTTGTTTATTTTAGTGCAGGAATCTGGCCAAGCGTAGAAGAAATTCATGCGCGGGCAGAACGCATTGAAGTTTTAAAGGCGCAAATTGAAGCCGCTGAAAAAGATGAAAATCAGGATACTTTAAACCGTAAAATTATTGCGCTTGGAGAATTCGGACTTGATCACCACTGGAATCCAGGCGGAGTAGACGGACGCTGCGAAAGTGATTTTGATGATAAAACTTATTTTGGAGAGCAGGAACTTTTTGAAATGCAGCTGAATCTTGCCCGCGACATGAAACTTCCTTCTATTATACATAGCCGTGATGCATTTGAAGACTCTCTTGAATGCATTAAGCGGGTAGGAAATCATAACGGAATTATTCACTGTTACAGTTACGGACTTGAAGAAGCAAAAAAGTTTCTGGATTTAGGATGGTATATCAGTTTTAGCGGAAGTGTTACCTACACTAAAAAATCTAAAATGGATGCTATGCTTGAACTTTTGCGCTATGTGCCAGAAGACCGTATTTTGTGCGAAACAGACTCCCCTTACCTTGCGCCAGTTCCGCACCGTGGAGAAGCTTGCTCGCCAGTTCTTGTTGAGCATACTTATAATTTTGTGGCAGAAGCACGTGGTATAACTACAGAAGAACTGTGTTCAACCGTAGATAAAAATATTGAAAAATTATTTTTTAGTCTTCCAAATCTGGAATAATCTTTCTTAGATGTTCCATAAACTGTTCGCCGGTAACGCCTTCTTTTAGACAGGCAAACATACAGTTATCGCCGGCAACAGTTCCAATTATGTCTTCAAGGTTTAAGTTATCAACAGCATTGCAGACAGTATTTGCATGACCAGAAAAAGTTTTGATTACAACAATGTTTCCGCTAAAATCAATGCTTACATAACCGCGCAAAAAATCCTGAATATAAATTGACTGACTTTCGCTATTTTCTTCATCATCAGGAAGAGCATACATATAGCCAGATTTTCCGTCAGGAACTTTACCTACTTTTAAGAGTTTTAGATCTCGGCTAAGAGTAGCCTGAGTTACATCAAAGCCTTCTTTCTGAAGAAGAGACAATAGCACATCCTGACTTTCAATACTATTTGATTTAATAAGAGTTTTAATCAGTTTAAGCCGTGACTGTCGTTCTTTCATATATACCCTCAGAAAAAATGTATAAATATACAAAAAATATACAGTATTTTTTATTTTTATACAAATGATTTTTTGCACAATACATAAAAAGAGTTTTATTAAAAAAAATATTTCAAAATGCACAAAGTTTTCTATTAATTTTTGTCAGTAAGGAAAAGTCTTGGAAATATTATATATATGAAAATCAAATCTTTATTCGTAATTATGATATTTTCCCTTAAGCTTTGGGCAGAAGATTTCTCTGGGGCTGTTCAGGAAAAACTGCTTCTTCCCTTTGCAGAAATCAGAACTTCTCAAGATTTTGAACTTGAAGAAATGAACTACAACTGGGGAACGGTAATATTTACCCCAAAAAACTTTAAGAACTTTCCGTGTCAATTTAAAGCAGGAAATCTTACACCAGGAGGAGGAATATCAAAATTAAATAATCCTGCATTAAGTTCAACAATAACACCTTTTTCTACTGCTAAAACAGACGTAAGCATAATCACTGCGGGACTTCCAGGAATTTCTAATTATTCAAAACCTGTAAGTTATTTTGCAGAAATTGGCTATATTAATAGAAAAAAAGTGTTCTCTGAGTCTAAGATAAACTGTTTTTACAATCCTCAAACTGACTTTCCCGTTTTTTCTGGAAGTCAGACTTTTTCGATTTATAAAAACTGCTCTGTCACCACGGCTCTTACAGCAGGCTGCTTTACCTACAAAGAAAATACGTTCAATTCCTGGTTTACGACTACCGACTATTATTTCCACAAAGGAAAGCATTTTTGTATGAATCCTCAAATTTTCCTAGAAGTTCCACACTTTAAGACTTTATTTTCTGCAGCAACCTATGAAGATCCATATGGAGAAGTTTTTGCAACTTACAAAACAGAAAATAAATTAAGCCTTGGACGCTACACATTAAATCTTTCTCTATTTTTGAATGAAGAAGAAAATCTGCTTTCTGCAAATGAAAGTCTAATTAAAGATACTTTCCAGACAAAAATCGGGGTTCAGGCAAATTACCCGGTTGGTAAAAAACGTCCTGTATTTTTAAAAACTGGTTTTAACGCATATTCCGACCTCCGGTTAAATCAAAACAATTTTAAGGAGCATAAATTTAAGCTTGCAGCAGGCGCAAAAATCAGTTCTCTTCTATATAATTTTGCATTTACAGGCCTGGCAAACTTTACGTGCGATAGTTCACAAAGAACTTTTCAA
Organism: Treponema sp.; assembly: GCA_024696155.1. Taxonomy (GTDB): domain Bacteria; phylum Spirochaetota; class Spirochaetia; order Treponematales; family Treponemataceae; genus Treponema_D. Next base: position 671 of record JAILHD010000176.1, on the reverse strand, counting down.
ACTGATTTTGATAGTGCCTCATTCCTCTTTTCTAACAACTGGCATTTTACAAAAATCGTTCCAGGAATTACAGCTGGCATAAGTTTTATCCCAGAGAATCATTACCAATCACTTACTACTACAGAAAAAATCGGACTTTCGGCAGTCTTCTGTAAAAATCCTAAGGTTACGGCCAGCTCCTCGTTCAGTTTTACACAAAAAGATGGGGTTAGTACAAAGCAAACCGCAAACACAAGTTTGACCTCCTCCTGGAAGCTAAAACACCTTTCTCTGACGGGAAGAATAAACCTTAGATTTTAAAGATTTTGCATATTGAAAATGTATAGCATTTTCTATATTATGGTAGGACAGTATTTTATAACTTAGGAATTTTATTTTAAAAGAGGTAACAATATGGCTTGGGATATTTCAAAAGTAAGAAATATCGGTATCAGTGCCCACATTGACTCAGGAAAGACAACAACTTCAGAACGTATCTTGTTCTACTGTAACAAGATTCATGCAATTCACGAAGTTCGTGGTAAAGACGGTGTCGGTGCTGTAATGGATAACATGGAACTGGAACGCGAACGCGGTATTACAATCCAGTCAGCTGCTACTCAGGTTCAGTGGAAAGACTACACAATCAACCTTATCGACACACCGGGTCACGTAGACTTTACTGTAGAAGT
>JAILHD010000166.1 GCA_024696155.1 Treponema sp. | reverse complement strand
GGGGTTCCCGCCGCAAGCGGCGGTCGCTACGTCCGCGGTTCCGCATTCGCTTCATTTGCAAGCAAGCGCTGCTTACTTGCAAACGGCTTCGCCGCCGCTACCATCGCTAACCCTTTATATTACCAATTTCAAGGCATTCGTTATCGAAACGTTTTCAACCTTTATATTTTCAGGCACTTTCAAAACTGTATCCGTCATGTTCACAATGCCCCGGACTCCCGCCTTTGAAAGTTTTTCTGCCATTGACTGTGCGTTTTTAGCGTCAACCGTCAAAACCGCATATTCAATTTTTTCTTTTTTTATCACAAATTCCATCTGAGTTGCAGGGTAGAGCGGAAAGCTTGAACGAAGAATTTCAACCCGGTAAAGGTTTGTATCAAATCCTGCCTTAATTGCAAAGCCGCTTTGTGAAAACATATTTTCATCAAGCAGTGCAGCTCCCAGTCTGTTTAATCCCACAATGCAGAGACTTTTCTTTGAACTTTGCTCATCAGCTTTAAGTCCAAGCTTTTCTTCCAGTTCCGCTTTAAGTTCAGCCGTAAAGTAGCCGTTTGAAACTCCTTTTTTCAAATCCATCAGCCAGAAATCATGCCTGATAGTGGAATCTGTCCACCCCGTAAGAGCCTTAATCTCCTGCGAAGTGATTTTTTCTTTTGAAAAAGAAGCAAGCAGTGTACAAAGCTGAATCATTCTTTTTTTTACAATCTCTGGAACTTTTGATTGTGATGACAGCATTATAGATATCTCCCATACTACGTACAATAATTTTTGGCGGTAAATTTAGCGAATTTGGTCAAAATAACACTGAATTTATCGAATTTTGATGATTATTGTTAAAGATTTAACAGTATAAAAATAGAATGAAGACAAAAAAAAAGCAAGACCGAAAAAAAACTAAAAAAACGGTCTTGCTTAAAATTAGGAGGCTAATTTATAGAAACTTCAGATAGTCCGTAACCGGAGCTCTGGAGTTTCTTTTTGCGGTTACCCGCTATTTCTTTCCTACGTACGCTACTGTAAGGTTTGGAGAAATCTGATTTTCGAAGTAAGGAGTTACCTGTTCTTCAAAAAGCTGCTCCAACATTTTCTGGTACGCAAGAATCTTGCCAATATAATTTAATGTAGAGAGCGGTGTCTTATTAGATCGCACTCTGTTAGTTCCTGCATTGTACATAGCCAAAGCTGAAACTTCATTACCTGCATTTCCTAAACAGAACTTCAGGTGTGAAAGTCCATAGTATGCACTTTTATCTGCATCGTAAAACTCGCTTTCTGTAAGTCCAGGAAACGAATTGCTGTTCAACTGGAACAAACCGCGGTCAACCGAATTGTTCACATTACGATTGATAGCTTTTACGTTGTATGAACTCTCAGTATGGGCTAAAGCAAATGCCAGCGAAAGTGGGATATCATTTGCATCGGCCTGAGTAAGAATTGCATTTGCAACATCTCTGTTACCGGTAATCTGATAGTAGAACCATTCTACTGCTGCTTTTGAAAGCGGCTGCCGGTACAACGTCAAACCGTTATCTGAATTATCATTTAGCTTCTTAACAGTGTATTCAGAAAAATAATCCTGAAAAGCCAATGTTAACTCATCTTCAGTCTCTTCCGAAAGATTCGCAAGAGAGATTGTTTCTTCAGCTTCTGCATTTTTATCCGCTGGTAAGAGAAAATAAACGAGAAGTGCAGCAGCAACCAGGATAAGACTTAAAGAAGCGGCAAACAGTGAAGAAACCTTAAAGTTCGATTCTTCGTTTCCGTACATCATTAATTACCTTTTTTTATTAAAAACATTCTTACTTGAACGGTTGTTATATTGCCATATTCTCAAAAAGAATGCAAGTACATTTTTAGGAAATATTCGTTATTTTTGCATTTTTTTTAGAATATTGTTGCAAATGTTGCGGTATTTTGCAAAGTATGCGCTTTTATACTATTGCAATAGCGTATTTTGAAATATCTTCTGTCAGGTTGAAAGCGTCGATATCTGATTTACTGGCAAAGTAAACATACTGTGCGTGTTTTACGGCTAATGTGTCCATAAAATCAACTGCTGGTTTGCCAGCTGCAAGGCCTTCTTTTAATAAATCAGATGGAAGTAAAAATCCTGCAACACTTACGCAGTCTTTTACGCGGCGTGCTGTATGATTCATTGCAGTTGTAAATGCTTCTTTATGAGCTGGAGTTTCGTAAGTGCGATCAATTTCTGGAACTAAAATTGCAAATTTGTTTGCAGCGTCCAGTGCTTTCAGCTGATCACGGAGTTTTGCAAGAAACTCTTCATTATAAACTTCGTCTTCAAGTTCTACTTCTGACCATTTTATGCTGATTTTCTCAAAAGTTGCTGCGTCAGCAGGAGAATTATCCTTTACCCAAAAAAGTTTTGATTCATTTACTTTAAATAATGCTTCCAGTTTCATGGGCAGGATTATAACAAAAAAAAAGCCTTTGCGCAAATACGCAAAGGCTTGTGTAATTCTAATAAAAATAAGGACTATTCAGTCAAAATTCTGATAACTTCAGCTTTGTCCTGAGTGTTCAAAATTTCCTGACGTTTTTCAGGGCTCTTGAACAAAAGGCTAACTTCTGCCAGGAACTGAAGGTGTGGACCTGTCTTATTTACAGGAGAGAGTGTCATAATAAAAATACGGCATGGTTCCTGATCCAATGAATCGAAATCGACAGGATTGTCAGAAATACCGATGCAGGCTACCAAGTCTGTAACAGTATCTGTTTTTCCGTGAGGAATAGCGATTCCGTGCTTCATACCAGTAGACATTTTGCGTTCACGGTCAAGTACACATTCGCGTGCAGCGTTTTTATCTGTAACTTTACCAGCTTTGTAAAGCACTTCAAGCATCTCGTCTACAATTTCTTCTTTAGTAGTGCCTTTCAAATGAAGGTTCACTGTGTCTGTTGTTAATACTGTTCTCAAATCCATAGCTTTAATAGTATTTCTAGAACTCGAAGTTGTCAAGATTTAAATATGTACTAAATTATTTTTTTTCTATATAGTATAGACAACTTTTTGAATTTCATTTTTTCGAGGTTATTATGATTAATTGGTCTAATGCAGATACACTTTCTTCATGGAAAAAATTACAGTCATTGAAAGGTATGGTTTCTGTTGCAAAAGAACTTTCTGGTTCCGATGCTGCAAAACGTGTTGCTGACTATTCTGTAAAAATGGGAGGCGGCCTTACTTATAATTATGCTGCTAAACAGGTAAATGAACAAATTCTTAAAACTCTTGCGGAACTTGCAGATGAAGCTCAGCTTGTAGAAAAATATCAGGATTTGCTTAATGGTTCTGTAATCAACACTGGTGAAAAACGCATGGTACTTCATCAGCTTACACGCGGTCAGCTTGGAAAAGATGTTATTGCTGATGGTGTAAACAAACGCGAATTCTATATTAATGAAGTAAAACGCATTGCTGATTTTGCTAATGACGTTCATTCTGGAAAACTCGTAAACGAAAAAGGTGAAAAATATACAACAGTTTGTCAGATTGGTATTGGTGGTTCTGACCTTGGTCCACGCGCTATGTACCTTGCTTTGGAAAACTGGGCAAAAAAGAACAATACTTTCAAAATGGAAGCACATTTTATTTCTAACGTTGACCCTGATGATGCTTCTGCTGTTGCAAAATCACTTGATTTGTCTAAAACAATCTTCATTCTTGTTTCTAAATCAGGAACAACTTTGGAAACTCTTACAAACGAAAGCTTCGTAAAAGACTATCTCAAAAAAGCCGGTCTTGATACCTCAAAACACATGATTGCTGTTACCTCTGAAACTTCTCCATTGGCACACAACCCAGATTATATGGCAGCTTTCTATATGGATGACTTTATTGGTGGTCGCTATTCTTCAACATCTGGAGTAGGTGGAGCTGTTTTGAGCCTTGCATTTGGTCCAAAAGTATTCCGGGAATTCCTTGACGGTGCTGCAGAAGAAGATAAACTTGCTTTGAACAAAGACATTACAAAGAATGCTGCTTTGCTTGACGCTTTGATTGGTGTTTACGAGCGCAATGTTCAGAACTTCCCTTCAACAGCAATCCTTCCATATTCTCAGGCTCTCAGCCGCTTCCCAGCTCACTTGCAGCAGCTTGATATGGAATCAAACGGAAAATCTGTAAACCGCTTTGGAGAAAAGATTGACTACGTAACAGGTCCTGTAATTTTTGGTGAACCAGGAACAAACGGTCAGCACTCATTCTACCAGCTTTTGCACCAGGGAACAGACATTATTCCTTTGCAGTTTATCGCATTCAAGAAAAACCAGACTGGTGATGATGTTGTAATTGAAAACTCTACAAGCCAGGTTAAACTCTGCGCTAACGTAACAGCTCAGATTGTTGCATTTGCATGCGGTAAAACTGACGAGAATCCAAATAAAGCATTTGCCGGTGAACGTCCTTCAAGCTTGATTTACGGTGAAGACTTGAATCCAAAATCTTTGGGTGCTTTGCTTGCTCATTACGAAAACAAGGTAATGTTCCAGGGTTTTGTATGGAATATTAACAGTTTTGATCAGGAAGGAGTTCAACTTGGTAAGACTTTAGCTAAAGCTGTTTTATCAGGCAAAATCGATGGTGCTTTACAGGCTTTTGCAAAACTGTTGATAAAGTAAACTCTTTTGATCAGGATAGCGGGTGGATGCTAATTCAGCCACCCGCTAAACGAGTTTGTCAAGACTTTTAGCGAAGCGTGTCTTGACGAACTCGTATGGTGTACAGCTTGGTAAGAAACTTGCTAAGACAGTTTTGG
>JAILHD010000158.1 GCA_024696155.1 Treponema sp. | reverse complement strand
GATTTGAAAAAAGGTGCCATCACAAAGATTGTACTTAACCAGCTTTTTGCAAAAACAGATTTGCAGTCTAACTTTGGTGTAATCAACCTAGCCCTGGTTCCACAGGAAAAGGAAGGCGCTCCTCGTTACGACGAGCCTGGACTTCTTACACTTAAACCTGAATATCTTAAGCCTGAGGTTCTGAACCTTAAGCAGCTGATTATGCACTTTGTTAATCACCGTGACGAAGTAATTACCCGCCGCACGATTTATGATTTGAAGATTGCAAAACACCGCATGCACATTCTTGAAGCTTTAATTACCGCAATCAACAATATTGATGAAGTAATTAAAATCATCAAGGAAAGCCGCGATACAGAAGCCGCAAAGCTTGCCCTGGAAAAACGCTTTGACTTTGATGACGAGCAGGCTCAGGCAATTGTTGATATGCAGCTCAAACGCCTTACACATCTTCTTATTGAAGATTTGCAGAAGGAAATTAAAGAACTGCAGGCATGGATTGATTACCTGCAGGATTTGCTTGATCACCACGAAAAGATTTTGCAGCTGATTAAATCTGATACAAATGCGCTTGCAGAAAAATATGGTGACGATCGCCGTACAGACATCGTTGCTGACGAAGTAGAAGAAATCAACGTTGAAGATATGATTAAGGACGAGGACATGGTTGTAATGATTTCCCGCCTTGGTTACATCAAACGTGTTTCTGTTTCTAAGTATAAGAAGCAGGGTAGGGGAGGGGCTGGCAGCAACAGTACAAACCTCCTTGAAGACGACTACATCAAACAGCTCTTTATTGGTTCTACAAAAGATTATCTTTTGTTCATTACAAACCTTGGACGAGCTTACTGGATTCGTCTGCATGAAATTCCAGAGTCTGAAAAGACAAGCCGTGGTGCCCACATCAAAGGCCTTCTTTCAATTGGACCGGATGAAGAAATTACAACTGTTGTTTCCCTTAAGGAATTCAGCGACAGTCAGTACCTCTTTATGATTACTTCTGAAGGAACTGTAAAACGTGTCTGCACAAGCGAATTTACAAATGCCCGTGCAAAGGGAATTATTGGTATTAAGCTCCACGAAGGAGACAAACTTGTAAGCGCAATCCAGACAACTGGTGATGCAGAAGTTATGATGATTTCCCGTCGTGGTAAAGCACTTCGTATTACAGAAGATTCAGTTCGCGAGATGGGACGTGCAAGCTGCGGTATTAAAGGAATGAAACTTTCTGAAGGTGATGAAATTGCAGCAGCCGTTAAAGTTGAAAATGATTCAAGCATTATCCTTGTAACAGAAAAAGGATTTGGAAAACGAGTTTCATTTGATAACTTTAATACACATGGACGTGGAACAAGTGGACAGAAAATATTTGGAAACACAGATACTAAAGGTGAAATTATTGGTGCTTTGGACATTAAACTTAAGGATGAACTTGTGTTTATGACCAGCCAGGGTAAAACTTTGCGCCTTAAAGCAACTGATATTAAGGAGCAGGGCACAGGAGCATCTGGTGTAACCCTTGTACGCGTAACAGAACCTGATTATTTGGTTGGAATTGATAAAATTCAGGATAAAGACGAGTAATTCTATATAATATATAGAATTACGAAATATAAATAAAATGTTAATAATTTAAAGTTATTTTGTTGACAAATGAAAAAAAATAACTGATAATTATATTAAGGGTAACAACTATTACAAAATAGTTTAAGGGTGACGTTAATCAGGCAAATGGCTAATCAAGAAATTGATTAGCCATTTTTTTTGTTTCATGTGAAACAAAATATAACCATCGGTAGTTATCCACAATTTGTGGAAACAATGTGGATAACTGGCCAAGTTATCCACATTCCTCACAAGATTTCCACAATTTAAATAATACGCTGTTCCACGTGAAACTTTTACGGATAAAGCCGAGATATAGTGTTTCATGTGAAACATGAGGGAAGTTCGCTGGCGAACTTCTTGATTGATAGCAAAGCGTTAAAAAAATTGCAATAGCAATTTTTAGCTTTACCTATCTGAACGTATGTTTCACATGAAACATCAAAATTTATAACAATCGATAGTTAGTTAACTTTTGAACAAAAGATAGTTAGTAATAAATTTAACAAAAGATAGTTAGTTGATGAATTTTGCCCTAAAAAATTAAAATTTCCTTATTTTTGAATTCAGTAATAAAATATTAGGTATGAAAAGAATTGTTTGTACATTTCTTGCATCAATGTCTCTTTTTGCCTTAAATGCCAAAACTGTAAGAGTGGGGTATTTTAAGGACGGCGGAAGAGTAATGAATTACATTTCCGATAAAGAACGAAAGTCAGGTTTTTCTTATGAGTATTTACAAACTGTGGCTTCTTACACTGACTGGGAATTCGAATATGTTTACGGATATTGGGATGAACTTTACGAAAAACTGATTTCCGGTGAAATTGATGTTCTTTCCGATGTATCTTATTCCGAGGCACGTACAAAACTTTTTGACTATTCAGAATATCCTATGGCGCAAGAAAATTACTTTTTATACGTAAACAGACATAATAAAGATGTTATGGCAGAAGATATTTCTTCCTTAAACGGAAAATCTATTGCGCTGGCTAAGGGAACCTATCAATATGGGCTTTTAATGGAATGGCTAAAAAATCACGATGTAAAACTGAATATTTCTATTGTTCCGTTTGATAAAGTAAGCGAATGTGCCTTTAATCGTGGTGATTATGATTTATTCCTTGCAATTGATTTAATTTCCAGCTTTGACTGGGAACCGGTGGCAAAAATCGGTACTTCGGATATTTTTATTGCAGTTTCTAAAAAGCGTCCTGATTTATTAAAAGAATTAAATGAAGCTCAGACAACCTTGTATCTTTCTAATCCTTATTACAACAATAATCTTTGGGGAAAGTATTTTTCAAGTGCATCCATTACAAAAAGGCTTTCTGCAAAAGAAACGGAATGGCTTTCTAATAAAAAGGTTTTGAATGTAGGCTGTTTTAAGAATGATTTTCTTTATTCACCAGATAATTATAAAGATAACTCTGGGGTTGTTAATTATATTATGCTTCTCTTAAAAAAGCAGTTTAATCTGGATAATCTTGAATTTAAATATCATTTTTATGAAGATAAACCGCAGATAACGCAGGCTTTGAAGAGTGGAGAAATAGATCTGGCTTTTCCTTTTATTTATGACCTCTATTCTGCAGAAGAAAATAAAATTTCACTTTCTTTCCCGTTTGTTCCTGCAAGTTTTTGTTATGTATTTATTCAGGGAATGTCTTATGAAAAGATTGTAAAAAAAGTTGGACTTCTTAAAGGAAAACGAGCTGCAGAGTTTTTTGAAGGCACAAACATATCTAAAAACTCAGAAATTATTTATTTTGACACAATGGAACAGTGTTTGAATGCAATTCTTATGGGGCAGGTGAACTGTGCAGTTGTAAATACTTCTGCTGCATCTTCTTTTATTTTTGGCCGCGAAAAATACCGAATGCTTACTATGACAGATTTAGATTCTTCGGCTTCTTTGTGCTTTGCTGCAGATAATCAGAATAGAGTTGTAATTTCTCTGATGAATAAGGTAATTTCCGTAATGAACAAAAATGATTTGAATGCAGAACTTATAAAATATTCTGTAGCTGACAAAACTTATTCTTTTTACGATTTTATTGATGATTATCTTGTTTTTATTATTACGGGTTTTCTTCTGCTGGTGATTCTTGTAATCGCACTTATTGCAGCTCTTAAATACATCAAAGTTCTTATGAATTTTGACAGCGTTACAAATCTGCGCTCAAGGCATACTTTGAATAATTATATCCAGAGATTTATAGAACAGGCAGAAGAGCGGGATGAAACTTTTTCTATAATCATTTTTGATCTGGATGAATTTAAGTTTATTAATGAAAAATTTGGTCATTCAACTGGCGATGAAGTTTTGCGTCATACTTCAGAAATTATTCTTGGTACAGTTTCTGCAAAGGATAAAGTATTCCGCTGGGGCGGTGCAGAATTCCTGGTTTTGATTCAGGCAGATAAAAAAGAGTCAGAAAAGATTGCAGATAAAATCCGTCAGAATATTATGGACGAAGTATACAGACAAGATGACAAGAAATTTTCAGTTACTGTTACTGGTGGTATGAGCATTTACGAAGAGGGCAAAGATTATACACAGATGCTTTTAGAAGCCGAAGAAAATCTTTATACAGGAAAAATGAACGGAAAAAATAAAGTGATTAGTTAACAATACAAATGTTTAGCAATATTTTTTAAGAGTTTCTATTAGTTTTTTGCTGCTTACTGGCTTAGCAATATGGTCATTCATTCCAACAGAGAAACAGCGGTTTTTGTCTTCTTCAAAGGCATTGGCAGTTAAAGCGATAATCGGGAGTTTATCTGGGGAATATTGCGGCATAGAACGGATTTTTCTTGTTGCGGTATAACCGTCCATCACAGGCATCTGAATATCCATAAAGATTGCATTGAATTCTCCAGGGTTTGCTTTTTTCATGATGTCTACAGCAATTTCACCGTTTTCTGCAACTTCTACCTGAATATTGTTATCTATTAAAATGTCCTGCGCAATTTCGCGATTAAGCTGGTTATCTTCTACAAGAAGAACTTTGAATTTTGTAAGGTCTGTTTTGTGCTTAATGTCGCGCTTAATGTCTTCCAGTTTGCGCGCTTCTTTTTTTGATTTATTGATAGAGAAGTTTAATTTAATGGTAAAAATTGTTTCTTTGTTTTTTTCACTTTCAACTTCTATCATTCCGTTCATCAGTTCTACAAGCTTTTTGGTAATGGAAAGGCCGAGGCCTGTTCCCTGAATTCCGCTCATTGTAGAATTGCGCTGACGGGTAAAAGGTTCAAAAATCTTTGGAAGAAATTCTGGATTAATTCCGCTTCCTGTATTTGAAACTTTAATAGTGTAGTAGGCGTTATCTTCGTCTGTGGTGTTGTTTTCTTCTACAAAAACATTTACTGCGGCTCCAGGATCTGAATACTTAATTGCGTTATCAATCAGATTCATCATCACCTGACCAAGATGAAGCACATCAATTTTAAGATTTGTATGAACAAGATTATTAAACTCGCATAGAATTGATTTACCGTTCATTTTTGCTGTTGGCTCAATCATTTCTATAATATGGGTAATAATCTGTTTTATATTTGCAGGTTCTGTTTCTGACTGGATGGCGCCTGTTTCAAGGCGGGTCATATCCAAAATGTCGTTTATAAGACTCAAAAGGTTGTCGCTTGCAAAGGCAATTTTTTCCAGACATTCACGTACACGGTTAGAATCTGAAACATGCCGCTTTGCAATATCTGTAAGTCCCATGATGGCATTCATAGGTGTTCTTAAATCATGTGACATATTAAACAGAAAAGAGGTCTTGGACATTTCTGCAATTTCTGCATTGTGTCTTGCATGATTAAGATTCTTTCTATACATAATCTGTTTTTGAATTTCGTTGTCGTATTTTTCAAAAATTATGATTGCATTATGGGGTTCTTTTTCTTCTCCCATTTTGATGATTTTTATAATGCTGTAAAGGTGTTTATCATCCTGTGGTAAAACGCTGCGATATATAATAGAAAAAGAATTCTTTGTTCGTAAAACTTCGCGGATATTTTCGATTTTTGTAATATCTCTGATAATCTGCTGTTCTTCAGGGCAAATCTGGCGTTCAATAAAAACTGCTATGACTTTTGAATATTTGAAAGGTTTACTAATTAAATCTGAATAATATTTTTTAGAAAAATCGTTCTGGTGAATGGTGATGCAGGAATCGTTATCCAAGTCCAGTTCTGTAACAACGGTTGTATCTCTGAACACGGTTTGAATTATTTTTTGAGGATCATATGTCTGAGTTGTTTCTTCCATTACATTCCTCCAAAAACTAAGAAGTGCTATCCAGAATCTCGGCTATTGTCTTAAAAAGTATATCGCGATGAATAGGCTTTGAAAGATGCGCATTCATGCCGCTTTCTAATGCACGCTTTTTATCTTCTTCAAAGGCATTCGCCGTCATTGCTATTATCGGCAGTTTTGCCAGTTTCTTATTCTTTAATTTTCTAATGAGCCTTGTTGCTTCGTAGCCGTCCATGTAAGGCATCTGAACATCCATCAAAATAAAATCATATGGATTATCTTCTGACTTTTGAACTTTAGAAAGTGCTACTGCGCCGTTTACTGCTTCTTCTACAATAAGACCTTCGTCTTCCAGAATGTCGCGTGCAATTTCGCGGTTAAGTTCGTTATCTTCTACCAGGAGCACGTGTTTGCCGCTAAGGTCTATATCTATTGTTCCAATTCTAGGTTCTATAGATTCCTGAATTTGTTTTTGGGTCTGGATTCTGAATTTAAAGTGGAAGGTTACCTTTGTTCCTTTGTTGATCTGGCTTTGAATGTCAATTTTTCCACCCATTAAATCTACAAGGTTTTTAACAATCGCCATTCCAAGTCCAGTGCCTTGAATACCTGTATCGGTCATGTTGCGTTCGCGGGAGAACATTTCAAAAATATGAGAAATGAATTCCTTTTTCATACCAATACCGTTATCTTCTATCACAATTTCAAAGGCGGCAATATCTTCATGTGGAGAAGGGTGTTCTGTAATTGTAATATGAATTGCACCGCCTTCGTTCGTGTATTTTAGGGAGTTTCCAACGATGTTCAAAATAATCTGACTCAGGCGGAATTCATCTGCAATAATGAATTCGTTGCTCAAATTTTTGTAGGTAACGTCCAGAGAAAGCTTTTTGTTCTGTGCATTCAGCGATTCAATTTCTATGATTTTATCTATGCACTTGCGAAGGTTAATAGGTTTTTCTTCCAGCGTAATTTTGCCGTTTTCAATTCTTGCCATATCAAGAACGTCGTTAATCAACTTTAAAAGATGTTCGCTGCTGACCTTAACTTTTTCCAAACAGTCCTGAATTTTCTGCGGGTCATTCAGGTATTTTTCTGCCATAGAAGAATAACCGATAATCGCGTTCATTGGTGTACGGATGTCGTGTGACATATTAAACAGGAAGGTGGATTTTGCCTTGTTTGCGGCTTCTGCCTTAATTTTTGCTTCTTCCAGTTCCTGCTGCTGTGCAATTTCCTGACGGTGCTGTTTATCAATATTACGGAAGCCGGCTACGACATTTAATTCTCTAAGCGAGCGGGTGTCTCGAACCATTTTTAGCTGGTAGTAAGATTCACCATCCGGCATATTGATTTTAAAGTCATAATAAAAGAACGGGTTGCCTGCCAGAATAGATTTGATTTTTGAAGCCGAAAGCGTATCAAGAATTTTTTCCTGATTTTCTGGTGCAACTTTACTTAAAGTTATATGGCGCAAGATGTCCAGAAATTTTGGGATGGTGATGTAAACATCAGAAGAAATCGGCTGCATTCTGCGGAAGAAGGCACTGGTTCTGTATTCAAAAACACGGTCTTTATCAAACTCAATGTAAAAGATACTTGTGTAGTCGTCGGACATTGTATTTACAACGGCACTAAGCTGAAGGTTTAATTCCGACTGGCGCTGGATTTTTTCTACCTGTTCCAGGTTCTTTTTATTTTCTTCATCAATATTATGAATACCGATAATGAAAGAATTTCTTATATCCCATTCGCTGTTTTTTACAAGTTTAATCTGATAGTGTTTGTTATTTCCAAGATCATCAAGAATACGATAGTTAATGGTAAAAATATTCTTGGTATAAAACTCCCGGAACACATTCTTTTTGCTAAGCGCAATAAGCGTAGATTCGTAGTCATCTTTTACAATGTTAGAAACAAAATATTTACAGAAAGTAGAATAGATAACAACGTCATTGATTTTTTTATTACGCCTCTGGAATTCCGGGGTAACTCGGATTGTAGAAATTGTGTCGTTTTTTAAGTCTGCATAAAAAACGGCTTCAAAGTCGGAAGTTAATGTCTGAATAACTGATTTATTGAATTTAAAATCTGCGTCTTTATATGCCTGATCAGGAATAGGCATAATCATTGTGTACATTAATAAATCATCAGAATCTTCAGCTTTAGAAAGATAAGAAACCTGCCTTACGTTACTTACAGTTCCTGTTAAAAGCTGTGTTTTATACATAAAATCAATTTTTTTATTGCCCTGCTCAAATTGGCTTTTTATGTAATCAATGTCATTAAATTTACGGTAGATAATAGAGTGAGAAAGCAGCATAGTATCTGCCCACCACTTATGAAACTGACTGAAGGAAAACGGTGCTTTTAAATCCTGGAAGTTTTTTAGGGTTTTTACTTCATCCTTATCAAAATATACAAGGTCACCAATAAATTCGTCTTTTGTAATATTTGCTGCATAGTTTTCCAGCGACCAGGCTTTTAAAGCATTACCAAGAAGGTTCAGGTTTAGAGAATCGTCAGAAAATATTTTTGTAAAATTATCAATTTTACTCATATACACTTTTTTCTATTTTAAATTGTGTTTTGTTTATTGTCGAGAAATTTAAAAGTTGCTTTTCTATATATTGAGTATAAAATATTATTAGCAAAGATTAAATGTAAAAATCAGGAGTAAATTAAAATATGTCTGATTCAGAAGAGATTATTACAAAGGAAAAAAAAGTTACAAAAGAAAAGCATAGAAAGCCTGATAAAGAAAAAAAGGTAAAAACCGGGCGCAAAGGCAATCTATATATCAAAATTACCATGATAATTGGTCTTACTATAATTTTTTTAAATGTTATAGAAACATTTGGTCTTGTAGAAGGCTTTATTCTTCCTGCTTTACGACACTCTACCGTAGAAAGATATGAAGAAGTTACCGGTGAATATTCAGATGGTATTCGTCATACAATAGATCAGTATCTGGCATATTTAAGCTATTACACAGAAGCTGATGTAATTGAAACAGAAGACGCTGCAAAGATTGTTCAGTGGATGCGCGATCATACAAATCATCGTCCAGAAGTTTTTGACTATATTGGCTATAGCGATAAAGATGCGATTTTTTATTCTGATAAGGGAAGTTCAGTAAACATCAAAGACCGCGATTACTGGCAGGCAATTATGCAGCTAGGCAAAGATATTTTTATTGATGACCCGACAGCTTCTAAATCAACAGGACATACAATTGTGCACGTTTGTAAGGCGGCAAAAGCAAACGGACATACTGTTGGATTTTTCTGTGGTGTAATTCAGGTTGAAAACATTACAAAACTTATGGAAGACATTGCTCTTGATGGAATTGGTTGTGCCGTTTTGCGTGCAGGTAATGGTTCTACAATAAACGTTGTAGGCGAAGATTACGTTATGGACACCTTTAATGACTGCTCTGAAAGTGCCGAAGTTACAAATCAGATTACAAGTGATACTTTTATTGGCATAAGTGATTCTTTATGGCTAAAAACTGCCGATAAACGCGAAATTCTTTGTATTTATACTCCAATTTCTAAAACAAAGTGGTCGCTTACAATTATGCTAGACAGTGCAAAAGTAACTTCACTTGCTTCTACAACTGCCAGAATTATGTTTATTTTTGCTGGCGGTCTTGTAGTTATTATTCTTTTGATTGCTTCTATTACAGTATTTAAAGCTCTAAAACCTCTTAAGAATGTAGAAGACGCAATTCTGGAGATTGCTACGGGTAATGCCGATTTGACAAAGCGAATTAATATCGACCTTAATAATGAAGTTGGCCGCGTAGTAGAAGGTTTTAATCTGTTTAGTCAGAAATTGCAGGAAATTATTTCTACAATGAAGGCTTCTAAAGATGAGCTTGTATTTGCGGGACAAACCTTACAGTCCAGCATTAACGAAACAGCTTCTTCTGTGGCACAAATTACAGTTAATATTGAAACAATAGGTTCAAGTATTTCTAATCAGAGTTCAAGCGTAAATGAAACTGCAGGTGCTGTAAATGAAATTGCTTCTAATATTGAATCTCTTAACAGAATGATTGAATCGCAGAGTGCTTCTGTTGAACAGGCAAGTGCCGCTGTAGAACAGATGATTGGAAACATTAATTCTGTAAATAATTCTGTGCAGCGAATGGCTCAGGAATTTAAAAATCTGGAGGCACGTGCAATTGTTGGTGTTCAAAAACAGGATGATGTAAACAACAAGATTGAAATGATTGAATCTGAATCAAAGGCGTTGCAGGACGCAAATACTGTAATTTC
>JAILHD010000124.1 GCA_024696155.1 Treponema sp. | reverse complement strand
GTAAGCTTTTCTTCCGGAATTTCTGTATTTTGATTTAGGAGAAGATGAGTTTTATCCAGTTGCAGAAAATGGCATAAAAGAATTTCAATATCAAGAGCCGGACTTGGTGATTTTACAAGAGATTTAACTGCCTGTGATTTGAAATCTTTAATTGTCATTTTTTTTATAATATTTTTAATATTTTGATTAGCAGCATTATAGCTATAATTACATACAAAAAGATATTAAACTTTGACTTAAATTTTACTTTAGTTTTTGGAGTATCTTCCGGAATATTTTCTTTTGTGAATGCACCGATTTTTTGAGAGATATCCTCAAGACAGTTTTTCAATTTGTCAGAATCATAATAAGCATCCCAGTAGATGTAAAATTGCTTTAAACCGCCTAAGTAAAAGGTTATAGAATCTGAAGTTTTTTTGAATTTCTTAAAATCTGCAAAACGTACTGTTGAAGTTGCCGCAGAGTTATTCAGAATTGCATAGTTTTCTTCAATATTTAATTCCCAGCTTTCAAGACTCGATGCAGCCATTTTTGTTCCTAGGTGAAAAGCAAAAAGACATAACACAAGAAAAATTACGTTAGAAATTAACGTGCTGAAAATTATTAATTTGATATTTTTCGTTTCATCCCAAAAAACATAGCCCATACTTACATCTAAAAACACCAAGCCTAAAAGCAAAATTGGAAGGAAACGTAATAATATTTTTTTGAACATGAAGTTCTTGAATTCTTTTTTCTTTTCAGGATTTGCTTTGAATGTCATTTTGGAACTCCTTTGTACTAGGATGAAGGGGGGCGTTGCGGGGGTATCCCCCGCTAGAAGGGGTAGGCGGCAACAACGTGCCGCCGAGGGGAAGACTTTCCCCGACTTACAGCTCAGTAATATCCGCTGCCAGCTGCTCTTCCTTAGCGTAAACGTTAAGGGCATCTAGCATTTCGTCCATGTTTCCCATCATAAAGCCAGGGAGGTTGTGGAGGGAAAGGTTGATGCGGTGGTCTGTTACGCGGTCCTGAGGGAAGTTGTAAGTGCGGATTTTTTCAGAACGGGCACCAGAACCTACCATGCTTGAGCGGGCTGCGGCACGTTCTTCCTGCTTTTTGCTTTCTTCAAGGTCAAAGAGGCGGGCACGGAGTACGCGGAAGGCCTTTTCCTTGTTTTTAATCTGCGACTTTTCATCCTGCTGGATTACAACAAGACCGGTCGGAATATGAGTAAGTCGAACGGCAGAGTCGGTTGTGTTTACACACTGTCCGCCAGGTCCGCCGGCGCGCATAACGTCAACGCGAACATCGCCCGGTTTAATTTCAATTTCAGTTTCTTCAGCTTCAGGCAGAACGGCTACGGTTGCAGTAGAAGTCTGCAGGCGGCCCTGCGATTCTGTCTGAGGAACGCGCTGAACGCGGTGAACGCCAGATTCCCAGCGCAAAGTACCGTAAACAAATTTTCCGGAGATAGAAGTTACGATTTTGTTGAAACCGCCGACCTCAGTTTCCTGAGCTTCCATAGTTTCAGTTTTCCAGCCCTTACGCTCGGCAAGGTGAGTGTACATTTCCCAGAGGTCGCGTACAAAAAGCGAAGCCTCGTCACCACCGGCTGCAGAACGGATTTCCAGAATGATGTTCTTTTCATCAAGAGGATCAGGAGGAACAAGCTTAAGCTTAATTTCCTCTTCAAGTTTTGGCTGGCGGTCTTCAAGCTCTTTAAGCTCTTCACGGGCCATTTCCTTCATGTCGGCATCGTCTTCGTTAGTAATCATTTCTTTTGCATCTTTAATGCCTGTCAGGACCTTTTTGTATTCGTCATAAAGGGCGCAAACTTCACTCAAATAACCGTGTTCACGCATCGTGTCCTTATACTTTTTGGCATCCTTTACAAGATTCGGATCCATTACCGCTTCGCTAACAACTGCAAAGCGTTTTTCACATTCGTCAAGTTTCTTGATTAAATCCATAGTGCTACGATTATAACGAATTTAGCTTACAAGTTCAATTTTTGGAGTCGCGCAGTCAACTTTAAGTACTCGCCCTTACATCATAAGCTTGAGTACATCAGCAGGCTTTTTAGCAATTACACTTGCGCCCTGTTTGCGAAGGAATTCTTCTCCGCGGAAGCCCCAGTCGCAGCCGATAAAATCTATACCAGAATTTTTTCCTGTCATAAAGTCTACGTCTGAGTCTCCAATGTAAACGGCGTGAACATCTGCGGGTTGAAGGCCTTTTTCTGCTGCAAAGTTTTTCATAATTTTGTGAACACCGTCTGGTGCAGGTTTTACAGGAATGTCAGGTGTGTTTCCACAGATGATGTCAAAAAGTCCGTTGAAGTAAAGCTTACAAAGCTCCTCTGCAGCTGACTGGATTTTATTTGTGTTTACGGCAACTGTAACTCCACGCTCCCGAAGTGTCTTCAAAAGTTCCGGGATTCCGTCGTAAGGACGGGTTTTATCTGCGCAGTGCTGATTATAATATTCTATAAATTCTGCAAGGATTTTAGAAACTGTTGCATCATCAGTGCCTGTAGGGCAGGCACGTTCCATCAGTTTTTTAAGACCGTTTCCTACCATAAATCTGATTTCTTCTACAGTGTGAAGTGGCCATCCGTGTCTTTTAAGAATTACATTTGTGCTGTCGCATAAATCATCCAAAGTGCTAAGGATTGTTCCGTCCATGTCAAAAATAGCTAAGTTGTATTTCATATTAAGCCTCTATTTTTTCTGCGGCATTGTTCCGTCGCGGTACATTGAAAATTTATCCATAGGGTAATTTTTAAGGTTATCCAGAACCTTTCGTCCATCAGCGTGACTTAAAAGAGTTTCGCGGGCGCGAGAGATTTCTGTTTCTGTCTTGTGCTTAGAAGGACCACCTACGCATCCTCCAGGGCAGACCATACCTTCTACAAAATCTTCCTGAAGTTTGCCAACCTTTAGCTGTGCAAGTGCCTTTTTACAGTCAGAACCACCGGCGCACTTCAAAAGTTTAATTTCAGAAATGTCTTCTCCGCGCTCCTGCATACATTCAAGAACGGCATTTGCAACACCACCGCTTGAAGCAAATCTCTTACCCCAAACTGATGCCTCCTGATATTCATCTTGAACTTCTTCAAAATCAATATCCTTTGAGCGCATAAGGGCGCGAAGCTCTCCGTAAGTAACGGCATAATCAGCATTATCCGGAATTGTCGGATCATTTGCTTCTGATTTTTTTGCGATGCAGGGGCCGACAAAAACAGTTACACAGCCAGGATGTGTATATTTAAGATAGCGGGAGATTGCACACATTGGCGAAACTGTGTTTGACATATTATTTTCAAAAACTTCAGGGTAGTGCTGGCGAAGAAGATTGATAAATGCCGGACAGCATGAAGTTGTCATCTTTTTTCCTTCTTTAAGTGCCTCGCTCCATTCAAGCGATTCGTAAGCCGCTGTCATGTCTCCGCCAAGACCTACTTCTACCATGTCTGAAAATCCTAACTTTTTGAGCACATTGCGAACAGCAGCCATAGAAATCTTATCGCCAAACTGACCTTCAGTTGCAGGTGCGCACATGGCAATCACTTCTTTTCCTGCAAGAATGTCCTGAATGATATTTACAAGGTATGTTTTAGAGCCAATGGCACCAAATGGACAGCTGTGAATACAATGTCCACACTGAACGCATTTTTCTTCATTAATACGGCAGAATCCGTATTCGTCGTAAGTGATGGCGCCAACAGGGCAGGCTTTTTTACAGGGACGTTCCAAATGAACAATGGCACCGTAAGGGCAGGCCTTTGCACACATTCCGCATTCCTTACATTTTGTGGCATCAATATGCATGCGCACTTCTGCTGGAGAAATAGCATTAAAATGGCACGAGTTAATACATGGACGACCCATACAGAAACGGCAGTTGTCTGTAACTGAATATGCCGAAATAGGGCAGTCATCACACGCTGCATTAATTACCTGAACAACGTTGTCTGTTGGTTCTTTATCTGTAGGACATTCAGCACACGCAAGATTTATGCGCTGTTTTACGATTTCTCGTTCTTTGTAAATACAGCAGTAGTTGCTTTTAGGTCCCGGTACCATAGAATAAACAAGTTTTTCCTTATTTTTAGGAGTAAGCTTACCTTTCCATGCCAGTCTGCAAACCTCTTCCATGATTTTGTGCTTAAAAGAAACAATGCCCTTATCGTTTGTAACCATTTTGTTTTGCCCTTTATTAATATGCTCTAATTGTTGATAGGATTATAACTAAACAATACTTCTTAAACAACGGGGTTTATTTTATAAAAAAATTTATTAAAGACTTGTTATTTAAATTAAAATTCTGTTATAATTGCGAATCTTTTTGATAGGAGAACTTTATGAAAAAAATTAGTATTTTTGCAACGGCTTTGCTTCTTGGATTTTCTGGCTGCTCTATGGGTATAGATAATGATTCAAGGGAAGCAAATAATTATTCAGGTCCTTCAATTAAAAAAAGTGATGAACAGCCGTTAGGAACAGCTGATTTATCTCCAAGAAGTAAATCTGGAGATTTAGACTGTGGAAAGGTTATTTACAATCCTGATATGGGATTTTATTGCGCTGAAACTGTTGTTGTTACTGCTGATGGAATTTCAGATATTTCTCGTTTTGAAAGAAAAGCAAAGGAAGAAACATCAAAAGTTCCGGATAATTGTTCTTATTCTGATGATTATGAATTTGATCTTGTACATTTAAAATTTGATATCAGTGCTTTTTCTGGACGTGTGAATAAAACTGGAGATTTACAACTTACGGATAAAGCTTTGTCAGATATTGGTAAGGTACTCTCTTATTATCAAAACAATGAAAAAACTGTAATTGTTCGATTTGCATATGATCCAGGTTATAAAGGTGAAAAAATAGAAGGTACGAATAAATATATAGAAATTGAACCTAATGATTGGTCTACTATAACTTCGCATGTAAAAGATTTATGTCCGATTCTAAAAGACTATGCAGCTTCTATTACAGCAGTTGAATGTGGCATGCTTGGTCCATGGGGAGAAATGCATTCTACGTATTATCCTGAAACTAGATTTAATGGACAATTACGCGGATATATTGTTGACCTTATGAAAACTTTTATACAAGGCCTTGACGGTACAGATTTGCCGCTTTTAGTACGTCAGCCACAGTTTATTTATTGTTATCTTGAAAATAATAATACTTATGATGGTGATAATATTCCAACTTCTGTAAATCTGAATACTAGTGATACGCTTTATAGACTTGGACTTTATAATGATGGTTATCTTGGAAGTGAAAGCGATTCTGGTACATATGATACTTCAGATGGACGTGTCGCAGAAATAGCATTCTTGGAACCTTTTACAAATCATACTCCTTATGGAGGGGAACTTATTGGCTATTATGGTTTGGATAAAGGAATTGACGAGTTTAAGAATGTTCATCTATCTTTCTTAAATATTGGATGGAATGATGAGGTATTAGCAGCACTTGCAAACGGTAGTTATAAATATGATGGAGAAACTTTTTTCAAATATCTTCTAAAGCACATGGGCTACCGCTACGTTTTGACTTCATCGTCTTTTGATTACTATGATGATGATAAAACTTTTGGTATAAATCTTTCGTTCAAAAATAATGGTTTTGCAAATCTTCCATATCACAGAAGAAAGACTGTAAAACTTTAT
>JAILHD010000084.1 GCA_024696155.1 Treponema sp. | reverse complement strand
TCCGCCGCTTTCATGATTAGCAAGCTAACCAATCACGCTCGACTTGCATGCTTAAGACGCGCCGCCAGCGTTCGTTCTGAGCCAGGATCAAACTCTCCATGATTATTTCAAAACCCCGAAGGGTATTGATTACCATAAATTGTAAGAACCTAACCAATTATAGTTGAATTGATTAAGAATCAGTTTTGAATAAAACTGATAAAACATGAAGTCAACTTTTAGAACTAAACTAGCGATTAAATCGCAATTTAGAACCTTACTTGTTCTACTTTTCTTTCCTTCCTTAAACTGTCAAACACTTAAAACCATTTTATTTATTCAGGTTTTTATTTTGTCGAGCAACAGTGTTGCGCGACGGTGAATATGAATATATATGTTTTAAAAAAAAGTGTCAACAGTAAATTTATTTTTTATGAAAAAATATTTTTCAAATCATCAGGATTATTTTTTAAGTTAATATATTGAAAGAAAATATGTAAATATAAATTTTTATTATATTATACAAAAATCACTATCAATTACATTCTGAGACACCAAAACTATAAAACTTTATAAATACTAAAGGTCTGAAATATTGTTTAATATTGTATAAATATGGTAAAGTATATAAAATCACAAATATATTATTTTAGCGAGGTTTATTTTGAAACTGAACGGTTCGCAGATTGTAATTGAATGCCTTATTGAACAGGGTGTGGATACAGTGTTCGGGTATCCTGGAGGAGCAATCCTTAATATTTATGATGAGCTATATAAGAACGAAAAACGTTTGACTCATATTTTAACTGCACACGAACAGGGTGCAGCCCACGCAGCAGACGGTTATGCACGTGCAACTGGTCGCGTTGGTGTTTGCATGGCAACTTCTGGTCCAGGAGCAACTAACCTTGTAACTGGAATTGCTACTGCATATATGGATTCTATTCCAATGGTTGCAATTACCTGTAACGTTGGTCGTTCACTTTTGGGTAAAGATTCATTCCAGGAGATTGATATTACAGGCGTTACAATGCCTATTACAAAGCACAATTTTATTGTAATGGATGTTAAAGATCTGGCTCAGACTATCCGCGAGGCATTTGCAATTGCTAAAACAGGTCGTCCTGGTCCTGTTCTTATTGATATTCCTAAAGATATTACTGCTGCAGAAACTGATTTTGAACCTTTAAAAAATATTAACGATGCAGAGATTCTTGCAAATGGACACGAAAATATCCGTCGTGTAATTACTGTAAGTGCACCTTCTGAAGCTGAACTTAAAGTTGCTGCAGAACTTATTAACGATTCTAAACGACCTATTATTTATGCTGGTGGCGGTGTAAAAATCAGCGGTGCAGAAAAGGAACTTCTGGAATTTGCAGAAAAGGCTCAGATTCCTGTAAGCGAAAGTTTGATGGCCAGAGACTGCTTTCCTGCTGACAATCCTCTTTGTACATGGATGGTCGGAATGCACGGAACAAAGGCAAGTAACATGGGTGTTACAGAAAGTGACCTTGTTATTGCTATTGGAGCACGTTTTAGTGACCGTGTTTACGGAAATGCTGATAAATTTGCCAACAAGGCTAAGATTTTGCACATTGATATTGACCCGGCTGAAATCAGCAAGAATATTGCGACTTATTCCAGCGTAATCGGAGATGCAAAAGAAGTTCTTGCAAAACTTACTCCTATGATTAAGAAGGCTGAGCATAAGGAATGGCTTAAGCAGATTGATGAATGGAAAAAAGAATATCCTTCATGCTATGACAAGAATCCTGAAAAATCTATTAACCCTAAATTTATCTGTGAAGAAATTGCCCGCGTTGCAGGTCCTGATACATTTATTACAACTGAAGTTGGTCAGCATCAGATGTGGACTGCTCAGTTTTATCCTTTTACAAAATCGCGCAAGTTTATTACAAGCGGCGGTCTTGGAACTATGGGATACGGAACAGGCGCTGCAATCGGTATTTTGTGCGCTGACAAGAAAAACCGCGTAGTTCATATTGCAGGAGACGGTTCTTTCCGCATGAACTGTAACGAACTGGCAACTGTTTCACACTACAATCTGCCACTGGTAGTTGTTGTAGAAAACAACAATGCTCTTGGAAACGTTCGCATGTGGCAGCGTCTCTTCTACGGAAAACGCTTTAGTCAGACAACACTTGATTTTGGTCCTGACTGGGTAAAACTTGCAGAAGCATACGGAATTAAGGGCTACCGCGCTACTAACGCAAAGGAATTTGCAAAAGTATTTGAAGAAGCTTTCAAGAGCGGTAAAGCTGCAATCATCGATGCACGCGTAGACAAGGACGAAATGGTATTACCGATGGTTCCAGGTGGAAGTGCAATTTACAGCATGATTATGGAACTTTCAAAGGATGTAATGGATTAATACATCGGATAGTAAAAAAGGCTTTCCTCGCGGAAAGCCTTTTTTTTATTACATGAAATAGGTTTTTATAGGTGGGAATCCGTTGAAGGCTACAGATGCATAAGTGCTGGTGTAGGCACCGGTTGAAAGCCAGTAGATTTTGTCGCCGGCTTTAAGGGAAACCGGCAGCTTGTATTTGGCATTTTCATACATAATGTCCATACTGTCGCAGGTAGGGCCGGCAATAATTACCTCACCTTCTTTTTCATTAGGGCCGTCTTTGCTTGTAATAAGCGGATATTTAATGGCTTCATCAAGAGTTTCAATAAGGCCGTTGAATTTTCCTGCATCAATATAAACCCAGCGGTTGAGGGCAGTATTATTTTTGCGGGAAGTAAGGACAACCTCGCTTGTAAGAATGCCGCTGTCGCCAACTAAAGAACGTCCAGGTTCAAGAATAATCTCCGGAATATCATCGCCAAAGTCTTCCTGAATGTAGCGGGTTATTTCAGAAGCATAAGTGCTCAGGTCGTTTGTAGGGTCAACGTAGCTGGCAGGAAAACCGCCGCCCATATTAATCATAGAAAGACGAATGCCCTCCTCTTCTTCAAGGGATGTAAAAAGATATTTTGCCTTGGCAATTGCATCGTTCCACTGACCGATATCGCGCTGCTGGCTTCCAACGTGGAAGCTGATTCCGTATGGAGTAAGACCAAGCTCGCGGGCCTGAACTAAAAGATCATAAGCCATATCAGGATGACAGCCGAATTTGCGGCTCAAAGGCCAGTCGGCAGTCGTTGTAGATTCGATCAGAATGCGCACGTAAATGCGGCTTCCAGGTGCCTGCTCTGCAATGTTTTTAAGGTCATCCTTGCTGTCTGTAGCAAACATGCGGACACCCTTATCATAAAAATATTTAATATCCTTTGCTTTTTTGATTGTGTTTCCGTAAGAAAGGCGGTCAGGACTTACATCAAATTTATTGATTAAATCAAGCTCGTAGCGGGAAGCGATGTCAAAATTCGACCCCATATCTACAAGCATTTTAAGAACCGGCTCACCGGGATTTGACTTTACGGCGTAATAAATACGGGCGTAAGGGAAAGAGTCGCGAAGCTTGATGTAATTCTGCTTCACTGTGTTGACGTTGATAACAATGTTTGGTGTTTCTAAATCTTTTGAAAACTCCAGAAAATTCTGCCAGTCTTTGTCACTGACATAGTCTTTACGATTAAACATGGCTTTTACCTGTTCGTAAGGAAATAGCGGAAATCACATAACCAGTTTCAGTTTTTTTCCGCCCACATTGCTCTGCAGGAACCCTGATTTTTTCAATGGTAAACGAGATAGTAAAATAAAAAAAAGGATTGATAAATATGTTTTGAAAAAAAAATATAAAAAAAATAGCTTCTACAAGAGTAAAAACTATTCTTACATATAGAAAAATCAACAAAATTACTTCCGCTTCGAAGTTCAAAAAAGTCATAGTGTAAGCTGATAGGAAATTATATAAGGGTTTCGCCCTTCCAGCTTACAAATGACTTTTTTGCCCTTCTCCGCTCACGTAATTTTGTCTTTTCCTACAAAGTAAACAACTTTCTACTTTGTAACCTTCTTTTTCATAAATACAAGGAAGCCAAAGAGTCCTGCAAGACCAACAACCCATGAGATAAGGGCGCTGCCTACAATTCCCATGCTCTGGGTAAAGCCCGCAACAATGTAGGTTACGAAAGAAACGGCTGCTACAGAGAAGGCATAAGGCATCTGAGTTGCAACGTGATTTACGTGGTCGCACTGGGCACCGGCGCTGGCCATGATTGTTGTATCAGAAATCGGAGAAATGTGGTCACCGCAAACGGCACCTGCCATACATGCAGAAATTGAAATGATGCGGAGTCCGCCTTCTGGGAAGGCTGCAATACAAATTGGAATAAGGATTCCAAAAGTTCCCCATGAAGTTCCGGTTGCAAAAGCAAGGAAAAGGGCAATTACAAAGATGATTGCAGGAAGGAAGTTCTGGAAGCCCTTTGCAGAGCCTTCTACAAGACCTGCAACATAAGATGCAGCGCCAAGGCTGTCTGTCATTGCCTTAAGTGTCCAGGCAAGAGTCAAAATCAGAATTGCAGGAACCATTGCCTTAAATCCGTCAGGAATACAAAGCATTGAAGCCTTGAAAGAAAGGACTTTGCGTGGAATGTAGAAAAGAAGGGTCAGGATGAAGGCTGCAAAAGAACCAAGTACAAGGCCAACAGAAGCATCAGATCCGGCAAAAGCTTCAATAAAGTTCAGATAGCTTGAGTTTGCAACCATCTCACCTTCATTTTCACCAGGCACCTGAGCTGTGAAGAAACCGCCTGTATAAATCATTCCAAGAACGCAGAATACAATCAAAAGGGCGATAGGAAGAACAAGGTCGATTACCTTTCCTTTTTTTGCGGTATCTTCATCTGACGATTCAGATTCTGAATCATCATTTGCCATAGAATCCAGGGCTTTTTCATAAGCCGACATAGTTCCATATTCAAAACGCATGAAAACCATGGCAAACATCATAATCAGAGTAAAGAAAGCATAGAAGTTGAAAGGAATTGCCTTACAGAAAAGTGCGATTCCGTTTTCACCTTCGCTTACAAAACCGCTTACAGCTGCGGCCCACGAACTGATTGGAGCAATGATACAAACAGGTGCGGCAGTTGCATCAATCAGGTAAGCAAGCTTTGATTTTGAAACCCCGTACTTGTCTGTAACAGGCTTCATTACAGAACCTACAGTAAGACAGTTGAAGTAGTCATCAATAAAAATCAGAATACCAAGACAGATTGTAGCAATCTGAGCGCCAACCTTAGTCTTGATGTGTTTTTTTGCCCAGTTTCCAAAGGCAGCAGAACCACCTGCTCTGTTCATAAGGGCAACCATAGTTCCAAGAACAACCAGGAACACAAGAATACCAACGTTCCAGCTGTCTGAAAGCTGGGAAATCATGCCGTCTTTAAAAACATGATTAAAAAATCCTGCAAAACCGCTTGCAGCATCAATGGCATAAAAAATACCGCCAATTACAATTCCAATAAAGAGGGAAGAATAAACTTCCTTTGTACACAGAGCCAGAACAATGGCAACGATTGCCGGCACTAAAGACCAGAATGAATTTGTCATAATTTTTCCTTTTTTTATCTATAAATATAAATGAAGTATAATTGCGCTAAACTAATTTTTCAGGGAAGAAAAATCGGCTTCCAGAGGTTTTGTAACACCTGCATCACGAAGTTTTTTCATTACTTTGATGACGTAATTTAATTCATCAAGATTAGTAGCCGAGCAGTAAGTTTTCATCTGCTCCAGGGCCTTCAAAGCTTTTTCATTTGTGATTTCTATTTTTTCCATAAAAACACCTCTATTTTTTATTTTAATAAATTGCTAAACACGTGCCAACGCCTTCTCCAAAATGGAAATGAGTTCGCCATAATCTTTTCTGACAGTTTTAGTTTTACTGCTCATAATATGATCAAGTTCTGCATGAAAAAGGCGGTCTTTTCCAGGAACAGGCATAAACTGAATGTCATTCATAACGTAATAATGCTCTATGCAGCCGCGCGGAAGAATATAGACACGCGCCGCTTCTACCGCTGCAAGAATAATTGCATAAAGATTTTTAATCAGAGGTAAGGTATAAACAGTCTGCTTTGACAAAAAACGTTCCAGCTCAGAAGAATTAGAAAGAATTCCCTGCAAAATTACAGTTTTAAAAGTGTCTACGCTTTCAGCATTCACGTGTTTTGACTTAAGTGCTTCAAGCTTTTCTATGTAAAGGGCAAGTTTTTTTGGAATATGTTCACCTTCGGCAGATTTTGTAAGAATTTCTTTACCTATGGCAGTTAAAAATCGTTCCAGCCGGAAAATAAGTTTTTCCAGCGTTATGCGGTGAACAGCAACTTCTGAATCTTTTGCTCCAAGCTCTTTATTAGAAAAAATTGACTCGTAAAAACTCCACTGACGTTCTTCCTGCTTGTAAAGCCAGCTTAAAA
Organism: Treponema sp.; assembly: GCA_024696155.1. Lineage (GTDB taxonomy): Bacteria > Spirochaetota > Spirochaetia > Treponematales > Treponemataceae > Treponema_D. The sequence goes on along the minus strand of JAILHD010000084.1, from coordinate 14,587 downwards.
CACGCTCATCTTTGCAAAAAACATCCCGCAGTTTGCCGCTGAATAACGAATCCAGATCTGTAATGATTCGACCATTCGTACCTAGAAGCGAACAGACTTTACAGAAAACGCCAAGCTCGTCTTTTCCTCCAACATCAATAATTCCAGTTCCTGCAGCCTTATATTCGTTTTCTATAAATGGCAAAAGATTTGTAAACATCTGCTGGTCTGTGTAACCTTCCACAAATATCTGGTTATCAGAAAAAAAGAACTGCTTGTGATAAGTATTAAAACGCGGCAAAAAACGCCGGAACAAATCATCATCAGATTCTGAAAGCTGTTCAATATGAGTAGGCTCTCTGTTACTGTGGCAAACAATTACGCCGAATAAGTCTTCGGGGAATCGCAAATCAATAAAATACGGCGAATGGCTTATTATAAAGAATAAACGGCGCGGATGCCGAACAGCAACTTTACGGATTTCGTTCATAAAAAAAAACTGAAACTGCGGATGAAGATGAAGTTCAGGTTCGTCAAAAATAATTACGTCGTTGGAATTATTATAAAGATTTACAAGAAGTATAATGATTTCCTTAAGGCCGTGGCATTCTACCTCGTTCAAATCATACTGAACATTCCAGGCACGGTTAGTAACAACAGGAATAAAAGTTCCGTCAATATCATCAACAAACTGAATGGATTTTCCAAACATACTGGAAAGCACAGTTTCAATTTTCCCGCGGATTCTGTCATCTCTGCGTAAAATTTCTACTGCCCGATCGTGATTTTTGCGCATGCCCTGTAAAAAAAGCACATTATAGCCCGCAAGCATAAAGCACGAAGCAATATCCTGGGCAAGAAGCGTTTTACCGCTGCCGTTTGGACCAACAATCAGGTTGATTTGAGACCATTCAGATTTTTTAAAGACAGATTTGCCCCACAAAAAAGGGAGTTTTACCTTTACATTAACGTTTACCATAAAAGCGCTAACTAAATATTAAGCCCAAAATGCGGCAAAAGCAACTTTCAAACTTATATGATATACGATAAAATCTTTGATATGAAAATTACAACAGAAATTGAAGTTCGCTCTTACGAAATTGACTCTTACAACCACGTGAATAATGCAGTTTATCTGAATTATCTTGAACATGCCAGAATGGATTTTTTACATAAAATCGGATTCCGCTACGATGACTGTTTTAATGCGGGATACATTCTGCCAATTACACACATTGACATCAGATACAAGGCACAGGCAGTTCTTGGCGATACTTTATATATTGAAAGCTACCCAACTCTGTTAAAAACAGTTCACGGGGCTTTTCATCAGACCATTAAAAAGGCAGACGGCACAGTCTGTGTAGAAGCCGAAGTTGAATGGTGCTGCGTTAAAAAAGAAAACGGCCACCCGTCAAAAATCCCAGAGGATTTTATGGTAGATGGCCTGCTTCCAGAAAGTAATTAGCCCAGACTTAACACCTAGTCGCCTTTCGTGTTCCGCTACGCTCAGCCGCAAGCGGCCGCCTGCGGCGCACTACACGCTCCGGGCGTGGGACATCTTACTTAATCTTGAATTTATACTTCCAAGAAAATGGAACTGAGAAGCCCTGGTATCCATCATCTTTATCAAATGCAAAGCGTGCACCAGTTACAAATGAACCTACACCTGTGTTCCATTCTACATGTGGATAGATAGTTGCTGTAAGAACATTTGAGTCACCTGTAGTAACAAAACCACGGCAAGCAACTGTCAAATCTTCTGTTACACCGTAAGAAGCGTATACAGCAGCACCCCATGGATTGAATTTATCACCATCTTTATCTGTGTACTCTACAGATTCGTCAGCATCAGCGTCATATCTTTTTCCGTTAAGAGAAACAAGAGCATCAGCACCAACCAAAAGTCCAAGATCAGCAAATGTATAACCTACAGAAACAATTGCAGCATGTTCTGCAGCAACAAGATAATCACTTTCAGCACTGTTGTATGAATAACCAACGTTAAGAGTAAGGTTTTCTACAGAAAGAAGACCTGCATAACCTGTAATTGAACGTGCTTTTTCTGTAAGGTTCTGAGCAGTAGCTCCAACAGCAAAAACACCGTCCATTGTATAAGAAACACCTGTGTTCAAATTAAGTTTAGAACTGTTACCAGCACCAACAGCAGCCTGGAAACCGTTCAGGTTGAAAAGAACAGCAGCACCGTCTGTACCGCAAAGCTTTGAATTTGCAAGATTGTCATCAAGAGCAACAAGGTAACCATGACCCATAGCCCATTTTGTAAAGAAAGCATTACCAGCAATAATGTTTAATGGCTGTACAGGACGCAGGTTTACATAGCCGCGAGTACGAACATTAGTATTTTTTCCAGATGCGTTTGCAGAAGAATCAAAATCAAGACGAACTCTTGAATCAAGATGATCAGAAGTTACATCAAGCTGAAGTCTGTCTGCAGGATGAACATCTTCTTTATTTCCATCTTTGTCAAATACAAGGAAATCGCTTCCTGCCAGGTTATCTGTGTCACCACCAAAAGTATTAGTAACGCTAATACTCTGTGCATTCAAACAAAATACCATTGCTGCTGCAATAGCAAATAAAGAAAGAACCTTTTTCATTTTTACACTCCTTTCATGTAAATTATAACAATATTTTATCATACATTCGTATGATTACCAGTAAAAAATGCATAAATCAGGGATTCATGCCGTTTATTTTAATAAAAAACACGTACCTTGTTTTATGATTTTTTATGTGCTAGGATAATAGTGAATCGACAAAAAAAAGGAAAGGTTTTTTATGCAAATTCGTGAATCTGCAGAAATGTATCTTGAAACAATTCTTGTACTTTCTGAAAAAGGTGCCGTACGTTCAATTGACATTGCCCGTGCAATGAATTTTTCGCGCCCATCTGTTAGTGTTACAGTTCATAATCTTGAAGCAGAAAATTATATAAAAATTTCAGAAAATGGAAACATTACTCTTGAGCCTAAAGGCCGTGAAATAGCAGAAAGTATTTATGAGCGACACAATGTTCTTTCTAAACTTCTTATGGATATTGGAGTTTCAGAAGAAACTGCAACAAACGATGCCTGCAAAATTGAACATGTAATTAGCGAAGAAACTTTCAGCTGCATAAAAAAACATATTGCAGAACATCACTAATTTAGAATTCTTCCAGCTCTTCTAAATCATCTGGTTCATCAATACCATTTGGATTATCTGCTGGAGGAGGTTCTAAATCTTCTGCAGGGACATTTCTAACATTTTCTTCCATTACGCGAAGGAATTCATTTTTTGGCATTGGCTTTGCAAAATAATATCCCTGCAAAAAGTCACAACCAAGTTCTATAAGCCAGGCTGCCTGCTCTTTTGTTTCTACGCCCTCTGCAAGTACTGTCATATCAAGTGCTTTAATCATTTTTATTGTGTATTCAAGAGCTGTACGTGAACGGTTGTCCTTATTTGCCGCCCAGATTATGTATTTATCTATTTTTACCATCTTGAACGGCAAGCTCAGAAGATAATTCATGTTTGAATAGCCTGAACCATAATCATCAAGAGAAATTTCTATTCCGGCTTTTGTAAGACGCTCCATATTTTTTAACAAAATTGCAGGAGTATGAGCCGCAGCAGTTTCTGTAATTTCCAGATTAATAATGGAAGACGGAAGATGGTACATGCTTTTTATTGAAAGAATCTGGTCTGCAAGAATTTCCTGCATACATTGAGCCACAGAAAGATTTATATCTACTTTTTCTATGCCAAGTTCCCACGGATTAATTGAAGAAAGGGTTTTACAAACCGATTCAAATACAAACTCGCCTATTCGAAGAATTGTTCCGTTCTTTTCTGAAATTGGAATAAAATCTTCTGGTGAAATAAATTCTCCGTTTTTATCTCTAAGGCGGACTAAGGCTTCTGCACCAATCAGGCGTTTTTTTGCAGTTGAGTACAAAGGCTGGTAGTAAACTTCAAAACGGCCTTCACTCATACCGCTGCGAAGAACACGTTCAATATAGGCAGTGCGTTTCTTTTTTTCTATATCGATTTCGTAATCAAAAACAACGCCAAGACGGTAGCGGTCATCATTTGTTACAAAATTAATAATATCAAGAGTATCTTCAGGAGACTTTATCTCTTTTGAACAGTCAATAATACAAAGCCTTGAATAAAGTTTGATTTCTACGGTGTCTTTTATCCACGGTTTTTTAAAACGATTTTGAATAACATTTATAAGATGCTGCTGCTCTACTTCGTCGATTGATTTATAAACAAGGGCAAAAAGGCCGCGGTCAAGATTATAAATCATTGCATTAGAAAAATTATGCTTTAGAAAATCAGCAATATCGGTATAAAGGCGGTTTATCTGGGCAAAACCAAACGTGTGCGACAAAAATGGAACATCATCAACAATCAGAGCAATACAGACACAAGGAATTTCTGCAGTGTAGTTAAATTGCATAAATTTTATAAAGGAATTCTGATTGTAAAGTCCTGTAAGATAGTCAATAAAATCTTCCGGTCGCTGAATATAAAATAAAAATGCCATTGTTGCCACTGCAATTCCAAAGGATTCTATTAAAAGGCTTGGGAAAATAAGCTGCAGCGTAACAGAAAGTACAACTATGCCCGCATAAATAAGGAACATTATGATTTTTTGTTTTTCTATACGGTAGCGATTAATATACAGATTTACGACTGAATAAATTAAGTAATAAGCAACAATTACGTGTATTAAGAAAAAGAAAATATTATTTGAACGATGATATACATTAAAGGCATCCAAATAAAAAATAATCCTGCAATGGCCGGAAAGAATCGGGGTAAGCCAGACAAGAATGAGGGAAACTGTAATTGGAACAAAAAGCGAAATACGAACCAAGTTTATCTGCTTTTTAGTCAATCTTTTTCTTCGCTCAACAATAGAAAACGAATAGGTTGCCCAGATCATTGCAAGGGAATCTGAACCTGTAAAATAAAGGCAGTTTATTAACCATAAAAGCCAGCGCGGCAGATACAAAGCATAGGTTGAAAAAATAACCGTAACAAAATCAAGTACAGTTACTACAAATGACGTAATGATAAGGATGTAAAAAATTCGATTATGCAAAATAGGAATCGGGCGGTTTTTATGAAAAAACCACATTACAAGTATGCCCAGGAAAAAAGCAGCAATGTCAAATTCCAAAAAATGCATACTTAATGATAAACCCGAATAGCAGGTTTGTCCAAAAAAAACAAACTTAGTCTTATCCTAATTTTGATTCCAGGTCAGAAAGTGTAATAACTTCAAGGCCGCGTTTTTGAACTTTTGCAACAAGATTTTCGTTCAGCTCAGAAACATTTTCTACGTCAAAAACACAAAGTCCACTACCGGTACAATGTTCGTGAACAATTCCGCCGTTATCGTAAATACGTTTTACAAGTTCAAAAGCATAATCAACATCTTTTAACACGTGACCGTCGAGCTCTACATGAATACCAAGAAGGCCCTTGTGGCGCGGCATAGGATTTTTTTTGTTGTAAAGACGTTTGATTTTTTCCTGCATTTCTTTGCGGTAAGCGCGTTCTTCTGCCGCAATAAGCATCTGCTCGCTGGAAATAAAATAATCCTTATTTTCTTGCAAAACCTGCTCGCAGGTCTTTTCCTGTTCCATGCAGAATTTTTTCATACAGAGCATTGTCACCATAGCGTCATCAACTGATTTGTGACTCTGAAATTTTGCAACATTTACGCCAAAAAATTCTGCCCATTCCTTAAGTTTGCGTTTTGTGTCGTAATGCTTGTTCAAAAGTTTTTCTAAATCAAAAGCGCGAAAATTAATATCAGGAAGATTGTAGCGTTCGTTTGCGCTGTTCACAAAACTTACGTCGTTTCCTACAGCAAAACCAGCGATATAACGGTTTCCTGTTGTAAAAAGCTTTTTGATATCTTTGTAATAAGATTCATAATTAGGTTTTGCACGGAAGTAGTCCTTTGAATATGCAAGGTGGCATTCATTTTTTGCAGAAAGCAGGTACCAGTCAAAATCACATTCAGGATTAATTACAACATCCTCGCTTTCCATAACATTAAGTTCGTCATCAGTAATAACATAGCCAAGTGAGCAGATTTTACCAACTCCGTCATAAGTGTTTGCACATTCGCAGTCAAAAAAAACAAATTGCTTATGGTTCATAAGTATAGGATAACGGATTTAATAAATTGTCACAACCTTCATTATTGTAACATATATTTTTAACCCTCTCCATTTGCCATTAACCTATCTTTTCAGTATATTTATGCTATGTTACTTGATATCCAACATTTAAATGCAGGACTTGAGGACGGAAAACAGATTCTCAACGACCTGAACCTTACTATAAACGCCGGCGAAACTCATGTTCTTATGGGACCTAACGGTGCCGGAAAATCATCTTTGGGAAACACCCTTTTGGGAAACCCGGTTTACAAAATCACAGGCGGAAAAATCTTTTTCAAAGATACTGATATTACAGAAGAAAGCACAGACAAGCGTGCAAAGATGGGAATGTTTATGTCTTTCCAGGCGCCGCTTGAAGTTTCTGGCATTTCTCTTGAAACATTTATCCGCTCTGCCCTTCAGCAGAAAACAGGCGAGCGCGTAAAGCTTTTCCAGTTCCAGAAAGAGCTTAAGGCATGCATGGAGCTTTTGAACATGAATCCAGACTATGCAAAACGCGATTTGAACGTAGGTTTTTCTGGTGGTGAACGCAAAAAGAGTGAAATCCTCCAGCTTTTGATGCTCAAACCTGATTTTGCAATTCTTGATGAAACTGATTCCGGTCTTGACGTTGATGCTGTACGTGTAGTTTCTAAGGGAATTGAAGAGTATCAGAAACGTACAAACGGATCTCTTTTAATCATCACTCACAACGCAAAAATTCTTGAAGATTTGAAGATTGACCACACACATATTCTGGTAAAAGGTCACATCGTTCACACTGGCGACGGTTCACTGGTAGAAGATATCAATGCCAACGGATTTGAGAAATATATTTAAGTTATGGAAGAAAAGACACAGATAAACGACATAAACCGCGATTTTTATGACTTCCGCTACGAAGAATCGGAAAAGGATTTTTACCGAATCGAAAGCGGTTTAACTCCAGAAATCGTAACAAAACTCAGCGAAGAAAAAGGCGACCCTGAATGGATGAGGGAATTTCGCCTTAAATCGCTTGAAATATATAATCAGCTCAAGGTGCCGGACTGGGGCCCTTCAATTGAAGGCCTTCATATGGAAGATATTGCAACTTACGTTCGCCCGAAAACTCAGATGAGCGGAAGCTGGGAAGACGTTCCTCAGGATATCAAAGATACTTTTGAAAAACTTGGTATTCCGGAAGCAGAAAGAAAATCTCTTGCAGGCGTTGGTGCCCAGTATGACTCGGAACTTGTTTATCACAATGTTCAGGATGAAGTTGCAAAACAGGGTGTAGTTTACTTAGGTTTTGAAGATGCCCTCAAGTCTCCAGAATGGGGACCAATGGTAAAAGAATACTTTATGACTTTGATTACACCTAAAGATCATAAATTTGCTGCCCTTCACGGTGCTGTATGGTCTGGTGGTTCATTTGTTTATGTTCCAAAAGGTGTACACCTTAGCTTCCCTCTTCAGTCATACTTCCGTCTGAACGCAAAGGGAGCCGGTCAGTTTGAGCACACACTGATTATTGTTGATGAAGGCGCAGACCTGCACTTTATTGAAGGTTGTTCTGCTCCCAAATACAACGAAGCAAACTTACACGCGGGTGCGGTAGAGCTTTTTGTAAAAAAAGGTGCACACCTCCGCTATTCGACAATCGAAAACTGGTCAAAAAATATGTACAACCTGAACACAAAGCGTGCTAAGGTTGAAGAAGACGCAAGCATTGAATGGGTTTCTGGTTCATTTGGTTCTCACGTTTCTTATTTGTACCCTGAAAGTGACCTTGTCGGCCGCAATGCAAAGGCTGACTTTACTGGAATTACTTTTGCAGGCAATGGTCAGAATCTTGATACAGGCGCTAAGATGGTTCATCTGGCACCACACACTTCAAGTCTGATTACTACAAAGTCTATTTCCAAGGGTGGAGGAATGAGCACTTACCGTTCTGCAATTTACATTTCAAAAGAAGCAGAAGAAAGTAAGGCAAGCGTTTCATGCCAGTCTTTAATGCTGGACAGTGACAGCCGCTCAGATACAGTTCCAGCTATGGAAATCTTTAACGATTCAAGCGACGTTGGACACGAAGCAAAAATCGGAAGAATCAGCAGTGACGCAATTTTCTATCTTATGAGCCGGGGAATCAGCGAAGAAGAAGCCCGAAGTATGATAGTAAGCGGCTTTGCAAACCCTGTAAGTAAAGAATTGCCGCTTGAATATGCAGTTGAGATGAATAATTTGATAAAGCTTGAGATGAAGGGAGGCTTATAATGAAAGACATGACAATAAACGAAATCCCTTCCCTCACATGGAACTGGATGAAAATGAACCGCGACAAAATCAGTCTTGAGGCTGCATTTAACCCGGCAGAAGCAAAGATTTTGAATGCGGGAGAAGGCATTAAAATTGAAGAAGGCATTCCTTCCGAGGCTTCAGGTCTAAAATTTGCAAGCGGAGTTTTTAATGCTAAAAATCCAAAGCTTGTAGACGGACATTCTCATTTTGATTTTGTAACAGAAGATAAAAATCACCCTATAGAGGCAGTTTTTGCAGACAGTAAATTTTCTAAAACTGTAAGAATTGCAGGCAAAGTAGAAAAGCCTCTTATCATCAATTTTTCTAAAGATGAAAGTCAGGCAAATCTTACATACATAATTGCAGAAGAAAATTCTGAAAGCACTGTTGTTTTTCTTTACGAAGGAAAGTCTTCAGAATCCACCTTCCGCGCAAAAATTCTTGCAAAAGAAAACGCAAAAATCCACATTGCAAAAGTTCAGCTTTTAGGAGAAGACAGTCTTCAGCTGGATGATACTGCAGTAATTGCAAAGGACGGAGCAGAAGTTCAGTTTACACAGATTGAACTTGGCGGCCGCCACGTTGATTCAGGACTTGGCGTAATTCTCGAAGGCTATAAATCACGCTTCACAAGCGAAGTTGCTTACACCTGCAAAAAAGACCAGATGTTTGATATGAACCACATCGTTTATCACACAGGCAAAAAATCAGAATGTCTGATGAACGTAAACGGTACTCTTCTTGATAATGCATTTAAAACTTACCGTGGCACAATCGATTTTAAGAACGGCTGTGCAGGCTCAAAAGGCAACGAAATGGAAGAAGTTCTCCTTCTTTCTCCAAAAGCCGTGAACAAATCAATTCCTGTAATTTTGTGTGATGAAGAGGACGTAGAAGGTGAACACGGTTCTACAATCGGTCGTCTTTCTAAAGAAGTTCTTTTTTACATGCAGAGCCGCGGAATCAGCGAAAAAGAAGCCGAAAAAATCATGTCACGCGCAAAGATTCATGCAGCCGCTTCTTTGATTCCAAGCGAAGAGGTAAAAGAAAAAATCAACGCATATCTGGATAAATAATGCCGTCTAACCGCGGTAAATTAAAAATATAAGGGCAAAATTATGAATAAATACAGAAAAGACTTTCCGTTTTTCAAAGCGATCGATGAAAAATCTTCCGTAGAAAACAAGGACCTGATATATTTTGACACTGCAGCAACTGCTCAGCGTCCGTTTATCGTATTAAATGCGATGACCCACTTTTATGCAACAGAAAATGCAAATCCACTTCGTGGTCTATATTCCCTAAGTGAGCGCGCTACCCTTGCCTACGAAAATGCCCGCGAAACAACCGCAAAGTTCATCAATGCAAAGGAGTCTTCTGAAATTGTATTTACCCGTAATGCCTCTGAAAGCCTGAACCTTGTAGCCTACAGCTGGGGCTTGAACAAACTTAAAGCAGGTGACGAAATCTGCGTTACAATTATGGAACACCACTCAAACATTGTTCCATGGCAGATGGTTTGCCAGAAAACAGGCGCAAAACTCGTATTCATGGAATGCGACAAAGAAACAGGAGTAATCAGCGACGAAGAAATCAATTCTAAAATCAATTCGCGCACAAAAATTGTTTCTGTAGTCCACGTAAGTAATGTTCTTGGTGTTACAAACCCTGTAAAAAAGATTGCCGAGGTGGCTCACAAAAACGGTGCAATTATGATTGTAGACGGCGCTCAGTCTGCCCCACATATCAAAGTTGACGTTCAGGATATTGACGCTGACTTTTTTGCAATGAGCGGACACAAACTTGGAGGCCCGATGGGAATCGGTGCCCTCTACGGAAAGAAAGCCCTGCTTGAAGAAATGGAGCCTTTCCTGCGCGGCGGCGAAATGATTGAATACGTTACCCGTGACACTGCTACATGGGCAGAAGTACCTCACAAGTTTGAAGCTGGAACTGTAAGTGCGGGCGATGCCGTTGGTATGGCAGCCGCAATCCGCTACGTTCAGTCTGTAGGCCTTGATTACATTACAGAACACGACAATGCTCTCTGCTGCCGCCTTATTGACGGCATGAAGAAAATACCTCATATTAACATCATAGGAAGTAAAGACGGAAGCAAACGCTGCGGCATTGCAACTTTTACAATTGACGGCGTTCATCCGCATGATATTGCAACCCTTCTGAGTGAAGAACACATTGCCATTCGTGCAGGCCATCACTGTGCACAGCCGCTCGGTCAGTATCTTGAACAGACAGCAACAGCCCGGGCCAGCCTTTATTTTTACAACACAGAAGAAGAAGTCGACACTTTCCTTAAAAAAATTGCCCAGGTACGTACATGGGCAGGGTTTAGTGACTAGCACTTAGCTATAAGCTGTTAGCAAATAGCAGGAGGGCGGAGCCCCGCCCTACGCTCACACTTCGTTGCTCGCTACCCCACCCAGCGGGGACACCCCGCAACGCCCCGGACAGCACACATTTGGAGAATATGTAAATGGACACAAAAGAACTTTACCGCGAAATACTCAACGAGCATAACCTCAACCCAGTTCACAAGCAGAATATGGAAAATCCTTCATTCTGTCTTGAAGGCGTAAATCCAAGCTGCGGAGACCAGATTACTCTTCAGCTCAAAATGGATGGAGATAAAATCGTTGACGCAAGCTTTATTGGAAGCGGTTGTGCCGTAAGCCAGGCCTCTGCCGACATGATGGCAGACCTTGTAATCGGAAAAACAAAGGAAGAAGCACTCAAACTTGCAGATATATTTGACCGCATGATTAAGGGAAGCGTTACCGACGAAGAACTGGAAGAACTTGATGAAGCTGCTGCCCTTCAGGATATTTCACACATGCCAGCACGCGTAAAATGTGCGATGCTTGGCTGGAGAACAGTAAAACAAATGCTCAGTTCGCCAAGTTCAAGTATTGAATCAAAATAAGCTTTGTGATATAGTATTTAACACTTACGGCGCTTTAGCTCAGCTGGATTAGAGCATCTGCCTTCTAAGCAGAGGGTCGGCGGTTCGAGCCCGTCAAGCGTCAAAAGACTTCCTTAAACGGAAGTCTTTTTTTATATCTTTTTACAAATTCGGGGAGCAGAGTAATTAAAATGGATATATTACCAGAAATTCAAAACAGACGAAGCGTAAGAAAATATCAGCAAAAAGACATTTCTGATGAACAGATAGAACTTCTTCTTAAGGCAGCTTCTTTAGCACCTTCTGGCTCAAACAAACAGCCCTGGGACTTTATTGTAGTACGTTCCGCAGAAATGAAAGAAAAAATCTGCATGGCTGATCATAATCAGAAATGGATGCTTACAGCGCCTGTATTTATTGTATGCGTGGGAAACGAAACATATCGTGGTGATGGTGATATGGAAAGGGTAATAAGGGACAGCTCAATTGCGGCTACTACACTACTCTTTCAGGCAGAACACATGGGACTTTCTGCCTGCTGGACAGGCTGGTTTACACAGGATGAAATGAAGCCTGTATTAAATCTTTCAGAAAATCACTATGTAACAGCTGTTATTACAATTGGCTATAGTGACACAAAACCTGCCGCTGTAAAACGTCGGGAACTTAAATATAAAGTAATCTGATAATTTCCAGACTTATCTTCTTCTGCGTCTGCTGTTTGTAATTAAAAGCAGACGGAGGAAGGACCCCACTGCAGAAAGGGCACTTGCGACATAAGTCATTGCAGCAGCCCATAAAACACTTCTGGCACCACGTATTTCTTCTTTATCTACAAAAACTCCAGACTCTCTTAAAATCTTTAAAGCCCTTCTGGAGGCGTTAAATTCAACAGGAAGAGTAACAATATAAAAAAGTATGGCACCGGCAAAAAGAAGCAGTCCTATGTCCGTTATAAGCTGGAATAAAGGTAAATTCTGATCTGCATAACCAGAATAGCCAAATCCAATACCGGCAACAGCCATTAGAGGACCTAATCGTGAACCAAGGTTTGCCACAGGAACAAGAGTGCGTCTGAAAGAAAGTGGAAAATAAGCTGTATTATGCTGAATTGCATGACCTGTCTCGTGTGCAGCAACTCCTACAGCAGCAATAGAAGAACTTGAATAGGTTGCATCACTAAGGCTTAAAATTTTTGTAACAGGATTGTAATTATCTGTAAGATTACCGCGGATATGTTGAATCTTAACATCAGAGATACCATTAGCCCTAAGCAGAATTGCCGCTGCCTGAGCCCCTGTAATACCACGCTTTGTCATTACACGGTCATATTTAGAAAAACGAGATTTTACCGCTGCACTAGCCCACAAACTTAAAATAAGAGCGGGTAAAACAAAAATCATGTAAGTATAATCAATTCCATAGTAATACATAATCTTATTATACCATAATCAGGTTAAAATAAAAAAGGCAGTCATTACTGACTGCCTTTTGCGGAGGAGCCGACTTGAACGGCCACGACTTACGCCACAAGCACCTCAAGCTTGCGTGTCTACCAATTCCACCACCCCCGCTCGGAATGTGATATTAAATATATAGAAAACGTGAAAAAGTGTCAATAGCATTTAACACGTTTTTTAAATATTTTTAATTTTTTTTAGAAGCTTCCTAAGCCTCCAACCTTCTCCTGGAAGTGACTGAACTCCATGCTGAAGCTTGCACGTCCCTGAGTTGCAGAACGAAGGTTTGTACTAAATCCAAACATTTTTGCCATTGGAGCCTGAGCGTGAATAATATCACCAGTAGATTTCGAATCCTGTCCCATAATGTTTCCGCCACGCTGTGAAAGCTGGCTTGAAGCAGGTCCTACAAACTCCTTAGGACATGAAATATCAACGTTCATAACAGGTTCAAGGATAATTGGATTTGCGGCAGTACAGGCCTTGTCAAATACCTGTGCAGCACATGCTTCAAAGGCAAATGTAGAAGATGTAAGCTCGTTATAATCAATTCCAGTAACTTTTACGGCAACATCTGTACATGGGTAACCATATTTAATTCCCGAATTAAGGGCACTTTCAAAGCCGTTCTTAATTGAATCAAAGATTTCATCAGGGATATTGCCCTGCTTAACTTCGTTAACAAAGAGGTTTCCGCTGCCCTGCTCGCGCTGCTCAACAGTAATTGTAAGACCTGCTGTATTTTCTTTTCCGGCAAGAACTCGGCTGAATTCTTCTGTAGCAGTAGCACTTCCGCTTACAGATTCACGATAAGTAACCTGAGGAGCTCCTACATTGCATTTTACGCCAAAATCATCGCGCATGCGGGTAACGAGAACATCAAGGTGAAGTTCACCCATACCACTGATAATAAGCTGACCGGTTTCTGCATCTTCATGACTTGTAAAGGTTGGATCTTCGCGGCTAAGGATTTCCAGAGTTTCGTTCATCTTGTCGCGCTCGCTCATGCTTTCTGGCTCAAGGGCAACAGAAATTACCGGCTGAGGGAATTTAGGCTGTTCCAGCAATACAGGGAAAGCCTCAGAACCGATTGTATCACCTGTCTGTGCAAGCTTAAGACCGATAAATACTGCAATATCACCTGCGCTGATTGCATCACATGGCTCTGATTTATCTGCATGCATACGAAGAATACGGTTTACACGCTCGCGCTTCTTTTTATTGATGTTGTAAATCTGAATACCGTTGGTAATTTTTCCCGAGTACATGCGGACATAGCAGAGAGGTCCCATTTCGCGGTCATACTGAATCTTAAATACAAGACCAAGTGCCATTTTTGAAGGATCGCATGGAACTTCCACCTCTTCCTGAGTATCTTTTTTAACGCGCAGGCCTTTTGCAGCAGGAACGTCTGTCGGGCAAGGAAGATAGTCGATTACGGCATCAATCAAAGGCTGAACACCCTGATTATGACGGGCAGACCCCATTACAAAAGGCACATAAGCACGGCCGATTGTACCCTTGCGGATAGCCTTTTTAAGCTGTTCAACAGAAATTTCTCCGCCTTCAAGGTAGATTTCCATCAGTTCATCATCGCTACCGGCAACAGTTTCTACTAATTTTTCACGCCATTCCTGAGCCTGAGCCAGACGGGATGCATCAATGTCACTTTCTACGACATTTTCGCCTTCATCACCTTCAAAACGCAGCTCTTTCATTTTAAGAAGATCGATTACACCTTCAAAATCTGCACCCTCACC
>JAILHD010000073.1 GCA_024696155.1 Treponema sp. | reverse complement strand
GCGGCGTTCGCAGTAACGGTATGCTTCTTGCAGCAAGCAAAGGCGGTGCAGATGATCACGACACCTGCGAAGTTATTTTTGCTGATGATTTTGAAGTAGGAACAATCCTTGAACCAGAAGGATTTGATGTTCCAGCTGACGTTGCAGAAATGTGCTTTGTAAAACCTGAAAAATTTGCAGAAATGAATCTTTCTACTAAAGACGGATTTGTTGAAGTTGAAGGTAAAAAGATTGGTTCGGGCGGTAAGTTCATTACTGTAGAAAAGTATAAGAACGGCGCTATACACTAATGCAAAGGTCGTAATGCAAATTACAGTTTGCAGCGACTCTAACCTTTGCTTAACATTTTGCTAAAAACAAAATGTTGTGGCAATTTCTAAGGAAACTTGAAAGGCTCCCGTGCTGGGAGCCTTTTTTATGCACGGATTAATTTAGAGTGGAAAGCCAATCTGAGAGACTTTCGCTTAAACTATCTGTAAAAATACTTGTAGTTATATAAGTTTCTGGAATATCACTAGGATAATTAAAATTATCTACGGCATTCATCATTTTTGTAATAATAACGTCGGAAATTTTACATTTTAAAGTGCCTAAATCATTCTCCCGAATCAAATAAGTATATTTGTTGTCATCTATTTGGCATTTAAAAATTTTATATTCTGTTGTAGATGCCTCAGTTTCTTTCAGTTTATACTCACCGTTATTTTCTACAATTACCCACTCAGAAATTCCATCTATCCAATTCAAATTATAACACCATGCTTCATCAGAATTTTCCCCCTTATACTTCTGAACTATGACATCTCCAGAACTTCCTTCACAAATCATAGTTGTAACTTCTCTTGAATCATTACGTTTTTTATCATAAACCGCAGCAGAATATCCACTGGTATCAACATAGAATGAAGATTTTTTATCCTTTCCCTCCATATTATTATATTTATAACCTTCTATTCCATTTGAATTAATAGATATATCATCCCATGTTTCAAAGATTCCATTTGTATCTGTTTTTAATTCCTTCTTTTTCTTTTCATCCGCAGTACAGGTAAATTTTACATAGAGATTTTCACCACCGCCGACCATAAAAAGTTCTGTATCAAGAGTTCCTTTGACATTCTTTGTACATTTTAATACAGAATCAAACTGCAAATCTCCCTACTGAGGATGTGGAACTACAACTCTAGAATAAATATAGGCATCTTCATCACCATCAACATGCTTTACTTCAAAATGAGAAAGTCTGACTTGCATTTTAGGTTCTTTTTCTATCAAATATTCGCCAATAACAGGATTCTCACTTCCAGGCTCAAATTTTTCATTAAAATTCAACTCTCCTATGGCTTCTGCAATCTCATTCTTGGTCATTTTCAAAATGCACTGTGTTACACTTATTTCACCAGCAAGTCTGTCAGCGACAGTCTCTGAATTATTCTGTACATCAATATCTTTTACTTTAATTGCAGTTCTTGCACTCTGAGTAGAACTACTAACTCTTAAATCTGTATCAAGATTCGCAATTACTGTTTTAGGTGAAGCAAATAAATCTACAGTAGAAGATGAATTATCAGAAGAATCATTTGCGCAGGCAATAAAAAAGAAAGGAATAATAGCGCAAGCCAAAAATTGAATTTTAGTCTTCATAGGACACCCCCTTAATAAAATCAAAACAGGTATCTTTTTTTATTTTCGACTTTTAAGCTTGCTATAAGTATTTCCCCACACTCTTCATTTGTCAAGTTTTTTTTACTAAAATAATTTGTTTCGTCGCTTTATTTGTTATGATATACTATTTATATTATCAATTTTCAGGAGACAAACATGGTAGATTATACAGAAGGTTCAGGAAAACAGTATCATACAGGAGTTGGACCAGCAGATATCGGCGAATATGTAATTATGCCGGGCGATCCTAAACGATGTGCAAAAATTGCAGAACACTTTGATAACGCAAAGCTTGTGGCAGATGTCCGCGAATACGTTACATACACAGGAACTCTGGACGGAGTAAAAGTAAGTGTAACTTCTACTGGTATTGGAGGTCCTTCAGCTTCAATCGCAATTGATGAACTTGCAAAATGCGGTGCAAAAACTTTTATCCGCGTGGGAACCTGCGGCGGTATGCAGGAAGAGGTAATGGGCGGCGACATTGTAATTGCAACCGGTGCAATTCGTATGGAAGGAACAAGCCGTGAGTTTGCGCCGATTGAATTCCCAGCCGTTCCAAATCTTGATGTTACAAATGCCCTTGTTCAGGCTGCAAAAAATCTTGGAATCCGTAATCACGCTGGCGTTGTTCAGTGTAAGGATTCTTTCTTTGGTCAGCATGAACCGGAAATTATGCCTGTAAGCTACGAACTTCAGAATAAATGGGAAGCCTGGCTGCGTCTTGGCTGCCTTGCCAGCGAAATGGAAAGCGCTGCTCTCTTTGTTGCAGGAAGCTTCCTTCGTGTTCGCGTAGGTTCCTGCTTCTTAGTAGTTGCAAACCAGGAGCGTGCAAAGAAAGGCCTTGAAAACAAACAGGCTCACGACACCGAACTTGCAATTAAGACTGCTGTAGAAGCTCTTCGTATCCTTATAAAACAGGATAAAACAAAATAAGACTAAATATATTTTTCAAGAATCAGCCGCAGTAAGCCTTTACCGCGGCCGGTTTGTTCTTCGCGAATCTGATTAAGTATTATGCATAATGCTTTTAGTGCGGCAGCATTTTTTGCCTTTTTCTGAGAAGACTTTTCTACTTCTACGACGACAGTCTTTCCTTCCCCGCGTTCAACAGTGCAGGTACAAGTCCAGACTGTGTTTTTAGAAGAAGTTTTTTCTGGCAAAGCTACATTTTGGCTTACAACCTGCGTG
>JAILHD010000071.1 GCA_024696155.1 Treponema sp. | reverse complement strand
AAAATTCGCTTTAAGAAAACAAAGGTGTGCGAATTTTTTCCTGTTCGGTAGCGGGTTTTAGGCTTTCTGGCTTTTATGGCTTTATAAATTGCTTTAGAAATTACACTTGGATCAGAAACATTTGCGTGTTCGTTGTAATTTCGCTTGTAAAAATCAGAATAAAGAAGGGCATTGTCTTTGTAAGCAGTGCCTCCAGATGTTTTTTCAATGATATTTCCGGCAATAACGCCCCAGTTTGTTTTTATAAGGCCTGGTTCAATAATTGCAACGTTAATGCCAAAGGATTTTACTTCGCTTCGTAAAGAATCGCTGAGGGCTTCTACCGAATATTTTGCAGCGTGATACCAGCCAAGGTATGGACTTGAAAATAAGCCTGCCATAGAAGAAATGTTTATAATCAACCCGCTTTTCTGCCCTCTCATAGAAGGAAGACAAAGCTGTGTAGTTCTGATAAGACCAAAAACGTTTACTTCAAACTGTCGTTTTGCGTCTTCAATCGGGGTGTCTTCCAGAGAACCACCAGTTGCATAGCCTGCATTATTTATCAGAATATCAATGCGGCCTTCTGTTTTAAGAATTGATTCAACGCAAGTTTTAATGGAAGTATCGTCAGTTAAATCTATAAATACTGGATGTCCACCTTGTGCTTTAAGTGGTTCCATAAGTTCTGTTCTTCTGGCAGCGCAATATACTGTGTATCCGTCATTCAAAAGCATCTTCGCTGTTGTTAAACCAATCCCTGAAGATGCACCTGTGATTAATACGACTTTTTTAGACATTATTTTACCTTTAAGTTTTTAAACTCATTTTATTCTATAACGATATAATAAAATGTTCTAGGTTTTCTAAAAAATATTTTATGAAAGTTGTACATCTTTTTTCTGTTGAGATAAAAATGTATACTTAGACTTATGAAAAAACTGTTTGTTTGTTTTACAATTTTTATTTCTATACTGGCAAATTGTCTTGCAGATTCCGCATCTATCAGCGAAAGTTTTGATCTTACTGATTATCAGAAAACGTTTTATCTGACTCCTTTTAGAGAAGCTGTGATTCTTGGTGGCGGTGTGGCATTATCTGGAACTGCGCTTGTTTTAGACAAGATTGTAAAAGTAAAAAACGATGAATATGACGGAGACCTTAAGGCAAAGAGTACTATTCCTAATTTTGATCAGCTTTTTATGAATCCTTATTCAAAAGGTCTTGATGTAACATGTGATTTAACCCGAATCGCAATGCTTGCTGCGCCTGTTGCTCTTTTTGGCCTTACAACAGACAAAACTGAATGGCTTACAATCGGTACAATGTATGCGGAATCTCTTTTGTGGACTTATGGTTCTACAGAGCTTTTAAAAATGGCTGTTAATCGGACCCGTCCATATATGTATTACAGCGGGGCGCCGGAAGATGACCGTAAAAACGGTGACTGGAAAAATTCATTTCCGTCTGGGCATACGTCAATCTGTTTTACAACAGCAGCTTTTACAAGTTATGTGTTCTCTCAGTATTATCCCGAAAGCGGCTGGAAATGGGGCGTTACCGGTATAAGTTTTGGTCTTGCAGGAACAGTTGCGGCTTTACGAATGGCCGGTGGCTGTCATTATTTTACAGACGTGTTTACAGGTGCCCTCATAGGAACCGTAAGTGGTTTTATAATTCCGTGGATTCATACTCGTGCTCCTGCTGCTAAAAAAACTCGTGGGTTTGATGCTCAGGTTGCACCTGGTGCACTTGTGTTTACTTACAGAAAATAAATAATCAGATATAAAAAAGAGGAAAAAAACTATGGCATTTGACATTATGAAATTGCAGAATGGAAGTGACGTTCGTGGCGTTGCTTTGGAAGGTGTGGAAGGCGAAAACGTAAATCTTACAAATCCTATTGCCTTTAAAATCGGCTGTGCCTTTGTAGAATGGCTTTCTAAAAAAAGCGGTAAAGCTGCCGGCGAATTAAAAATTGGTGTAGGACGGGATTCTCGTGTTTCTGGACCTGCTCTTTTAAATGCGCTTGCCTGCGGTATCGTTCACGCTGGAGCAAAAGTTGTAAACTGCAATATGGCAACAACACCTGCCATGTTCATGTCAATTGTATTTGATCAGACAAAATTTGATGGTTCTGCAATGATTACTGCAAGCCATCTTCCATTCAACCGCAATGGAATTAAGTTTTTTGATTCAGACGGCGGACTTGAACACGAAGATATTACTGATGTTCTAAAAATTGCTTCAAAAATTGATGATAAAACTGCCTCTGATGTTCTTGCAGCAGACTTTAAGACAGACGGCGAATGTGATTTGATTTCAATTTATGCCGAATATCTTAAAAACAAGATTAAAGACGGCATTAACGATGGAGAAAAGCCTCTTTCAAAACTTCATATTGTTGTAGACAGCGGAAATGGTGCCTCGGGATTCTTTGTAGATAAGATTCTTGCCCCATTAGGCGCCGACGTAAGTGGAAGCCAGTTCCTTGAGCCGGACGGAATGTTTCCAAATCATATTCCAAACCCGGAAAATAAAGCGGCAATGGAAGCAATCCGCAGTGCTGTTTTGAATAATAAGGCTGACCTTGGTCTTATTTTTGATACCGACGTAGACCGAATGAGCGCCGTTTTGAGCGACGGAAGCGAAGTTAACCGCGATTCAATCATTGCCATGATTTCTGCAATCCTTGCTCCTGAATATCCGGGAAGTACAATCATTACAGACAGCGTTACTTCAGACCGTCTTACTTACTTCCTGGAAGAAGTTCTTGGACTTAAGCACCTCTGCTACATGCGCGGCTACAAAAACGTAATCAACAAGCAGAAGGAACTTAATGCTGCAGGAACTGTTGCACCTCTTGCCATGGAAACAAGCGGCCACGGTGCATTAAAAGACAACTTTTTCCTTGATGACGGTGCCTTCCTTGCAGTAAAACTTGTAATTGCTCTTGCAAAGGCAGCTAAAGAAGGTAAAAAACTTGACAGCCTTATAGAAAAACTTCCTCCTCTTGTAGAAGAAGGGGAGTATCGCTTTAAGATTTCTGGTGATGATTTTAAGGAATACGGAAATAAAGTTCTGGAAGAATTTAAAGCCCGTGCAAAAGCTGCCGGATATACAATGCCTCAGTCTTACGAAGGTGTACGCCTTTCATTTAAGTCTGAAGATGTTCAGGGCTGGATTTTGCTCCGCCTGAGCCTCCACGACCCTGTAATGCCTTTGAATATTGAAGGCGGCCGCAAAGGTGACCTTGCAAAACTTGTAGAAATTGCCCGTAAACTTACAGACGGCTTTGACCGTCTTGACCGCAGCTGCTTAAAATAAAACAGAAATTTATGAAATTTCATCAGATTTTAATTTGACTTCTGCCATGATGTCGAATAAAATTATAACAATAATATAACCCTATCAGGAGGCCAATAATGGCAAAAGTAGAGCTTAAAGGTATTGGTAAAATCTATGACGGCGGAGTTCACGCTGTAACAAATTCCAATATCACAATTGAAGACAAGGAATTCTGCGTATTCGTAGGTCCTTCAGGATGCGGTAAGTCAACAACTCTCCGTATGATCGCTGGTTTGGAAGACATTTCCGAAGGTAAATTGTATATCGATGGCGTTGAGATGAACGACGTTCCTCCAAAAGACCGCGATATCGCAATGGTATTCCAGAACTACGCTCTTTATCCACATATGACAGTATATGACAACATGGCTTTCGGTCTTAAAATCCGCAAGATGGATAAGGCAGAAATTGACCGCCGTGTTCGTGATGCTGCAAAACAGCTCGACCTTGAACAGTATCTTGAAAGAAAACCAAAGGCACTTTCTGGTGGACAGCGCCAGCGTGTTGCTGTAGGACGTGCTATCGTTCGTAACCCTAAAGTATTCTTGTTCGATGAGCCTCTTTCTAACTTGGATGCAAAACTTCGTGTAACAATGCGTTCTGAGTTGGCTGCTCTTCACAACAGACTTCAGGCTACAATGATTTACGTAACTCACGACCAGATTGAAGCTATGACTCTTGGTACAAAAATCGTTGTAATGAAAGACGGTTTCATCCAGCAGATTGGTGCACCATTGTACTTGTACAACAACCCAATCAACAAGTTCGTAGCAGGATTCATCGGAACTCCTCCAATGAACTTCTTGACTGTAAAAGTTCTTGAAAAGAACGGTGCTATCGTTTGTGATGAAGGTTCATTTGAAATCAACCCAACAGCTGAACAGGCTAAGTCTCTTAAAGCTTACGTTGGAAAAGAAGTTTCATTCGGTATCCGCCCAGAAGATTTGACTTATGTTGACAAGCCAGCTGCAAAAGATGATATGCAGATGAAGATTGTTAACAAAGAACCTCTTGGTGCAGAAACACACCTTTACCTTGTATCAAACAAAGGTCAGCAGATTATTGCTAAAACAACTGCAAATGCAGAATTCCGCCTTGGCGATTCTGTAAACGTTGTTCCTAACATGGAAAAAGCAAAATTCTTCTCTCTTGATGAAGGCGAAAAGAATATTTGTGATGTAATCGAAAAGAAATGGTAATTTATGCCATCCTTTTTGACTAAATTATAATAATCTGTTAAAACAAAAGCATCGTACTTTACAGTACGGTGCTTTTTTTATTTTGGAGGAAAAGTAATGAAAAAAATTATTGCTGTTGCTGCGGCTCTCTTAGTTTCTGCTGCTGCATGGTCACAGGTTATGAGTGAACCAGGAGTAAAAAATACTCTTTCTGTAAGTTTTGGTAAGTCATATTTAGATAATTCTGCAGAATATGATCCAACAGGACTTCGCTTTTTTGGTTTTGTTGATACAGTTCAGACCCGCATCGATATTAAAAAATGCACTGTAGATGCAATGCTCAACTGGGGTGCACTTACAAATGATGAAGTTGTTGTCGGAAAATTTACTGATGATTTTTACTTTGCAAATACAAAAATTACTCCTTTCTGGTACACAAACCATTATCAGGACGGTACCTGGTGGACAAATGGTTATGCAGAAAGCTACTACGTAAACTTTATTTATCATCCACATAAATACTGGGATTTAGGAATGGGTACACGTCTTGACTGGAAGGTTGGACCTGCTCCTTCTTATAACGGAAACTTGTGGGAACCATTCTGTCATATTGTTCAGGGTGGTCTTAAAGATGCAATTCCTGGACAGGCTGATGTTGTTGGTTATACTTATTATGCAAATAGTTACACAGCTTATTATGCTGGTCAGACTAAATCGGCACTTGGTATTCGCTTTCATTATGAAGATTTTATTGAAATTGGTGGAGCAATTCCAAGCGGCGTAACAACAGATAAACCTGTATTCAATGCTGGTGCAAAAATTCATCCTGCTGATTTCCTTACAATTTCTGCCGGTGTAGATGGACTTTTCCGTTCAACTGGAAACCTTTACGGTGGAGCAACTATTGCATTCAAACCTTTTATTCTTGATGCTTATCTTGGAATCGACTACAAGGAAGATAATAAAGAAAACGGTGGACGCTGGGGAACAGGTGCTGCTCTTACATTTAACTTTAGCAAAATCAATCTTATGTTAAAGCCAGAAGCTGGTTTTACATTCTATACTTATGCTGATTACACAATGGCAAGTTATGGCGGAATTAGAGTTAATTGGGAACTTTCTGATAAGATTGTATTAGGCGGATGGTCTTCTTTAGCATTTGGTTCAAAAAATAGTGCCTGGGAAGATGTTAAAGAAAAAGAAGATTACTGGGGAGGAAGTATTTTTGATCTTAGACCAGACTTTACCTGGATAATGGACAAAAATAATTCCTTTACTGCATTCCTTGATTTCCAGCATCGCAATAACTATGCTCACGAGATCTTAAATACATGGGCAACTGGCGTTTACTGGAACTACAAAAGTTCTAAATAGTCTTTTTTTCCATAATCTGATATAGTCGGATTATGGAAAAAAAATCAGTTGTTTTATATAAAAATCAAGCCGCCGTCATAGAAGAGCGTGACGGCGATAAATATCTTGTTCGCTATCAGATATCTGCAGCAACTCCTACTGGTAAAAAGGCTGTTTACGGCGAACAGAAAGTTCGAGAAAAAGACATAATCCTTTTACATAATAATTCATGTTCCTCTTTAGAGAGTGTACTTGCTGCTGACGGAGAAAAGTTTACTCCGATGTTGCATGAAGCCTGGGAACTTTTACAAAGTGATGATTCAACCGCTTCTGAGCCTTTAAATTTTTCTGATCTTGCAGATTTAGCATGCAGCGGTATAAAAGCTGACGAAATCTGGGCTTTTTATAAAGTTGTAGCAGCTTCCCCTGAGTTTTTGCTTAATCAGAATGAAATCAAAAATGGAAATCTGATTTTTACTCCACGTTCCCAAAAAGAAATTGATGCTCTTAATCAGAAAAATTACGAAAAAGAGCACGAAGCAGAAATTCGAGAAGCTTTTATTTCTCGTCTAAAACAGAAAAAACTGAATCTTCCTGATGATGCTAAATTTATGGGCGAAGTAGAAGCTTTTGCCCTTTGTAAGACAGAAAAATCAAAAGTGATGCAGGAAGCTGGTATTTCTCAAACAATTGAAAAAGCTCATAAATTGCTTATAGATTCCGGAATCTGGGATTATACAAAAAACCCTCATCCATCTCGTTTTGGATTTTCATTTTCTTCTGCAAGTGAGCAGCTTGGTCCTATGCCAGAGGAAGAACGTGTAGGAGTTCCTGGTATTGCCTATGCAATAGACAGTGAGCATTCAAATGACCCTGATGATGCAGTAGCATGGGATGGTGAATATCTTTGGGTTCATATTGCTGATCCTGCAAGCAGTGTTCTTCCAGATTCAAAAATTGACATTGCGGCACGGGGTAGAGGAACAACCCTTTATATTCCAGAGGGCGCTTCTCGAATGCTTTGTGAAAGTGCACTGGAAGATTATGCTCTTGGCTTAAAAGAAGATTCGCGTGCATTGTCTTTTCGGTTAAAACTTACAGATGATTGCCAGATTGATGAATGTGCTGTGCTTAAAACAAAAATTACAGTGCATCGAATGACGTACAAAGAAGCAGAAGAAAAAAAAGATTCTCCTGAATTAAAACCTCTTTTTGAAATCGCCAGAAAAAATAAAGCTCGACGCGAACAGAATCACGCTGTAACAATTCAAATGCCAGAAGTTGATATAACTGTTGATAAAGAAACTAAAAAAGTTACTGTCGCTCCTGAAGAAAAATATGAAAGTAACGGTATGATTGCAGAACTTATGATTCTTGCGGGAGAAGGTGCTGCGAGATTTGCATTTAAAAATCAGATTCCTTTTCCGTTTGTAAGTCAGGAAGCGCCGGAATTTCCAGAAAAAATTCCGGAAGGCTTGGCCGGCGATTTTGCAAAAATTAAATGTATGCGAAAGCGTAGTGTAGGTATTACTCCTGCTCCTCACGCTGGTCTTGGGGTTTCGTTTTATTCTCAGGTTACGTCTCCTTTACGCCGCTATGGCGATTTAATTGCACATCAGCAGCTTAGAGCTTTTATTGACGGCCGGCGTCTTATGCCAAAAGATGAAATGCTGGAAAAAGTGGCTGCAGGTGATGCTGCGTCTATTGCAGCAAAAAAGGCAAGTCGTAAAAGTGATACTCACTGGAAGTTAGTTTACCTTTTGCAGAATCCAGAATTAACCTTTGAAGGTGTATGTATAGATATTCGCGGAACAGAAGCATTGTTCTTAATTCCATGTCTTGATATGCAGACTACAATCAAAGGGATTACAGATATTTCTCTTAATGATGTTCGCACATTAAAAATGAAGAAGGTTGATATTCCAGAATTAACTGCAGAATTTGATTTGTTAAAATAACAAATATTTCTATTGATTTTTCAAAAAAATAAAGGATGAAGTATTGACGAGAAATAGAGAAAGGGATATATTAATTTTCACCGTCGCGCAGCACTGCTGAGCGACTTCAAACGAGAAAGTTTTTTGACACAACAGGGAAGGAAATAACTAACTGTATAGTTCAAGTTTTATATGTTTTTGTATCATTAAAAACATACCCGCTAGTTTCAGTTCGTGAAACTAGATTGATAAATCAATTCAGCAAATAAGAAAAAGCCTGATTTGAACTTAATTTATGGTAATCAATACCCTTCGGGGTTTTGAAATAATCATGGAGAGTTTGATCCTGGCTCAGAACGAACGCTGGCGGCGCGTC
>JAILHD010000039.1 GCA_024696155.1 Treponema sp. | reverse complement strand
AAATATCACTTTGAACTTACCGGAGACTACCGCAGCGCAATAGAAAATTCCTACCGCGAAATAGGTAAGACAATGATTATGACAACCATAATTCTCTGCGCCATGTTCGCGATTTTCCTTACAAGTACGATGAATGTTCTTATAAACATCGGCTGGCTTTCGGTAGTAGGACTTGGAAGCGCACTGATTGCGGACTACACAATCACACCTGTGCTGCTGTTTATAACGAAGCCGTTTGGAGCGGGCGTTGCGGGCGGCGATTGAGCCCGCAGAGAGGGTAGAACGCAACGAAGTGCGGCCGCAGGGGGAGACTTCCCCCTCTTAAAAACTTTAGAAGGAGATTTTTTTATGAAAAAAACAATTTTTACACTTACAGCAATTTTTATGGGAGCTGCTGCATTTTCACAGTCGCTCACAGGCTATGACATTATGAAAAAAGCAGATGAAGTTCCTGAAGCTGTAACATCGTCTTCAACTGCAACCCTTACAATTCATACAAAGAAGGGGTCAGACAGAATCCGCCAGGTTATCATGAAAAGTAAGGACTACGGAGAGGTCAAAAAAGAAGTAATCGTCTTTGTAACACCAAAAGATGTTTCCGGCACCGGCTACCTTATGTTTGATTACGAAGAAGATGCTAACGGCAATAAAAAAGATTCTGACAACTGGCTTTACATGCCTGCAATGAAAAAGACCCGCCGAATCGCTTCAAGCGGCTCTGAAAGTGACGGAAGTTTTATGGGAACCGACTTTACCTATCGCGATATGGGAGAGCGAAGTCTTAACGACTACGATTACAATCTTTTGGGCGAAGAAAGCGTAGACGGCACTGACTGTTACAAGGTTGAGTGCATAGCAAAAGATAAAACTCAAAAAGATCCGCGATACATTTCTTACATCGCAAAATCAGACTTTATCCTCAGAAAGTGCGAGCTTTTTGACCGTCAGAATCAGCTTCACCGCGTTTTGACCTGCACAGATTTTGCAACAATCAAAGGTTTTACAACGGCGCAGAAAATGAAAATGGAAAACATTCAGACTGGCGGCTGGTCAACTTTTGAAATGGCAAACATTGTTTACGACGGGGGCGATATAGACGATTCTTTGTTTACTGTTGCTTCGCTTGAAAAGGCTAGAATCAGGTAGACTATGAAAAGAAAATCAATTATTGCATTGATAATGCTATGCTCCGCTTTTGCTTTTGCGGAAGGAATTGATTTTTCAGGGAATGTCGAAACACTCTGGGGAGCTGGAGCTCCCTGGACAGACAGCGATACCGCTGCAGGACGCATGACCCTGGGAAATACATCATTTACAGGAAAACTGGATTCTTATTACGGAAACAGTTCTGCACTGGCAGAAGGCACTGTTACTTACGATTCGGTTAATTCATCTATGGACTTTTTGCTTTCTGAATTGTGGCTGGATTATACAACAAACATCTGGGGACTTCGTATTGGAAGGCAGAAAACTGCATGGGGTAAGGCAGACGGAATCGACATTACAAATGTAATCTGCCCTAAAGACCTGTCGAATCTTGCCGCTATGCTTAAGACCGATAATAAACTTGCAGTTGATGCCGTCAGATTTTCTCTTAGTGGCAATCAGTTTTCAGCAGAGGCTTACTGGATTCCGTTTTTTACTCCGGCAAAATTATCTTCCGGTCAGTTTGAAAAGCCGGATACTGCACTCTGGAACGGCGAATATGGACTGAAACTTTCCGGCTATTTTCCGGTCTTAGATCTTTCATTCTATGGTTTTTATGGCTGGGATGATATGCCTTTTATTAATTATAAAATGACAGCCACTGGTCTTAACGTAAAAGGTGAATATAAGCGCATGTCTATGCTTGGACTTGATGCAGCAGTTCCCCTTGGTGAAACAGTTCTGCGTATGGAAACTGCCTTCTTTCCGGAAAGAAATTTTGACATTACTGCACAAAATCAGTTAAAAGGAAAAGATTCCACGGTTTTACGAAATGAACTTGAAGCTCTATGCGGTATAGACTGGATGCCGGAAACCTGGACGCTTACGGCTCAGTATTATACAGAGTTCATTTTTGGAGACCTTTCAACTTCTGACAGCAAAAATTTTAATCATTTTGCCACAC
>JAILHD010000174.1 GCA_024696155.1 Treponema sp. | reverse complement strand
CGCCATTTCGTGCCGCAAGTCCTGCCATTTTTGTAAAGGTCTTTTCTATATATTGTGCCTCGCTTTCTGAAAGTGCTGCACGTGCTAAAAGACTTCTCCAGAAGCGTTCCATATCAGGACGGCCTGCAAGCTTAAAAAATCCGATTTTCTGAAGGTTGTCTGTAATATTTGCAACGGTTTTATCCAGGCGTTCCAAAGTGAGTGGAGTAAAGCCGGCATCTGTTTTACCTGTGTTCTTAAGGTTCTGGCGGAAAAGATGATAGCAGATAATCTGAACGGCATGCGAAAGATTAAGGGAGCCGAACTCTTTGGAAGAAGGAATTGCAACTCCCAGGGTGCACATATCAAGCTGATCGTCTGTAAGGCCTGTGCGTTCGTTGCCAAAAATAACGGCTACCTTGCCTCCTGTAGAAGATTCTGGCTCTGTATCAGATACATTTTCTGTACCCGTAATTTCATCAGCCTGAGTAGCAAATTCTTCTGGAAGCAAAAGTTTTCCTTTTCTGTTTTTGCCGCGGCGTCTTGTGGTTCCTGCACTAAGGGCACAGTCTGCGGTGGCGGCATTTATATCATCATAAAAAGTTGCGTTATCAAAAATGTAAGCGGCATGAATTGCAAGAACGTGAACTTTTTCTGCATCATAATCTTCGCGGTGACCTACGATGCGCAATTCCTTAATGTCATTATTTGCCATGGCACGGCATGCAGAACCGATGTTTCTGGCTTCATCAGGATGGTCTAAAACGATAACAATTTTCTTCAAATTCATAATATTATTGTAGCGTGTTTATTAAAAAATGTGTTAAAATAGATGGACTAAATGTTTTTTAATTTAATAACTCACGAAAAACTTTCTACATCTCATGGGCGCTCTGAACTAATTGCGTTTTTTTCAACACTTTGTGCATTACTTTATCATGTATGTGTGTTAGTTATTTTTGGTATTCTTCGTGTTTACCCGATGTTCTTTTTTAACATTTTTAGCGTGAGCCTTTTTACTGTTCTTTTGGTTTTAATTCCAAAGCATCAAAGTTATGTCCTTTTGTATTTGATTGCGTCGGTGGAAGTTACAATTCATCAGATTTTTGCCGAATACTGCCTGGGCTCTTACACCAATTTTAAGTTCTTTATTTTTATGATGGGAACGCTTCCTTATCTTGTTTTTGAAGAAGATTTTAAGATTTCGGCAATCTTTACTTCTATAACTACGCTGATTTTCTTTTTGCTGAATTTTGTGCATTTTAAGACCAGATATGTTATGAATCCGAACGTGCTGCTTTCGTTCCGCATGCTAAACATTATCTTGAGTCTTACAATGATTATTGTCGTAATTTTGATTTATACCTACGTTGTGCATACAATTGAGGTTGAACTCAAAAAACACGGTGAAAATCTGGAAAAGGAAATCCGTCTTGCTGCATTCATTCAGCAGAATTTTTACCGCCACGATAACGTAGAAATTGAAGGCTGGGATATTGCATATTACAATCGTCCTCTTGCCGGCGTTAGTGGTGACCTTTACGATTTTTATGAATCAAAAGATGGAACTAAGGGCGTTGGCCTTTTTGATGTTTCGGGGCATGGAATTTCCAGCGGCCTTGTTACAATGCTTGTAAAAAATATTATTCAGCAGGAATTTTCTGATCGCCAGGATCTGGAACTTTGGGAAATCATGAATATCATTAATGATCGTGTGATTGCAGAAAAGGGAAAGATTCAGAATTATCTGACAGGAATTTTAATCAGAATAAAAGGTAAGCAGCTTGAAATTGTAAATGCCGGTCATCCGTATCCGATTGTATTTAGAAAAGGCTTGCAGAAGGCTTTGTTCCTGGAAAAATCTCATGAATTTTCGGGCGGTTCCATTGGAATTGCGGGCTTTCCTGCTTATTATTATTCGCAGTACGTTACTTTTGAACGTGGTGATGAAATTATTCTTTACACAGACGGTATTTCTGATTCAGAAAACAGAGACGGCGAGCGCTTTATAACTAAGGCATTTATGAAAATCATAAGTGATATTTATACAATGCCAGCTGCCGAACAGATAAAATGCATAAACCGCTCTTTAAAAGCTTTCCGCGAAGGCGAAATCAGCGATGACATGACAATGATTATCATGCGCAAAAAATAGCGGTAAGCAAAAAGTTCTGACTTTTTTAATTTTTTCCTAAAAGTGTAAATCCGTGGGCTTCGTTACAGAAGATGATTCCGCTTCCTGCTTTTTGCATGCAAGGTAGTTCTTTAATTGCCTGTACAATCTGAGGTGCTTTTTCTGTAGGAACAACAATCATTAAAAGGTCTTTTTCTGGCACAATTTCCATTCCCAGGAATTTAGCATCGCCTTCTTTTGCAGTTCCGCGCGCGCTCATAATTGTTCCGCCACCGGCACCCGCTTTCCGCGCGGCAGCCATTGCATCATCAGCATATCCCTTGTTTACAATTACGTTTATCATCTGGTAAGAATCTTCGTTTGCCATATTTCCTCCTGCTGCTAAAGTTGCAGCCTTACTTTCTGCGTCTCCTGCCTTAATAAATTCACCCAAATCAACGCTAAAAAGTACACCAAAACTTTTTTTCTTATTTTCTGTACGTAAAATAATTTCTGAGCGTACGTCTTCATAAATTGAATCGTCTACAATTACATAAGCAATGTCCTTAGAAGTGTCTCCAAGTCCCAAAAGCTGAATGATATTGCTTTGTGCAGTTCCGCGCGCCATCATAATTGTTCCGCCGCCTGCACCTTTTGATGCTGCCGCAGAGGTTATAAGCTCGCCGCTGTCGTGCGGAACAATACTAACTATCAGCTTAAACATGCTTTGCCTCCTTTGAAAGTCCGCTCTGTTTTATTTTAAACACAATTCCCATAATCTGAATCGCAATTAAAGGCATCATTGCAACAAGCGCAATTACGCCAAAAGAATCTGTGCCGCCGTCGCCTCCGGTTGCCGCTCCAATTGTAAACGAAAGTACAAAAGTAGAAGTTAATGGCCCCGAAGCAACTCCACCCGAGTCAAAGGCAATGCCAGAAAACAGTGCTGGGCAGAAAATCATCAGAAGCATTGCAAGTGCATAGCCTGGAATAAGCACAGCCTTAAGGTTAAAGCCGGAAACTGCACGCCACATAGCAATTGCAATTGCCACCGCTGTACCAACAGAAAGGAATACAAGCAGCATCTTTCTTTTGATTGTGCCTCCTGAAACCTGCTCAACCTGTTCGCTCAAAACCCAGACCGCCGGCTCTGCACAAACAATAATTGCTCCAAGTACAAGTCCTGTTACAATTAAAAGAACATACCACCAGCCGCCAAAATTCAGTGCGTTTTGTCCAAGAATGCGACCAAGTTGTGCCCCGGCCTGTGAAAATCCTCCGTTTACGCCGATTAAAAAAACTAAAAGTCCTGAAAAGGCATACACAAAACCAATTACGATTCTTATAACTTGCCGTGCAGTCATCTTAAAAAGCCAGAACTGAAAAATCACAAAAAGCGCAAAAATTGGCAGAATAGAAAAAATTGCCTCGTGGAATACTGTTTTTATTAAGGATGATACGCTGACGGCTGCAACACTAGAAACTGCTTGTCCACTGGCAGCTAAATCACCACTTTCTGCAATCAAAGCAGCCGTCACCGTTCCGTATATCAAAACTGCAAGGACTGGACCTACGCTTGCAATGCCTGTAAGACCAAAGCTTGAGTTTTCGTCTTTTCCTGCCATAACGCGTGCAACACCAATTCCAAGAGACATAATGAACGGAACTGTCATTGGGCCAGTTGTTGCTCCGCCTGAATCAAAAGCGATTCCTAAAAAAGCCTGCGGAACAAAATAAGAAACTGCAAAAAGAATTACGTATGAAATTAAAATGGTGATTTTTAGAGAAAGATTTAGCACTGTGCGCAAAAGCCCAAGCATAATAAAAAGACCCACGCCAGTTGCGATTGCAAAGGTAAAAATATTTTTATTTATAAAAGGAAATACACCCTTTACCTGATCACCAAACACCTGAATGTCTGGTTCTGCAGCAGTTACTATAAAACCAATTACAAAAGCAACTGCTAAAAGCAAAGTAAGGCTTTTTTTGCCTGTTAATGCGGCACCGGCGCGTTCTCCCATTGGCTGAATACTCAAATCTACGCCAAGCAGAAACAGTGTAAGCCCGATAATCAGAAAAAATCCGCTAAGCACAAAGCGTGCCAGAAAAATTTTTTCTAATGGTGCAACGGTTAATCCAAGTACCAGTACAATCAGAATAACCGGCAGAACAGAGACCGCTGTTTCTTTGAATTTGGCAAGAATATTCATCCGTTAATTGCTATATAAGTTTTATGAGCTCCAGAATAAGCTGTGCACTTGCATCTGCAGCAGTGTCCTCATTAAAGTTGTATACGTTTTCGCCAGCGTCATCTGCCATATCGCTCATGCAGCGGATAATAACAAAAGGCACTTTATTTAATGTGCAGGCATGAGCAATTGCTGCTCCTTCCATTTCTACACAAAGCGGATTAAAAACTTCCTTAATTTTGTTTTTTACGGCAGTGTCAGAAATAAATTGGTCGCCAGAAGCTATTCTTCCTTTAAGAATTTTATGCTCGCCGGCAAATTTTGTGTTTGCAAAGGCTTTTACTGCTGCGTCTGCCATTGCAGAATCTGCCTTGAACTCAGGTTCCATGCCAGGAACCTGACCTGGTTTATAGCCAAAGAATTCAATGTTAAGATCGTGGTAAACGGCTTCTGTTGAGGCAACAAAATCAAATACACCAAGTCCGCCGCCTGTTGCGCCTGCAATTCCTGTATTTATGATTTTTTCTACGCCAAATTTAAGGGCAAGTGTCTGAGCGCACAAAGCTGCATTTACTTTACCAACGCCGCTTCGTACAATTACAAGATTTTTACCAGCTATAGAACCTTCAAAAAATTTTAAGCCGGCAAATTCTGTGCATTTCTGATTTTCAAGTTTAGACTGGAGCATTTTTACTTCTGTTTCCATTGCTCCAATAATTCCGATTTTTTCTGCCATTATTGTCTCCTACTTCTTCTTTCTAATAAATCTGTAATGGTCCAGTGTTGAATCAAGAATCTTATTGCTTAAATCAAACTTTGTTATAATAAACTTCATTGTGAATCTGTAAGCAAAAAATCCAAGTATAAGTCCAACAAAGAACAGAATAAAGAACGAAAGCTGTAAAATTGTAGGACCGCTTTCATTGTCAATTTTAATAACCTTGAACATAATCATAAGGTCTGCCCAGAGCAGGGCACACAAAATAATCAAAGTTTCGATTATCTGAATTAAGGTAGAAGCAAGTACAAAAATATTTGAAGCACGCTGCTTGTTGCGGAATTCAATTTTGTCGCGCTTGCGGCGTTCCTGTTCTTCTGGTGAAAGATCTGCATTTTCTATCATTTAGGCTGTCTCCTGTGTGTCTTTTGAATCCTGATTTTTACTTGTAATAATAAACGAAACAAAAAGCATAACTCCGCATATTACAACGGCGGCATCTGCAACATTAAAAGTTGGCCAGCGCTGTAATCCAAAAAGTCCGTAGAATTTTACATCAATAAAATCTACAACGCCTTCTGGGCGGAAAATGCGGTCAATAATGTTTCCAATTCCACCGCCAACAATTCCCATAATTGACCAGTTCTGAACCTGGTTAAAATCCTTGTTCTTAAAATAAACGCGGAATACAAGAAAAACTACAATCAGCGGAATTAAAGAAAACATAATGTGTCTTGCTGTTTGAGTCCATCCGGCACCAATGCTAAAGGCAACTCCTGTATTAGAAACGTGAATTATACGAAGAAAATCACCAAAAAACTGAGCACCAATTGAATAAGGTGGAATTTTTGCAACAATAATTGCTTTTGTAATCTGATCTAAAAGAACAACCAGTGCTGCAAGTGATATTGGTATTAATTTGTTTTTCAAATCTTTATTCATAGTTTAAATATAACCCCTTTTTGACTGACTTTAAAGTTTTGTTGGTAAATCTATAAAAATGCATTCAAGTCCAGTTTCTTTTTCCAGCTTTTGTTTTACTAGATTTACGCCAAGAGTTTCTGTCTGATAGTGGCCGCCGCAAATCATATTGATGCCACATTCTTTTACGTAGTGATAAAGCTGATGGCTTGTTTCTCCGGTAATGTAGGTGTCCAGTCCTTGTGCCACGGCCTGCTCAACATCTTCTGTAGCTCCGCCAGAAACAATTCCTACAGTGCTGATTTCTTTTTTGCCAAATGGAAGCACTGCAAGAGGCTCTTCTCCATCCGCAAGCACTTTCTGTGCAAGCTGCTCTGCAGTAAGAGGATTTGGAAGCACCCCCTTTAAGCCGATTGTCATTCCGCGCCACTCACCGAATGTTTCAATTTCTGTTAATCCAATTCGCGCGGCAAGGCCTGCATTGTTTCCATAAGGTACATTTGCATCCAGCGGAAGATGATATGCAATTAATGCCAGGTCGTTTTTTATAAAGGCAGAAATACGTTTGTAAAAACTTCCTGTAATGGTCTGACAGTCGCCCCAAAAAAGTCCGTGATGAACAAAAAGCACATCTGCGCCTTGTTCTGCGGCAATTTTTGCTGTTGCTTCGCAGGCGTCTACCGCAAATGCAACCTTTTTTATTTGTTTGCCGTCTGGTTCGCTGTTTTGAATCTGAATTCCGTTTAGCGAAGGGTCGCGGCTAAAATCTTCTTTTTTTAAAAAGGCGTTAAAATAATTATTAAGCTCGTTTAGTGTCACAGAGTTTCTCCTTCTAAAGGCTTTTCTTCTGCAGCTTCTAAAGTATAAAGTGATTTAAGTACTTCTGCGGTTTTTAGAGCTGCGAGTTTTGGTTCTTCGCCAGTTCTGTCGCGTTCAACTTCCAGTACTCTTGCTAAAAGAGGATCTGTGTAAGCAACAAAGCCGTACCCTGGAGTCTTATATATAGAAGAATCCAGCTCATTCATGTAAAAAAGCCCTGAAATTTTTTCTGGATTTTCTTTTTTGTAATCTTTGATGGCTGTGTTTGCCATAAAATCGCTTGCAAGAATAAATTTTGTGTCTGGGGCTATCATAAAATTATTTTCTCCAGACTGTATTTTTTTATTAAGAATGTCAAAAACAGCCTTGCATTCAAGCGAATAATTGTAAGTGTAAAATTCTGTCTGCGAATTAAAATTAAAGGTGTCCTTTAGGCTTGTCACAATCATTCCAAAACGGCGGTAAATCCGTCCGTCAAAAAAGTTATGAAGCCAGCGGCAGTCTTTTGAGTTTATGTCTGAACTTATGATTGTGTAGCCCTGTTCTGCCAGCTGAAGAAGGTACGGAATGTAGTGGTAAGTTTCGGCCCTTTTGTCTGGGAAGAAGACAATAACAGGCTGTGAATCTGGCTGTGTCTGAGTAGAAGCAATTCTATAAAGGGTAATATTAGGCTTTTGGGTAGAAGTAGATTTTTCAAATCCTGTTCTGAAGTTTCCCGTGTAGCGTTCTGTAATCACTTTAATGTCTGGAGTTTTTTTCATTATCTGGCGCTGAGTAAGCGGGGTAGAAGGCGCAAAATATACCAGAAAAAGAATGCTTGCAATGCTTACAAGGGTTGTAGAAATTGCCCAGATGTACATGAGCGGTGAATAATGGTCTACATAAAGGCGTTCAAAATAGCGGTAGAGGGCGTGGAAGTTAGAAAGCAAAACCAGAAGGGCAAGAAGAAAGCCTAGTCCTGTAAAAACGTCAAAGCCCCAGGCGCAAAGCTGGAAAATAGAAAGAAAAAATGCCAGTGGAGAAAGCATTACAATGGAGTCTTTGCGCTGATCTACAAAAAAAACGCGGCCGTTGGTTATAAGCAATAGTAAGAAGATTAGGAATTCACCGGAAGTTTTCATAAGTACATAATATAGTAAATAATTAAAAGCGACTACTAAAAATGCTTCCGGTCGCAGAGCCTGCTTCAAAACCGCGCAATAATGCGCTACACGTTGTTTGTTGTTTAGAAACTATTTGACTGGCCGCTTTCGTGACCGCCACAAACAGAGTGTTTTTGAATCACGCTCTGCTCCCTTGCGCATTTTTTGCCTACATATTTAATACTTCTCTTTGCACCTTTTAGAAATTCCTCTATAATAAATTCATGTCTTACGAAGTAACAGCTACAAGAAGGAGGCCGCAGAGACTTGGCGATTTGGTTGGTCAGGAATTTGTTGCCGAAACTTTACGAAACTCAATACTGTCCGGAAAGATTGCTCATGCGTATCTGTTTTCGGGCCCGCGCGGATGTGGTAAAACTTCTACTGCGCGAATTCTTGCAAAGGCACTCAACTGTCAGAACGGGCCTACACCGGATCCCTGCTGCCAGTGTTCAGCTTGTCAGGAAATTACAAAAGGTTCCAGCCTTGATGTTATAGAAATCGATGGTGCGTCAAACACCAGTGTAGAAAATATCCGTCAGATTAAGGATGAAGTTCTCTTTCCTCCAAGCAACTGCCGTTATAAGATTTATATTATCGACGAAGTCCACATGCTTTCGACTTCGGCATTTAACGCACTGCTTAAAACAATAGAAGAGCCGCCTCCATATGTAATCTTTATTTTTGCTACAACAGAACTTCAGAAGGTTCCGGCTACCATAAAATCACGCTGCCAGCAGTTTAACTTCCGCCTTGTAGCAATAGACAAGGTAAAGGAATGTCTTGCTCAGGCTGCGGCAGAACTTAATATCCAGGCAGATGAAGAAGCGCTTTTCTGGATTGCCCGCGAATCAACCGGTTCTATGCGCGACGCCTATACTCTCTTTGACCAGGTAGTTGCATTCAGCGACGGTCATATTACTTACGAAAAAATCCGCGATAAGCTTGGTCTTGTAGGCATTGAACATCTTAATACTGTTTTTGAAGCCTGCGCTAAAAATCAGACAGATGCCGTAATTAATCATCTGGATGAATTTCTGCAAGGCGGTATTTCTATTGAGCAGCTTATTTCTAACTGTGCCGACTACCTCCGTTCGCTTCTTTTAATTAAGAGTGGCGTTACTAAGGAATCGCTTTTGGGAAATTCTCCTGAGCGTTACAGCCGTGAAGTGCTTACTGCCTGGAATAATATTCAAATTGAACGTGCATTAAGCATTTTCCTTCAGCTTTACCGCGATATCCGCTATTCACTTTCTCCTCGTTACGAACTTGAACTTGCCTTTAGCCGTTTGTGCTGGATTGGTCAGTATGTTTCTAACGTGGAAGTTAAAAAGGCAATCGATGCAGCTCAAAAACTTTTGACAGGTGCTGGTGCCGCTTCCGCTCCTGCTTCGCAGGAAAGGATGATGTTTGCACAGCCGCAACAGTCTGCCCAGATGTCAGCTCCTGCACAATCGCAGGTGCCGCCTGCCCAGTCGCCAATTCCAGCGGCTGCGCAAAGTTCTCAGAATTTTCAGGGCAGCCAGCCAGTAAACGGCAGTGGCTCTTCAATTCCGCACGGGCTTCCGCGCCTTTCCATGCTTGACATTGCACCAGAAACTGATGAAGTACCAGGAGATGCAGGCGGAGGCTCTGGATCAGAGGGGGAATCAAACCCTTTTTCTAATGGCGGTTTTAGTTCATTGCCGCCTGAACAAACAATGGACAAGGCAGCTGAACAGCCAAAACAGCTTGATGAGCGCTTAAAAATTAACGTTTCTTCTCAAACAATTCAGATTCAGCCGGATCAGATTATTACTTCGGCAGAAGCTGACGGCAATTTTGGCTATTCTTTTAATCCTGATGACCCGGATGCACAAAGTGCAGCAGAGTCAGAACTTGATGATGATAACTGGTCTAACGTAGACGAGCCGCCGCCAGAGCCTTATTATGGCGACGAATTTGATGAAGATGGGGGCTTTGTACCGCAGCGTCCTCTGGCACCTATGCAGCCGAATGGGGCAGGGGATGCCGGCGCTAATCAAATTGTTACGGCTTCCGGTCCGGTTGCGCTTTCCCAGTTCCGCGAAAACGTAATCCAGAGCCTTTCTTCTAAAGACGGGTTTGCCGCTTCTACGTTGCAAAAAACTGCTGACTGGCGTTATGGCGATGCCGGCGTGGCAGAAGGCAGCGGCATCATCCTTCAGGCTGATTTATTTTCTGAATATGATGTTTCGCTTTTTAAGCAGAAAGAAGCCGTTATTAATGCAGAATTAAGTGCCTGTGCAGGAAGTTCTGTTATGCTCAAAGTTTCGCTCAAAAAAATGCAGGCTGCATCTGGTGAGGTAAAAAAAGAAATTCCGCCACAGGTAAAACTTCTGGTAGATATTTTTAAAGGAACATTAATCGGGCGCTAAATGCTCAGGAAGGAAAATTATGAATCCATTTGATATTTTAAAAAATGCAGGTCAGATTAAGCAGCAGGGAGAAAAACTTCAGCAGGAACTTGCACAGATTACAGCAGAAGGTTCTTCTGGTGGAAAGATGGTTACAATCACTTTGAACGGAAAGTTTGAAATGAAGAGCATTAAGCTTGATCCTATTTGTGTTGATAACCGCGATGTTGGTATGCTCGAGGATTTGATTGTTGCGGCTCACAAAAACGCAATGGACAATATTCAGGAAAAAATTAAGGAACGTACTTCTTCTTTGCTTGGCGGCTTAGATTTGGGCGCATTTGGACTGTAATAAATTGAGCACATTTGACGACTTAACAAATAATTTTTCTCGTCTTCCTGGAATCGGAAAAAAATCTGCGGTTCGCATTGTAAACTGGCTTTTAAATCAGGACAGCGCCTACGTGCAGAAGTTTTCGCAGAATCTGGGAGTGCTGCAACAGCGGGTAAGGCCTTGCAAAGTCTGCGGCACCTGGACAGAAAGTGACACTTGCCCGATTTGTTCTAACCCTTTGCGTGATTCTTCCGTTATTTGTGTTGTTGAACAGCCTCAGGATGTTTCTACGATTGAAGCTTACGGCGAATTTAAGGGGCTCTACCACGTGCTGGGCGGTTTGATTAAACCGCTGGAAGGCATTGGTCCTGCTCAGCTTGCAATTGCACCGCTTTTAGACCGTCTTCGCAGAGGAACTGTGCGCGAAGTTATTGTTGCAACAAATCCTACGGTAGAAGGTGATACAACTGCCCTTTATCTGAATAAGTTGATTTCTGAACTTGGAGTTTTACCAGAAGGTGAATCACAGAAAAAAATAAAAGTTACACGTCTTGCCACTGGAATTCCTGTTGGCGGCGACCTTGAATACATAGATAAACGTACTTTGTCTTTGAGCTTCAGGGGAAGAAGCGAATTTTAATAATTTTTGGTAATACATAGATGTATTTGTATTATTTATTAAATTCTGTTAAAAATATTTGCTTTTAATTTATTTTCTTATTATAATTTTATTTAATAATTCGGAAGGAAAAATTATGGATACAAATGATTCTTTAATTCCAGGTTTTGATTCAGAAAAAGATGATTCGATTCAGTTTTCTTTACAGAAGATTTCTGCTATCGATAATGGATGTCTTATTTCTCTTTATGGTTTTGTAGACACATACAATTCAACATTCTTTCAGAATCAGATTACAAAGATTATTACAGCAGGATATATAAATCTTATTATTGACTGTTCAATGGTAACAACTATTGCTTCTACAGGTCTTGGCGTTTTGACAAACCTTTTGAAGATGGTTCGTGCTATGGGCGGTAATATTATTCTTGCCGAAGTACAGGAAAACATATACGACACTTTCGAACTTTTAGGCTTTGTTCAGTTCTTTAATATCAAATCTACTGTTGATGAAGCTTTTGCATATCTTACCGGACGTACTAAAAATGAAGCTGTTGTTACATTCCCAAAAATTGTAACTTGTCCTAATTGCGGTAAAAATCTGAAGGCACCGCATGCAGGTCGCTTCCGATGTCTGGAATGCCGTACTGTTCTGGTTGTTACAGAAACAGGAATGGTTACAAAAGAAGAATAATTTTACCATACGTAAAAAAGTTAACTTTTTTACGTATTTTTTTTAACCTTTTTTCTTTATAACAAATCATTTTAGAAACCGCTTTCTTGTAATCAAAAAGAAAACGTAAGTAATTCTGAAAATTATGTATTTATTTCTGTGAATTGAAGGTTATAATTACCTTTAGATATTTTCAATTGTTCAGATTTAGGAGGAAACAATGAAAAAAATGTTAAAAGTTGTTGCCGCTATGGCTTTGGCTTCAACAATGCTCTTCACATCATGTGGTGGAAGTAAAGCAAGTGGTAAAAAGACTGTAGGTGTTGCAATGCCTACTCAGTCTTCTGAGCGCTGGATTAATGATGGTGCTAACATGAAGAAACAGCTTGAAGCTGCAGGATATGCAGTTGAATTGCAGTACGCAGAAGACGATGTTCAGATGCAGGTTTCTCAGCTTGAGAACTTGATTGCTAAACAGGTAAACTGCCTTGTTGTTGCAGCTATTGACTCAACAGCTTTGGTAAACGTACTTGCTACAGCTAAACAGAACAATATTCCTGTAATTGCTTATGACCGTTTGTTGATGGATACAGACGCAGTTTCTTACTACGCTACATTCGATAACAAAGGTGTTGGTACAGCAATTGCTAAATACATCGAAACAGCTAAGTCTCTTAAGACTGCTAAAGATGAAGGCCGCTCATATACAATCGAATTCTTTATGGGTTCTCCAGATGATAACAACGCTTTGTTCCTTTACAACGGTGTTATGGAAGTTCTTAAACAGTACCTTGATAACGGTGTTCTTAAATGTAAGACAGGACGTACATCATTCGAAAAAACATGTATTCTCCGCTGGTCTCAGGAAACTGCTCAGCAGTGGTGTGAAAACTACCTTTCAGGCTTCTATGCTAAAGAAAAACTCGACATTGCTTGTACAGCATTCGACGGATTCGCTTATGGTGTAAAAGCTGCTTGTGAAGGTGCTGGATACAAAGTTGGTGTTGACTGGCCTCTTATTACTGGTCAGGATGCTGAACTTATGGCTACAAAGAACATCATCGCTGGTTCACAGACATGTTCTATCTACAAAGATACACGTCTTTTGGCTTCAAAATGTGTAACTATGGTTGAAGCAGTTCTTAAAGGTTCACAGCCAGAAATCAACGACCGCACACAGTACAACAACGGTAAATTGGTTGTTCCATCTTACCTCTGTACTCCAGTTGCAGTTGATAAATACAACGTTGATGAAGTTATCGTTGGCGGTGGATATTATACAAAAGAGCAGCTTGGTCTCTAATTAATAACGAGTCTGGGGCTGAATAAGCCTCAGAAATTGGTTAAAAAGCCAGCTTTAGAGCAGAAGCTTTAAACTGGCTTTTTTTTTGGAAGAACTAAAAAAAAGGGAAAACAAATGGCATCAGAATATATTCTGGAAATGAACAACATCACAAAAGAGTTTCCTGGAGTAAAAGCACTTGATGACGTTAATCTTAAAGTAAAACGTGGTGAAATCCATGCACTTTGTGGAGAAAACGGAGCTGGTAAATCTACTCTTATGAATCTCTTGTCTGGTAACTATCCATTTGGTTCATATTCAGGCGAAATTATTTACAAGGGTGAACTTTGTAAATTTCATGATATTAAAGCCGGCGAAAAGAAAGGTATTGTAATTATTCATCAGGAACTGGCGCTCAGCCCGTATCTTTCGGTTGCTGAAAATATTTTTATGGGCAACGAACAGCTTACTTGCCGTGGCGTTATTGACTGGGATAAAACCCGCGTTAATGCCAAGAAAATGCTGGAAAAAGTAGGACTCGGTGACGAAAACATCAATGTTCCTGTAGGAACTCTTGGTGTTGGAAAGCAGCAGCTTATCGAAATTGCTAAGGCTCTTAGCAAGAACGTAGAGCTTTTGATTCTGGACGAACCTACAGCTTCTTTGAACGATGAAGAAAGTGCCCACTTGCTGGACATCCTGCGTGGGCTTAAAGAGCAGGGAATCACAAGTATTATGATTTCCCATAAATTAAACGAAATTAATGCTATTGCAGATGCTATTACAATTATCCGCGATGGAAAGACAATCGAAACTCTTATTAAAGGCGAAGATGATATGTCTGAAGACCGTATCATCAAAGGTATGGTTGGTCGTGAAATGTCTAACCGTTATCCTCCTCGCGAAAACATTAAGAAAGGCGATGTAATTCTTGAAGTTAAAAACTGGAACGTATTCCATCCGGAAGACGAAACACGCCAGATGATTACTAACGTAAACTTTAATGTTCGCGCCGGTGAGGTAGTTGGTTTTGCAGGTCTTATGGGTGCTGGGCGTACAGAACTTGCCATGAGTATTTTTGGTAAGAGCTACGGTCAGAAGATTTCCGGCGAAATTTACATGCACGGTAAAAAAGTTACCATTAACAATGTAAAAGACGCTGTAAATGCAGGAATCGCTTATACTTCGGAAGACCGCAAGAACTATGGTTTAAACCTGATTGCCGATGTTAAGACAAACATGACTATGGCGGCATTGCGAAACTACTATGCCCGCAAAGGTGTTGTAGACAGCAATAAGGAAATCCTTGATTCAGAAGACTTCCGTAAGAAAATCAACGTAAAGACTCCATCTGTAAACCAGGTTGTAGGAACTCTTTCTGGTGGTAACCAGCAGAAGGTTGTACTTGCAAAATGGATGATGACTTTGCCGGATGTTCTTATTCTTGATGAACCTACCCGCGGTATTGACGTTGGTGCTAAGTACGAAATCTACTGTGTAATCAACGAACTTGCTAAGGCAGGAAAAGCCGTAATCGTAATTTCATCAGAAATGCCTGAAGTAATTGGTACTTGTGATCGTGTTTATGTAATCAGCGAAGGCGAAATTGCCGGCGAATTGCAGAAAGATCAGCTTTCACAGGAAAACATTATGAAGTGCATTGTAAGCCATAATTCATAAAAAAGAGAGGAAATAAAATGAGTGATGTAAAACTTGGTAAACATTATGAAAACATCAACATAAAACAATACGGAATGGTTATTGCTCTTGTTGCAATCTTCCTTTTGTTCAATATTTTTACTGGCGGAAAGAACGCTTCGCCAATGAACATCAACAACCTTGTAATGCAGAACGGCTATGTTGTAATTATGGCAACTGGTATGCTTTTGTGTGTACTTACAGGTAACGTTGACCTTGGTGTAGGTTCTATTGTAGCTCTTACAGGTGCTATTTCTGCTATTTGTGTAGTAGATTTACACTTCCCAATTCTGCTTGCCTTCCTTACAGCTCTTTTGGTTGGTATTGCTTGTGGTGCTTTTGCAGGTTTCTTTATTGCTAAGCTTGGTATTCCGCCGTTCGTTGTAACTTTGGCAACAATGCTTATGGGACGCGGTCTTACTTATACAATGCTTAAGGCTCAGACAAAAGGTCCTACTCCTCAGGCTTATAACTGGATTGGTGCAGGCTTCCTTCCAACAATCAGGATGGGAAAGATTGACCTTGTTACAATTGTGATTGCTGCTGTTGCTACAGTATTCATCATCATTGGTGATATTAAGGCTAACCGCACAAAGCTTAAGTACAACTTCAACGTAAACCCACTCTGGCAGCGTGTAATTAAGCTTGCAGTAATCATCTTTATTTTGTGGTTCCTCTTCCTTAAACTTGCACAGAACAACGGTGTACCTATCGTTCTTGTTTTGTGTGGAATTATCGTAGCAATCTACAACTTCATCACAAGCCGCACTGTTGCTGGTCGTCAGATTTATGCTCTTGGTGGTAACGAAAAGGCTGCTCGTCTTTCTGGTATCAACACTCGCAGCGTATTCTTCTGGGTTTACACAAACATGGGATTCCTTGCAGCCGTAGCTGGTATTGTTCTTTCTGCACGTAACGGTTCTGCAACTCCAAAAGCTGGTGATGGTTTTGAAATGGATGCTATCGCTTCCTGCTACATTGGTGGTGCTGCAACTGCCGGTGGTATTGGTACAATCATTGGTGCTGTTGTTGGTGCGTTTGTAATGGGCGTTTTGAACAATGGTATGTCTTTGATTGGCTGGTCTACTGATATTCAGAAGATTGTTAAGGGTGCGGTATTGCTGGGTGCAGTAGTATTTGACCTTGTTTCAAAGAAGAGAAAATAATACGTGCGGTTAAAAAGGAAGTCTTTCAACTTTCGAATGCATGTAACCGCACTAACACCTTTTTGCTTTGCAAAAAGGTGAAATTGGATGAAGTGAGATAAAAAAATGCTTCCGGTCACAGGTCGTGGTTCAAAACCGCGCCATAAGGCGCTACATGCTATTTTTGTTTGGAAACTATTGAATTCGCCGCTAGCGCGGCATACAAAAATAGAATGTTTTTGCCCCACGACCTGTTCCCTCGCGCATTTTTTTTCTTCCGAATTATAGTATTTCTTACTAAGTTTCAGATTTCAGTTATTTCTGATTTTCTAATTCCTTCTTATAGTCTTCTATAATCTTTTCTTTCAAGCCGTCCAGGCCCTTTGGCATGAGGCCGCAGCATTTTTCTTCGGTGCAGTAGCCGATGGATTTACAGGTTGGGACAAAATAGTTGTCGCAGATCCACTTCCATTCGTCGGAGTAGGCACTGAGCTTGATTTTGATTTCACCGGCAAGAGTTCGGATTTCTTTTAAGGCTCGATTGCAGAGGCGCATGTTCATAAAGTGGATAAGGCCGCGCAGATTGATTTTCCATACGATTTTTGTGTGCATTCCAAGAGGCAGAATGTTTGCACAGTCTTCTTTTTTCATGCCAAGGTCTAAAAGCTTTCCGTAATTTTCAGAAATGTCACCCATGGTTTTTGCAATCTGTTCTTTCTGCTCTTCTGTTGTGCCCGGATTGTAGTAGGCAAAATCTTCAAAATTGATGTAACGGGTTGAATCCTGTAGGCGGGTAACGCCGATGATATGTGTGTAAAGTTCGCGGATACAGCGGGCAGAGTAGCCTTCAATAATCATTTCTACAGTCGGATATTCTGCGGTTCGTAAATGTCCGCTCTGAATGCAAGATTTTCCGCGTTTAATATTTTTTTCAACGTCTGTAATGTCTGAATTCCAGCAAACGCCGGCATTTTCCCCGATATGTGAAAGGGGATCTTTTTCTGTTCGTTTTTCAATAATAGTAATCATAATTTTATTTTATCGGATGTACAAAAAAAAAGCACGCTGAAAACAGCGTGCCTTGTCATAAAAGAAAACTCTAGAATTTCCAGCTGATTCCTACAGCAGGAATTACTTTTACACCGCCACGGGAAAGGGATTTTGTTTTTTCTTTTGAATGTCCACCTGCTTCCTGCTCTCTGTAAATAACAGTTGGGCAGTTGTAGCCTACGCTTGCTGTTGCATAAAGAGAGAATGTTTTTTTA
The DNA here is from genome assembly GCA_024696155.1 of Treponema sp. Classification (GTDB taxonomy): domain Bacteria; phylum Spirochaetota; class Spirochaetia; order Treponematales; family Treponemataceae; genus Treponema_D. The sequence goes on along the minus strand of JAILHD010000174.1, from coordinate 3,162 downwards.
GGAGTCCATACAAAGGTTGCGTTTGCGGCAGGAAGAAAAGCCACGTAACCTACATAGTCTTTGTAAATTGTTTCATCTGAATCAAAAGTTTCTGAATCGTAACCTACAACTGTAATATCGTAACCAAGCATTCCGTAGAATCCAAAGAAAAGTTCCTTTGTGCGAACAGGTGCCCATCCGGCTCCAACCAAAAGATCTGTATTAAATCCCCAGAGAGAACTGAGTTCTGCTCCTGGTCGGGTATCATAATTACTGTTAGAAATTGCGTAGTCTACCATTGCGTGAACAGTAAAACCGTTAGACATTAAAACTCCGGTATACTGTAAATTAATACCAGACTGCCACATTTTAAGGTTTTCCCAGTCTTTTTTTTCTGTGTGCATTGTAGATGGTGAAGGAAGCCTCCATCCAAAGCCAACGTGGTTATTCCAGGCTTCTCCTGCAAATGCAGATGTCGACATAAGAAGTGCTGCAACAATAATCAATACTTTTTTCATACTTTACCCCTGTTGATAAAATGATAATAGAATGTTATATAAATAGCAATCTTTTAAGCAGGAATATGAATCCAGGTGAGTTCGTGTTTGTTGTAATTTAAGTGAACAATGCGGCTATATGGAATGTCTGCAAATTTCTGAATAAGTGGCCAGTCAATTTCGCCTTGCATTTTGATTGTGCAGATCATTTTTAAATTCGGGTTGTATTCAAGCCACATTGTAATCCACTGTAAAAGTCGTTCCGGGTAGCAGATTACATCGCTAAAAATCCAGTCAAAAGGCCCGATTTCCTGTGGTTTAAATGTAAACGCATCGTGTGCCTGGAAGGTAATTAGCGGATTATTCATTAAAGAATCGGCAAGAGGTGCGCGGTCTACTGCAAAAACATTTGCACCAAGTCCTGCCAGTACCCATGTCCAGCCGCCAGGACAGGCACCGGCTTCAAAACAGCGGTCTCCTGCTTTTGGAAGTTCGCATCCGGTAAAATGACGTGCCATAGTAAGGCTTTCCTGAATTTTAAGATAAGCCCTGCTTGGTGGATTTTCGTGATCTTCTACAAAGTGCAGGGTTCCCGCCGGCAGACAGCTAGTAGTTTCTGCACTTGCAATCATTGTGTGCTCATCAATCAGAGTGTAAAGTCCGATTGCAGAATGAGGAATTTCTACTGGAAAAGTCCTGTCTTTTAAGTTTATGTACGGAAGTTTTTCCTGAATCAGATTTGCGCGGCGAAAGCATGAGTACTGGTATGGTGCCCAGTTGCGCTGAATTTTTTTAAGTTCTCCAGCCGCTTCTCCAATCGAATCAAAAGTCAAAATAAACGGCTTAAGCATTACAGTTCTGGCCCAGTAAGGAATAACATCATCAGTAAGACCATCAAAATACTGTAAATCTCCGTAGCGGTTAGAAGGTTTTTGTGTAATAGAGAATCGATTTTTTAATTCAAAAAGCAATAACTCTGTCTGCTCCGGGTAGGGCAGAAAAGCTTTGCCTGTAAGTTCTGTGATTTTTGTACTCATTGTGATTACTTTATTTCCGGAAGCTGGTCTGCTGAAAGTTCCTGAAGATGACTGATAAACTCATTAAGACGATTTGCATCTGGTGAATAAAGAATTTTAAAACCTATGTAAGTATTGCCGTCCTGCTCGTTAGCCCACTGTGGAAGGCATTTTAGTTTTAATGGTGAGAAATCTGTGCCATTTGAAGGAAGAATCTCAACTTCATATTCATTTTCAAGTTCTACAACAACTGGAAATGTATAATGCATTTTAAGCCCGGTTGCGCTGATGTTATCAAGGATTCCAGAAAGCGCACAAAGCTCATGGCATGTGATTTTTCCTATTTCAATATAGCGGGTGTTACTTCTCTTTTCTAAATCCATCTAAATTTATTATACGGAAAGCGAAATTATTTTACAACCATCACTTTGCGCGTTTCGTCCATGCCAGGTGCTTTGACTATAATAAAGTACATTCCACGGGCAACTGGAGTTCCGGCTTTATTTTTGCCATCCCAGTTATAATAATGTTCGCCTGCGCTGACGTTTCCGCGGTTTAGATATTTGATGATGTTTCCATCCAGCGTCATTACGATTACATCGAGCTTTCCGCTTTCTGCCATATTTACTTTGAGAGTTGTTTTTTCTCCTGCGGCGGAATTAATTACGTTGTTTAGAATTGTTACACCTCCGCGCTGCTCTGTGATGTTTTTAAGTTTTATGTACCATTGGTCTAGAGAAAGTAAATCATTTGCATTTGTGATATTAAAGGCAAAGAGCGGCACTTTAGTAGATTCTGGCAGGGTGTAAACTACAGGATCGCTTGTGTAATTGCACTCTGGCGAAAGATAATGCGGAATAAAGGTGCCGTTTTCGTCGCAAAGGGCATAGAGGAAAGAAAGTTGAGAGCCTGCCTTCATTTTTGTAACGGTTTCTTTTGGTATGATAAAGTTGTAGCCGCTTGACGGAGCACCGGTGCTGATAGGTGAACCCGGAATATCCCAGAAGTGGGGATTTAGCTTTTTGGTGTAGGTGTCAAATGCATCTACTGAGTATGAATTTACTGTTGACTCTGGCAGCCAGGTGCTTACAGATCTATTAAAGTTTGCATTAAAGGTTGTAAAAAGTGACTGCGAATCAGGGCTGTCTGTTATAAAAAGCTTGAGTGTTCCAGGGTAATCACTTTCTTCTGCGGTTTCTGTTCCAAGGTTGATTTTTGAAATCAGTGTAAATTCATAGCCGTAAGGAAGTGTTCCGTAGTTCTGCTGATTTTTAGAAAAATCATGAACAGCAATTGAATCTGAATCATAAATATTTTTAGTGACATCGCTATATGCATAAGAAGGTGTAACGGCGTTTATTACAAAATCAGAAATTGTATGTACTGTATTAATAAGCATAAAAGTTGCACCCATATTTTTGTGTTCTTTGTCGCTTTCTTGAATAAAACTTACCTGATTTGTTCCAAGTGTCATGCTTACATGATCATAAGTTGTTGGAGTATACATTTCGCTGCCATCATCATATTTGGGTGTCGTAAGCCTGATGTAAAGTTTTTCTATATCTTCAAGAGTTGCGGTTCTGGTAAGCTGGAGTGTAACTACAACGAGTCCGGAAGGGTACTGGTCAATTTGAGCTTTTTTGTTTTTGTTAATCTGAAGATCTGTTGGA
>JAILHD010000169.1 GCA_024696155.1 Treponema sp. | reverse complement strand
GATGCCAGGAACCGGGTTGAGAGAGTGGCTTGTCTTTGGCTTTGGCTCGCCGTCTGCGCCCATAGCAACTGAACCATCCTTCTTGTGCTCGTACATATCGTCTGAGTTTCCGTGGTCAGCTGTGAGACAGAGAATACCGCCTGCCTTTTCAATGGCTGCCTTAAGACGGCCAAGCTGAAGGTCCATACCTTCCATAGAACATACAACAGCGTTGAATACACCAGTGTGTCCAACCATATCTCCGTTAGGGTAGTTAAGACGGATGTGGTCATATTTTCCGCTTTCAATAGCTTCGCTTACCTTGTCAGTAATTTCTGCACACTTCATCCATGGGCGCTGTTCGAATGGAACAACATCAGATGGAACTTCAATGTATGTTTCAAGATTCTTGTCGAACTCACCAGGGCGGTTACCGTTGAAGAAGTAAGTAACGTGACCATATTTCTGAGTTTCAGAAATTGCCATAAGATGAACGCCAGTCTTTGTAAGATATTCACCCATTGTGCGGGAAATAGCCGGTGGATTTACAAGGTACTGAGCAGGCTTGTGGTTGTCTCCGTCGTATTCCATCATACCTGCATATTCACAAGCCGGGCGGCGTACGCGGTCAAAGTGAGTGAAGTTGTCTTCCTCGAAAGCAGCAGTAATTTCAAGAGAGCGGTCACCGCGGAAGTTAAAGAAGATTACACTGTCACCGTCAACGATAGGTCCAACAGGCTTTCCGTCTTTAGCGATTACGAACTCGTGCATATCCTGGTCAAGAAGACCTGAGTTTTCTTTGCGGTATGTATTGATTGCTTCTGTAGCGCTTGCAAACTGACGGCCATCAGCCAGAACGTGAGCGTGCCATCCGCGCTCTACCATGCTCCAGTCAGCACCATAGCGGTCCATAGTGATGTACATGCGTCCGCCACCAGAAGCTATTCTGTAGTCAACATCGCTGAACTCAGCAAGGAACTTTTCAAGAGGTTCAAAATACTCAAGGGCAGATGTCGGAGGAACGTCACGTCCGTCCAGAAGAGCGTGAACGCGCAAGACTTTTACACCTTCCTTGTGAGCCTGAGTAATCATAGCCTTAAGGTGGTCAATATGAGAGTGAACGTTACCGTCAGAAACAAGACCAATCAGGTGGAAAGCTGAATTCTTGTCGTTTACGTTCTTTACAAGCTTCTTCCAAGTAGCGCCTTCGAACATGCTGCCAGATTTAATTGATTCACCAACAAGCTTAGCACCCTGAGCAAAAACGCGTCCACAACCCATAGCGTTGTGACCAACCTCAGAGTTACCCATATCATCATCTGTTGGAAGTCCAACTGCAGTTCCGTGAGCCTTAAGCTGAGTGTGAGGGCAGTTCTTTGTAAACCAGTCCAGATACTTCATCTTAGAAGCCTTAACTGCATCACCTTCTTCATATTTACCATATCCAACGCCATCCATAATTACCAGGACAACAGGACCACGACGACCTTTCCAGTTTGGATTTTTTTCCAAAGCATGCATTGTGTCTGCCATTTAATATCTCCTTGCTCTTAATTACCTAAAATCAATGGGATAATTTTAATGAAAATAGAAGGGTTTTACAATGAGCAGAGTTTAGTGGATTTTTTTACACCTAAATAGAAAAGGTAGCTAAAGCATGCACTGAAGAGTTTATCGGAAAAGTTTGTGAGTAAACCGCTTAAGTAGGTTGCGGCAGTAAGATTTTTTAAAACTACATAAAGTCCAAGAATTGAACCGTCAAGAACTGGAGAAGCAGTTGCACTGTCAAAAACGGCGTTTGCCAGAATATCACCAAGGATGGCGTTACTTATGGCGATCCAAAATCCAGCCCATAAAAAGATTTCAAAGTTGAGGTTGTTTGTTTTTTTATTCTTTTTATAAAAACAGAAGGTTAAGGATGCTAAAATTGCCGTAAGAATGTGACAACTTACAAATATAATCATTGTTGCGTCTGTGATGTAAAGAATTACGTTTGAAAGAATTGCACAGATGATTCCGGCAGAAAGTCCGCAGAGTGCTGTTACACCTATTGTGAGAATTGAGTCCAGGTAGAGAGGAATGGAAATTTTTCTGGAAACTAGCGAACCTAAATAATTTGCAAGAACTGCAATCAGAATTATTGTAGAATAGATTATTACATCTTTTGCTGTAAAATCTTTTTTTTGTTCGCTAAAAGTAGTGTCGCTTATGGTGTCAATTTTAGTGTTTTTTTTGCTGATTAAAACCAGGGCTGCAAGGCTTAATAGAAAGACCGCGCAATAGAGCATGCAGTCGTAGCCAAAGATTATTGTTGCCTGTATTTTTTTGATATTCGAATAAAAACTTACAATAAGGCTTGTAAAAAGAGTGGAGTTTGAATGATTTGTATTCCAGGAAATAGCATCGTATTTACAAAGTTCCAGAACTCTGATTAGTTTGTGTTTTAACTCTGTTGAAAAATATATGTATGGCAAACATTCTTTTTGGATTTCTGCCATCATAATATCTTTTTCTTCTGCAGAGATTTGTGTGTTTCCGTAAGCGCTCTGCAATTCTAAGAAGGATTGATCGAGTTTTGCAAAACTTTCGTTTGTGTTGTTCTTAAAGATTTCTGTTGGAATAAAGGTAAGTGCAGAAAGAAGAATGAGAATATATTCAATTTGACAGCACTTTTTAATAAATCCTTTATTCATGCAATACAGTATACTATATAGTTTGGATTTTTGAAGAGAATTGTTTGTTTTAACAATGATTTGTTAAAAAATAAAGTCCTTACAAGATTTGTAAGGACTTTTGTAAGTGGAGAATAGGGGATTTGAACCCCTGACATTCGGCTTGCAAAGCCGACGCTCTAGCCAACTGAGCTAATTCCCCGAAGGTGAAATTAATATATAATTTCTAAGGAAATTAATCAATAGGTCTGGAGCGAATTTTTGAAAAATTTTCGCTATTTTTTAGCCTAAAACTAACTTATCGCTTACTTCGCCAGTGGTGTTGAACTTAGCAAGCAGGTCTTCTACAGTCAATTTTTTCTTTTCTTCTCCACGAACATCAAATACAATCTGACCTTCCATCATCATAATAAGGCGGTTTCCGTAACGGAGAGCGTCTTTCATGTTGTGGGTTACCATAAATGTTGTAAGATGATCTTTCTGAACAAACTCTTCTGTGAGCTCAAGAACCTTTTTTGCAGTTTTAGGGTCCAGGGCTGCTGTGTGCTCGTCCAAAAGAAGAACTTTTGGCTTTTGCAAAGTAGACATCAAAAGTGTAAGAGCCTGTCGCTGTCCGCCAGAAAGAAGTCCTACCTTTGCTGTAAGGCGGTTTTCAAGTCCCAGGTCCAGTAGAGCAAGTTTTTCGCGGTAAAGTTCTTTTTCTGAGTTCTGAATATGCCATGCAAGACCGCGTTTTTTACCACGGCGCATTGCCATTGCAAGGTTTTCCTGAATTTCCATATTTGCAGCAGTTCCCAGCATTGGGTCCTGGAAAACGCGGCCAAGGTATTTTGCGCGGAAGTATTCAGGTTTTCCTGTTAAATCCATTCCATCAAGAAAGATAGAACCTGTGTCTGTGTAATGAACGCCTGCAATCAGATTCAAAAGTGTAGACTTTCCGGCTCCGTTTCCGCCGATTACGGTAACAAAATCACCATCATCAAGTTCAAGGTTAATTCCGCGGAGAGCCTTTTTTTCTGTAACAGTTCCAGGGTTAAAAGTTTTTGAAACATTAAAAAGTTTAAGCATTATTTTACCTCCGGAATAATTTTAGTGTTGTCGTCTTCTGCCTGTTTTAAGTCTTCATCCTTTTTGCGTGTGTTTGTTTCATCTTCAAGATTCATACCAGGAAGAGAGCGGCGTCTTCGGTCAATTTTTGTCTTAACAACAGGAACAGAAAGGGCAATTGCAACAATAAGAGCTGTTAAAAGTTTAAGGTCTGTTGATTTTAATCCCAGCTGAAGGACAACGGCAATTACAATTCTGTAAATTATAGAACCAAATACTACAGAAAGAAGTGTGTACCAGAATCCGAAGTGAGTTCCAAAAATCACTTCACCAATGATGATGCTTGCAAGTCCCACAACGATTGTTCCAGTACCCATTCCAACGTCGGCATATCCCTGGCTCTGAGCAACAAGGGCACCGCTCATTGCAACCATACCGTTAGAAATCATCAGGCCTGCAATTTTAGTATTGTTTGTGTTTACACCCATTGCACGAACCATATGCTCGTTAGAACCTGTTGCACGGATTGCGCTGCCGTATTCTGTTCCAAAGAACCAGTACATAAGTGCGATGATTGCTCCAATCACGACTATTCCGATAATCAAAGAGGCACGTGTGTTGTTCAGAGCGCCACCAGTCAAATCTCTAAGAGAAGACATCATAGTAGGGCTTCCTAAAAGCGGGGTGTTTGCCTTTCCCATAATGCGTATATTAATAGAATAAAGTGCAATCTGTGTAAGAATACTTGCAAGAAGAATGTTGATTTTAAGCTTTGTGTTCATAAAACCTGTAACAAGACCGCAAAGGGTACCCATAATAAAAACAAAAATCAGGGTAAGAACAGGATTCATTCCTTTGATGATAAGAACTGCTGTAACTGCGCCGCCAGCTGCAAAGCTTCCGTCAACGGTCATGTCGGCAACGTTTAAGATTCTGAAAGTAAGGTAAACTCCAAGAGTCATCAGTCCCCAAAGAATTCCCTGGGAAACTGCACCTTCCATAGCAAATAGAATTGGCATAATGTTTTCCTTTAAACTTTTATAATACGTCGAGTCAAGGCAAGCTGGCGCTTTAAAACCTTGAGTTCGCCGTTTTTAGTGTTTGTAATGGGCCTTAAATAAATAAGGCAGAAGCTTGCGTAGTATCAGCAAAACTTCTGCCCAAAATTATAGAATAAATCTTAAGAATTATAAATCAGCAGGAAGTGTAATTCCAAGTTTTTTAGCAGTTTCTTCATTTACAGAAAGATCGCATTTATCCAGATACTGGATTGGCATTTCTGCTGGCTTTTTACCGTCGCGAAGAACTTCCACAGCCATCTTAGCTGTCTGTTTTCCAAGTTCGTAGTAGTTGATTCCGTAAGTAGCCAAAGCGCCGTTCTTTACCATGCCTTCTTCACCGCAAATTACTGGAATCTTGTTGTCAATTGCAATCTGGCTTACAAGTGTCATACCGGCAGCCATCATGTTGTCTGTTGGTGTATAGATTGCATCAACTTTTCCGCAAAGGCTCTGAGTAACCTGCTGAATTTCGTTAGAGTTAGAAACTGTTGCTTCAATGAAGTCCAGACCATTCTTTTTGCAAGCTTCTTCTGCAAGTTTTGCCTGGAAATAAGAGTTCTGTTCGTTAGAGCAGAAGAGGATTCCAACTTTTTTTGCTGATGGAACAATTTTTTTAAGAAGAGCAATCTGTGCTGCACATGGTGTAAGGTCTGAAGTTCCAGAAACGTTTGTTCCAGGAGCTTTGTTTGATTTTACAAGTTTTGCAGATTCAGGGTCTGTAACAGAAGATACAAGAACTGGAATAGTGCTTGTAAGGTTAGCAACAGCTTGTGCAGCTGGTGTAGCGATTGCAAAAATCATGTCGCTGCGGTTGTTGATGAGTTTTTCTGCGATTGTAACGCAGTTTGCCTGCTCGCCCTGAGCATTCTGATAGTCGATTTTGATGTTCTGACCGTCTACATAACCTGCTTCTGCAAGTCCGTCTACGAATCCTTTGTAATTTGCGTCCAAAGCTGTGTGTTCTACCAGCTGGATTACTCCGATTTTAATTAATTTTGCTTTTTTAGCTTTTGCTGCGCTGAGTGCTGTAAGACAAAGTGATGCTGCAACTACTGCTGAAACGATTTTTTTCATTTTTCTTCCTCCAAAATGAACTTTTACTAAAATACTACAGTAAAATTTAAGATTCTTCAATGTGGAAGAAAAATAACAAAATATACAAAAATGTTGAAATCACTTTATTTCTATTTTATAATTGTACTTATAGACTTTTGGAGAACAGAATGAGTGATGAATTAGATCCTGAGATTTCTGCTTTGCTTGGCGGTGGTGGTGCAAAGGTGACTGCTCCTGCTGATGACTCTGTAGATGATCTTTTAGAAGATGTTGAAACTCTTGATGACGAAGAAAGCAATGATGGCGATGAAGGCTTTGGAAATCTTTTTGGAGCTGCTCCGCAAAAGGCTCAGCCTGCACCAAGATCTGGAAGCCGAACAATTCATGATGTTGATTTAAGTAAAACGTCTTTTGCTCCTCTTGAAAAACTTGTAAACGAAACTCCTTCCGATGTTTATAATGATCCTAAGTATTATAAGACTTGCCTGACTGGCGAAAATAATATGGCGCAGCGTGTGCATCAGCTTTTGACCAAGTATTTGACCACTACTGATCCAAAGGACCGTTCGGTATTCCGTCAGCAGATTATTACGGCATACTGGGAACTTTTGCGTGGTATGGTAGGAAAGATGGCTAGTGCTTCTACGCCAATGCCTAAGAGAATGCTGGTTCGTTATGGAATTATTTTACCTTCCCTTTTTAAGCCTGAAAATAAAGAATTTTTTTCTAAGATGATTCTGGAAAATGTGACGGGCGAACCTGTTCTTTATGTTGATGAATGGTTTAAAGAGATTGCTTCTGGAAGAATGTCTAACTCTGCAACTGATGAAGCTAAAAAGCCTCGTGCTCCAGAAAATTCGGAGGCTGCAAGTAAAGAAGAACGTTCTAGACTTCAGCAGCTTCAGTCAAAAAACTCTGGCCGTTTGCAAAGTGCAGAAAATATTTTAAATATTAAGGAGAATGAGCGCAAAACTGTAGAAGGCGAACTTATGCGCGATATTAAACAGCTTTGTACTCACGCGTCGCTTTATGGTATGGAGCCTCATACTGCTGAGCTAAACGAAGAGCAGAGAAAACTCTTTCCTGTAATTACAGATTTGCTCAGACGTCTTTCTCGTAATGATAAGGAATTTGTTAAGGCCTTTGCGGAATACAAAGAGGCTCGGGCTACATATGAAAGTGTTTCCTCTAAGGTTCAGGCTGCTGGTGGACAGGAAGAAGATACTAACGATACAGAAGCTGTAAAACTTGAATTTGAAACTTACCGTCAGATGGCTAAGATGACTGTTGGTCGCCGCGGTAATCAGTTTCCGCTTTTTACACGCGAATTTTTCCACTGTACAGAAAACGGAACAGGTATGCGTGAAAATGTAATCGAAGTATTGCGCTGGATTGAATCTCTTGATCCTGGTGTTTTTGTGCGTATGCATAAAAATGTGCCAAACCGTATTGTTCCATATGTTCTGCTTGCTCCAACTTATGGTGACCGTGGATTCTGCTGGGAACCATTTGACCGCTATAACCGTGTAACCAGCCGCGGACGAATTGTTGTGCCTATGTATCCTCGCGATTTACGTATTGCGGTTCTTACGGCTGTTGCTGACTTGCGCTGGCAGGTTGCAAAGGAAAAGGCTTCTTACTACTGGATGGAAGAAGGTCTTACAGGTCAGTATTATCAGCACGTTGAGCAGATGAAGCTTAAAGGTGATTTAAAAGAGTTCTTTATAGAAGACTATATTCTTTGGATGACTAAGGAAAGTACGGGTGTTCAACGCCTTGATAAAGATGTTCGTGGTATTTTCTGGCGAAACATGCCTTTCCCAAAAGAGCTTAAAGAAGATTTACGTAAGCGAAGTCTTGTTTATGATGAGCTTTGCAAGAAAGACCTTAACAGAGAGATGTCGGA
>JAILHD010000133.1 GCA_024696155.1 Treponema sp. | reverse complement strand
TATAATATAGAAGCCTTTGTTCGCTACTCCTTCTAAGATTTCTACAACGTTATAGTAATTTTCTTTACAAATTCCGATTTTGGGAGTATAAATAAATTCATGTCGGAAGTTACAATTAAAGATGTTGCTAAAAAATGTGGTATTTCGTTTTCTGCGGTAAGTAAGGCTCTAAAGGGAAGTTCTGAAATCAGCGATGCTACTATAAAACTTGTTCAGAAAACCGCACAGGAAATGGGTTATCGTGCAAATGCAGCTGCCCGTAAACTCCGTACAAACCGTTCTTACGACATAGGTGTGATTTTTGAAGATGCCACAGAAAGTGGTCTTCAGCATCAGTACTTTGCAAGTATTTTTGATTCTTTAAATATTACGGCAAATCTTAACGGCTATAACATCAGCTTTTTGAACAGTGTAAATCGCGAAAAAGATTCTTATCTTAATCAGGCAAAATATCGTGGTTTTGATGGTGTTGTAATTGCCAGTACAAATGACTTTCACCGAAAAGATATTCAGGAACTTATTCATTCAGATATTCCTGTTTGTCTTCTGGATTATACTTCGGAATCAGACTGTTCTTCTGTTCTTAGCGATAACGAAAACGGCATAAAACAGATGCTTAATTATCTTATTTCTAAAGGGCATAAGAAAATAGCGTATATTTACGGAGACAGCACAGACGTTACTAACGTGCGGCTGGATACCTTTTATGATGTAATGCGTGATAATAATCTGCATGTGCCAAAGGACTATATTATAAAAGGAATTTACCATGATACAAAATCAAGCGAAGATGCAACCAAAAAACTGATTGCACTTGATAACCGTCCAACCTGCATTCTCTTTCCTGATGATTTTGCATATCTTGGTGGCTTAAAAGTTCTGCACGAAAATAATATTGTTCCAGGCCGTGATATAAGTGTAGTAGGCTATGACGGAATCTTCCTTTCTTCTGTGCTTACACCTGTGCTTACAACTTACGCCCAGAACGCAAAAGAAATCGGCCGTCAACTTGCAACGCTTCTTATCCAGCGAATAGAAAACCCGGCGCTCGACGTTCAGATTGTGCGTGTAAAAGGTTCTATCCGCGAAGGCGAAACCGTAGTTTCTTTAAAAAATTCCTGAAAATTCCTCTAAAATTTGTTGACAGCCTTTGAAAAAACGTTAAGATAATACTACAACGTTGTAGTTATACGACGTAGATTTATTTTAAATTAGGAGTAACTTTATGAAAAAGTTAGTTTCTGTAGTTGCCGCTGCAGCTATGGTTGGACTTACAGCTTTGTCATTCACAAGCTGTGGTGCAGCTAAATCAAAGGCTCAGGGTAAAGTTCTTAACATCTGTGTATGGAACGAAGAATTCCAGTCTCGTTTTAACGACTACTTTGCAAAAGCTGGTCTTGTTCCAGAAGATGTAAAAGTAAACTGGATTATTACACCAAACCAGGGAAACGCTTACCAGAACAAATTGGATGAACTTCTTCTTAACCAGGAAAACGCATCTGCTGATGAAAAAGTAGACTTGTTCCTTGTTGAAGCTGACTATGCTTTGAAGTATGTTGATTCACCTTATGTATTGGATGTAAAAAAAGACATTGGTCTTACAGACGCTGATTTGGCTAACCAGTACAAATACACAAAAGACGTTATGACAGATTCAAAAGGAAAGCTTCGTGGTGTTACATGGCAGGCTTGTCCAGGTGGATTTGTATACCGCCGTTCAATTGCAAAAGACGTTCTTGGAACTGATGATCCAGCAGAAGTTCAGAAGGCTCTTGGTGACTGGGATCGTTTTGACGCAGTTGCTGCTAAGGCTAAAGCTAAAGGATACTTTATGCTTTCTGGTTTTGATGATGACTATCGCGTATTCAGCGACAACGTTACAACTCCATGTGTAAAAGATGGAAAAATCAACGTTGATGCTCAGATTCGCCGCTGGGTAATGCAGACTAAAGAATATACAGAAAAAGGATACAACAACAAAGCAAACCTCTGGTCAAACGAATCATTCAAGGGTGCTTCTAAGACTGGTAAAGTATTCGGTTACTTTGGACCAGCTTGGTTCATCGACTTCTGTCTTGCTCCAGCTACTTTGGACAATCCTTCTGCAGAAAAGAAACTCGGTAACGGTTCTTACGGTGACTGGGCATTCTGTATGGGTCCACAGGGCTTCTCTTGGGGTGGAACATGGATCTGTGCTGCTGCAGGTTCAGACAACGTAGATTTGATCAAAAACATCATGTACACAATGACATGTGATAAAGAAACAATGGTTAAGATTGCAAAAGAAGCATCTGACTTCGTAAACAACGAACCAGCTATGCGTGAAGTTGCAGCTTCTGACTACCAGAACCCATTCTTGGGCGGTCAGAACCACATTGCATTGTTCCTTGATTCAGCAAAATCTATTTCTAAGGCTACTATGACTCCTTATGATCAGGGTTTTGCAGAAAAAATCCAGGGTGCTATGGCTGACTACTACAACGGAGACGTTGATGAAGCTACAGCATGGGAAAACTTCTATAAGTCTTTGAAGGAACTTTATCCAAACTTGCAGAAGTAGGTTAAAGCTTATTCATAGATGTGCGGGCGGAATTTGTTTAGAGCGCGGTTTCGCCCGATAATCACCTCCTATTTGCTGCCTGAAGAGTCCTCCATAAAAAATTGCTTTTTAGGCAGCGTTTTTTTGCTCTATTCTAATGAATGAACAGGTTAGAGGAACTATCCTTATGGCTAATGAGAAAGTTAAGAAAACTAGAAAATTGGATTATAACAACTGGGGTTATTTCTTTATTGCTCCTTTCTTTGTTATTTTTGTAATTTTTCAGTTAATTCCGCTGATTTCTACAATTGGAAACAGTTTTTTTGAAAATTATCGTGTAGGTCTTATGCAGATTGGACCTAACTTCAACGGATTTGCTAACTATAAAGAGATTCTTTTTGAAAGCGATGTTCCACGTTACGCTTTGAATACAATGATTATGTGGATTTTAGGTTTTGTGCCACAGATTATTCTTTCTTTGCTTCTTTCTATTTGGTTTACTGACACAGAATTGAACCTTAAAAACACTCAGTTCTTTAAGACTGTAATTTACATGCCGAACTTAATCATGGCTTCGGCTTTTGCAATGCTGTTCTTTGTTATTTTTGCTGATGGCGGTCCTGTAAACAGCATTCTTATGAACATGAATTTGATAAATGACCCAATTCGCTTCCTTATCAAAACTAAATCAGTTCGTGGTCTTGTTGCCTTTATGAACTGTCTTATGTGGTATGGTAATACTACATTGCTTTTGATGAGCGGTATTATGGGTATTGATAACTCTATTTTTGAAGCTGCACGAATCGACGGTGCTAACCCGATTCAGGTGTTCTTTAAAGTAACACTTCCACAGCTTGCACCGATTTTGATTTACGTTGTTATTACTTCTTTGATTGGTGGTATTCAGATGTTCGATGTTCCACAGATTTTGACAAATGGTGAAGGAACTCCGAACCGCACTTCTATGACTTTGATTATGTACCTGAACAAACACTTGTTCAGTAAGAACTACGGTCTTGGTGGTGCTGTATCTGTTATTCTTTTTGCTATCACTGCAGGTTTGAGTGGCATTGTTTACAAGTTCAATATGCAGTCATATAAGAGAGGTAAATAATGAAAAGAGCAGTTTTAACAACACGCAGAGTAATCTGTTATATAGTTTTGATTTTACTTACATTCCTTTCATTAGCTCCGTTTTTGCTTTTGATTTTGAACTCAACTCATTTACACTCGCAGCTTGTAAAAGGTTTTAGCCTGGTTCCAGGTCCATACTTCTTCCGAAACCTTGGAAACCTTCTTGCAAACGACAATATTCCAATCCTTTCTGGTCTTTGGAACAGTATTATCGTTTCTGTTTTCAACGCATTGCTTTCTGTTTACTTCAGTGCAATGACAGCTTACGGAATCCATATGTACAACTTTAAAGGTAAGAGTGTTGTATTCAAGTTCATCATGGCTATTATGATGATTCCTACTCAGGTTACAGCTCTTGGTTTTGTAAAGCTTGTTACAGGCATTCACATGATTAATACTTTGTGGCCTTTGATTCTTCCTGCAATTGCAGCTCCAGTAGTTTTCTTCTATGTTTTGCAGTATATGGAATCAGTTTTGCCTTATTCGATTGTAGAGGCAAGCCGTGTAGACGGATGTAACGAGTTCCTTACATTCAATGTAATTGTTCTTCCAATGATTAAACCTGCTCTTGCAGTTCAGGCAATCTTTGCTTTTGTAAGTTCATGGAACAACTACTTTATGCCAGCGCTGATCATCAGCTCTAAGGCAAAAAAGACAATTCCAATCTTGATTGCTCAGCTCCGTTCTGCTGACTTTATGAAGTTCGACCTTGCACAGGTTTACATCATGATTTGTGTTGCAATTATTCCATTGCTGGTTGTTTACCTGTTCTTGTCACGCTATATCATTGGTGGCGTTACAAGTGGTGGAGTTAAAGAATAATATAAAATTAGGAGATAAATTATGAAATTCGGAAATTTTGATGACAGTAACAAAGAGTATGTAATCACAACTCCAAAAACTCCATACCCATGGATTAACTATCTTGGAAGTGAAAAGTTCTTCTCTTTGATTTCTAACACAACTGGCGGTTATTCGTTCTATACAGACGCTCGCTTGCGCCGTCTTACACGTTACCGCTATAACGATATGCCACTTGATAACAATGGTCACTACTTTTTTATCAAAGATGGCAACACAATCTGGAACCCAGGCTGGCAGCCATGTCAGACAGAATTGGATTCTTATGAATGCCGCCACGGTTTTGGCTATTCAAAATTCACTTCTAAAAAGAATGATTTGAAAGCAGAAGCAGTTTACTTTGTTCCAAACGGAGAAAATGCAGAAGTAGAAATGCTTACTCTTAAGAACGAAGGTAAATCAGAAAAAACTGTAAGCCTTGTTTCTTTTGTTGAATGGTGTCTTTACAACGCTTCTGACGACTGCCAGAATTTCCAGAGAAACTTCTCTACTGGTGAAGTTGAAATTGAAGGCAGCGCAATCTACCACAAAACAGAATACCGCGAGCGCCGCAATCACTTTGCATTCTACTGGTGTAATCAGAAAATCGACGGATTTGATACAGACCGCGAAACATTCCTTGGTTTGTATAATCCAATTTCTGCACCAAAAACTGTTGTTGAAGGAAAATCAGGAAACTCAGTTGCAGATGGTTGGTCTCCAATTGCTTCTCACCGCGTAAACCTTACACTTAAAGCTGGCGAAGAAAAGACTTTGATTTTTGTTCTCGGCTACATCGAGATGGACAATGACAAGAAATTCCTTTCTGAAGCAGACAAGAAAAAGGCTTTGGATGCAGGACTTTTGCGCACAAACACAGCTTCTGGCGTAATCAACAAAGAAAAAGCATACGAACTTCAGAATAAATTTGATTCAAAAGAAAAAGTAGAAAAAGCTCTTGCTGATTTGAAGACATTCTGGGATGAAACTTTGAGCCACTTCTCAATCAAAACTGGAGATGAAAAGCTTGACCGTATGGCAGTATGGAACCAGTATCAGTGTGTTGTTACATACAACTTTGCCCGCTCTGCTTCTTACTTTGAATCAGGAATTGGTCGTGGTCTTGGTTTCCGCGATACTTCTCAGGATATGCTTGGTGCTGCTCACCAGCTTCCAGCTCGCCGTATCCGCGAACGCCTTTATGACGTTGCTGCAACTCAGTTTGAAGATGGTTCTGCTTACCATCAGTTCCAGCCTCTTACAAAACGCGGAAACGCTGATATCGGTTCTAACTTCAACGATGACCCTCTCTGGCTCGTTCTTGGTGTTGGTAACTACATCCGCGAAACTGGCGACGTTGACTTCCTTAAAGTTGATGTTCCATTCGATAACTCAGAAACAAATAAAGCTACAATGTTCGAGCACCTTCGCCGTTCATACAACTACATCCCTAATCACATGGGACCACACGGACTTCCACTTATTGGTCGTGCAGACTGGAACGACTGCTTGAACTTGAACTGTTTCTCTACAAACCCTAACGATTCATTCCAGACTTGTACAAACAAAGAAGGAAAGAATGCTGAGTCTGTAATGATTGCTCAGATGTTCGTATTCGTAACACCTGACTATGTTCAGATGTGCCGCCTTATGGGTGAGGAAGCAGAAGCTAAACGTGCTGAAGAACTCTGCAAGAAGATGGAAGATGCTATCTGTACTGCAGGCTGGGACGGAGAATGGTACGTTCGCGCTTATGATGATGCCGGTCACAAAATCGGTTCTAAAGAATGTGAAAACGGGAAAATCTTCATCGAAAGCCAGGGCTTTGGTACAATGGCAAAAATAGGTAAAGATAAAGGATATCCTGAAAAATCTCTGGACAGCGTAAAGAAATATCTTGATTCTAAATACGGAATCTGTATTCTCTGGCCGGCTTACCAGGAATACCACGTTGAACTTGGTGAAGTTTCTTCATATCCACCTGGATACAAAGAGAACGGCGGTATCTTCTGCCACAACAATCCATGGGTTGTAATTGGTGAAGTTGTAAACGGCCGTCCACAGGATGCATGGGAACACTACACAAAGATTGGACCTGCGTGGGTTGAAGAAAAATGGTCAGACATCCACCGCACAGAGCCTTATGTTTACAGCCAGATGGTTGCCGGACAGGAGGCTCGCCGCGAAGGTGAAGCTAAGAACTCTTGGCTTACAGGTACAGCTGCATGGAACTTTGTTGCACTCAGCCAGTACATTTGTGGTCTTCGCCCACAGCATGCAGGTTTGGAAATTGAACCACGTTTGCCAGAGCATGTAAAGAACGCTGAATTTACACGTAAGTTCCGCGGAGTTACATATCACATTACAGTAGAAAACAAAAAGAACACAGGTGCTGTTTCGCTTGAAGTTAAAGGCGGAAAGGCAAATGGTCTTATTGTTAAAGCCGACGATGGTGCTAAAGAAGTATTTGTAAAAGCTGTTGTTGCTTAATTAAATACAGATAAAAATTAAAAAAGTAATATATATGCACTCCGTACATTTGTGCGGAGTGTTTTTTTGTTTTAAATTTAGTTAGTCAAATTATAAATATTATGTTATAATTTATTATCAATTAAAAGTGTTAAGGTGGGAAGAATAGAGTAGAGGTTATCTTTTTGGAACTTACACTTTTTAAATCTAAGAGTTCGCTTTTTTATATTCTTACGGCACTGTGCTGTGTTTTTTTTTCGTGTTCAAATCTTATTGATAATGCTTCTCTTGAAAAAGGGAGAAATAATAACTCTTCCAATTCTTATATTTGTGTTTTTGGGAATATAGATTGTTCAAATCCTGGTCTTGAATCAGAAGTATTGCAAGCTGGTACAAATACAGAAAAGTCACATATAAACAGTTTAGGCAGATATGCAGTTCCAGTTATAACTGTAGATACAAACTCTAGTGGGACTTCTGAATATGTGTATTATGTAATCGCTACAGCAACCGGGCAGGAAGATGTAAGTGGAAGTGTTGATTCATCCTTAAATTATTCAATTGAACTTAGAACAGGTTTTACATGGACAATAGAAGTTGGTATAAAAAGAAGGAGTGATGATGTAGTTGTGCTTAGTGGGTCTGCTGAATTAGCATTGAGTTCTTCGGAGTCTGTTATGAGTAAAGATATTATACTACAGCCCGCAGAAGGTACTGGTTCCATAGAACTTGGAATAGATTCAGATAGTTCAATTACAAGTGTTTCTTTTGTAATTGATGATAGCTCTATGCAGACAAAGTGGGATGCTGCACTAGCAGATACAGGTTCATTTACAAAGGAAGAAATTAATATTTCTGCAATTCCTAGTGGTATTTACAGTGGAACAATAAATTTTTATAAAGGATCTGTTGTTATATATTCAGTTTCACAAGCGATAAATGTACTTCCTGGTGTACAGACAAACAAATGGTTTTCTTCATCTGCATCAAGTTCTGTTATTGATTCAAATGGAAAGCTTTCTACTGCGTTAATAAAAAAAAGGAACAGAATAGTTTATTATGTCAATTCTGAGTCGGGTAATGATGATAATGAAGGAAGTCATTATTATCCTCTGGCAAAATTGGATGTGGCTATACAAAGAATCGATGAAGCTGGTAATACAGATGTTGATTACACTATATATATTGATGGAACTCAAGCAGGAACTTTTACGATAGAAACAGCTAATATGAAATCTCTTAAAATTTGTAAGGCAAAAGATGCTGCAACCTGTGTACTAGATGGAGAGAAATCTTCTCTGAAGTCTGTCCTTGATATAGCAACAACAAAACCTGTTACTATAAAGGGACTCACAATTACTAATGCTATGTATCATGGCTTACATCTTGGTGCAAATTCAACGGTTACACTTGGAGAAGGTGTAAGAGTTTCAGGTAATTGTACACAAGAGACTGGAACACAGTTAAATGGTGCCGGCATATGTATGGAAACGGGATCTGTTCTTTATATGTGTGATGATGCACAGGTTGAGAATAATACTGCTTCTAAGTTTGGTGGTGGTATTGATTGTTATGGTATTATTTACCTTGGATATAAAGATAGTGTAACCCCTGATGAATCATTTACAGGAGGTATCTCCAATAATATAGCGAATTATGGTGGTGGAATTTATCTTGAGGGAAACTCAAGTCTTTATATGTATAAAGGGCATATAGATAGAAATACTGCATTAATTAAGGAAGGTGGCGGAATTCGCTGTGGAGGTACTAATACTATTACTATATTGGGAGGTACAGTATCTGAAAACGTTTGTTCTGCCCTTAATGAAGATGGAAAAGGAGGTGCAGTTTACATAGGAGTTGGTTCTGTCCTTAATATGTTTGGTGGAACTTTTGAAAATAATAGTTCTACAATTGGTGGTGCTGTTTACGTTAGAGGAGAAGTAAATTTAAAAGGTAGTGCCTATATTCCAATATCAAATGATAGAAAAAATGATATTAGCCTGGAAAGTAGTTCTTATGTAATAAAAGTTGCTGGCTCACTTAATCCTCCTATAGAGGCTTCTGGAAAAACGGCGACTATTACACCTTCAGCGTATTCTGTAGGTTTAAAAGTAGTTGAAGCAGCTGACGGTGTTACTCTTTCTAATGAAGTTTCTAAATTTGATATAACACCATATGTTGATGCAGTTACAACAGAAGTTACTAATTATAGTATAGATGACCAGGGAAAATTATATGTATCTGAAATAACTTCAAATAATGTTGAGAGTATTATTTCTAATTTGACATCGAGTTCAACTATAAAGCTTTCAGACTCATTAAGTTCTTCAAAGTTAGACGAAATAGCAGATGCAATTAGAAATCTTCCTGATGGAGTTTTGGTCTTCCTGGATTTAGATGACGTAACAGGCTTAGATAGAGTGTCAGATAGCTGTTTTAAAGACTGTAAAAATCTTACTTCTATTGAACTCCCAGATAGTATTACTTCTATAGAGGCTGCTGCCTTTTCTGGATGTTCGACTCTATTTAGCATTGGCTTACCAGCAAATCTTTCTATGATTAATATGAATACTTTCTCTGATTGTATATCTCTTGGTGCTATAGAAATTCCTGCCTCAGTTACAAGAATTGGAATGGAAGCTTTTGAAAACTGTACAGCTCTGAAGAATGTAGTAATAAGGGGGACTGAGCCTATTAAACTTCAGGCTATAGATACATGTGCTTTTAAAAATTGTTCAGAGCTTGCTGTAATAGAATTTGAAGGAACTACATCTGATTGGACATCTATATCTCGTGAAAGTACATCTGGTTATGAATGGAATTCTGGTTGTCCTGCTGGATTAGTTATTAATTGTACTAAAGAGCCTTAATCATGACTATGAAAAAATATAGCTTTTATTTATTGAATATTTTAAGTTTTCTCTTTTTGTGTGTTTGCTGCTTTGCGTTATTATCCTGCGATATTTTTAATGTTCCTGTTAGAGAATTTTTTGAAGAAAGTTATCTGTATGGTGCTAAGTCAGAAGGTGGAAACTTAAATAATAATGGAGATTCTGAAAACAGCGATGATGACACAATAAGCTTAAATACATATTATGTTGCATCGACAGGAAGTGCTTCTGCAAAAGGTTCTAAAAATGATCCATTTACAACTGTTGATGAAGCTCTTACGGCATTAAAGCAGTCTTTGTTAGAAAATTCTACTCTTACAGAGGGTTTTATTTACCTGAAATCTGATATAGAGATAACCAACGTAATAGATTTTTCTGCATACAAGTTTGGAGATCTAAATCAGGTTTGTTCTCTAACCATAGCTGGATACGGGGGAGTACGAACTATTGATGCAAATTATAACTGCAGGGTATTACAGATAGGCTGGACTAACGGCAATGTAAATATAGAAAATCTTGTGTTAAAACAAGGAACAACAACAGATAATCAGGGGGGTGCTGGACTTTTTATTTCTTCTGTAGATGCTGCCGGAAAAAAAGTTTCTATAAAGAATTGTAAATTTATAAATAATAAGACTGATTATACAGGAACTGCTATTCTAATTAAGTCTAATTACGAAGTTGCTATTTCGGATTGCGAAATATCTGGAAATCAGCTGACAGGTAATGGAGCTGCTGCAATTGAGGCTATTCAAAACGGAACTTTTACATATATAACAATTGCTAATACAAATATAAAAAATAACTCTGTCAAAGCAGCCTCTGGCGGAACATATAAATTTGGATTTGTAATGAATGGAGATGCTTATACTAAACTTTTAGCTGGGGTAACAATAAATAATAATTCAATAACAAATGTACCTGTAAGTATTTCTGAAAGTGATGATAATCTTTGTGCTGTTTACAATACTCTTGGTTTGAAAATTGCTGGAAAATCAATAATTAAAGATAATATTATTACAAGAACGGATTCAAGTTCTTCTGTTAGAAATATCGTTTTACCGTTGTTGGGAACTATGATTTCCCCAAAAATTTCTTTGCTTGGAAATCTTGCTGGAAGTTCAATAGGAGTTTCAGTTTTAACCTCTTCTATTGCTAGTAATATGGATTTTACTAGTGGGTATTCAACTTCTGGTACTACAAGTGTTCCTGCGTCAATATTTGTAAGTGACTGTAATTTTACAATCGGGGCTTCTAATTCTGGAGAGGCGGCTTTTCTTGTTTCTGGTGGTGATGGAAATACTACGAATCCTCTTGGAATTACAATGAGTTTTACTGTTTCTCCAGAAACAGTTGCCGCAAATTCCGCTGCATCAATTACTGTAATGCCATCAGTCCTTCAAAATGGAACTGATATTACGGCTTCTGTCTTAGATGATATTTTGTGGTCTATAATTATAAAATCTGGTTCTTCTTTAATTATGCCTGCTGTTACTTCAAATGTTGTTACAATAGCAGCTCCAGGGCTAGAGGCAGACTGTTATACCTTAAATATATTTGCAACATTAAATGGAATTACTTATGATGATTCTGTGAATATAATTTTTGAATAACAAAAAAAAGGAGGCCGGATGGCCTCCTTGCAATCATCTAAATTATTTTCTACTCCAGAATCGCACCTTTATCGGCAGATGAAACTAGTTTAGCATATCTAGCAAGGTAACCAGTCTTTACTTTTGGTTCCGGTGCCTTCCAAGCAGCGCGACGGCGGGCAAGTTCTTCGTCGCTTACATCAAGGTGAATCTTATAGTTGTTGATATCAAGAGTGATTTTATCTCCTTCCTGAACAAGGGCGATTGGGCCTCCAACCGCAGCTTCCGGTGAACAGTGACCAAGAGAAGCACCACGTGTTGCGCCAGAGAAGCGGCCGTCTGTAATTAAGGCAACCTGCTTGTCTAAGCCCTGTCCTGCAAGAGCAGCTGTTACAGCCAGCATTTCGCGCATACCAGGGCCGCCTTTTGGTCCTTCGTAGCGGATAACTACAACGTCACCAGGTTTAATCTGTGCCTTCTGAACAGCTTCCATTGCTTCACTTTCATCGTTGAATACGCGGGCAGGACCAGTGTGCAGCATAAGTTCTTTTGCACATGCAGAACGTTTTACAACAGTTCCGTTTGGAGCAAGGTTTCCGAACAAAATTGCAATACCGCCGTTATCGCTGAATGGATTTTCAATAGGGCGAAGAATTTCTGGATTGCGGTTACGAACACCCTTAATATTTTCTGCAATTGTTTTTCCTGTTGCAGTAATCAAAGAAGTATTGATAAGGTTTTTCTTTGCAAGTTCAGCAAGAACAGCCTGAACTCCGCCAGCATCATCAAGCTCGCACATAAAGGTGTGACCTGCAGGAGCAAGGTGGCAAAGATTTGGTGTGCGGTTAGAAATCTCATTTACTTCGTGAAGATCAAGTTCAAGACCTGCTTCGTGCATAATTGCAGGAACGTGAAGCATTGTATTAGAAGAACATCCCAAAGCCATGTCTGCAGCAAGGGCATTGCGGAAGTTTTCTGCTGTCATCATCTGACGGGCTGTAATACCTTTTTTGTAAAGGTTCATAACTGCCATACCAGCATGTTTTGCAAGGGCGATGCGTTCACCTGTTACAGCAGGAATAGTTCCGTTTCCTGGAAGACCAAGACCCAGAACTTCTGTAAGACAGTTCATAGAGTTTGCAGTGAACATACCAGAACATGCGCCGCATCCAGGGCAGGCACGGTGTTCCATTTCTTTAAGCTGCTCTTCTGTAATTTTGCCTACTGCAAGACCACCTACAGCTTCAAACATATCAGTTAAAGAAAGATTTTTTCCAGAATAAGGATTTGTACTGTCATTTCCTGCAAGATGACCAGGCATCATTGGACCGCCAGAAACGAATACAGTTGGCAAATCAAGGCGGGCAGCTGCCATAAGCATACCAGGAACGATTTTATCGCAGTTTGGAATCATAACAAGAGCGTCAAACTGATGAGCCTTAGCAACACATTCAACGCTGTCTGCAATAAGTTCGCGGGTTACAAGTGAATACTTCATTCCTTCGTGGCCCATAGCAATACCATCGCAAACGCCGATTGCAGGAAATTCAACAGGAGTTCCGCCTGCCATTCTAACGCCAGCTTTTACAGCCTCAGAAATGCGGTCAAGTTCAATATGACCTGGAATCAGTTCGTTTTTTGCACAGATAATTCCAACTAAAGGCTGATTTAATTCTTCGTCTGTGTAACCAGAAGCATAAAATAAAGAACGGTGTGGTGCACGTGCTACACCTTTTTTAGCGTTATCACTTTTCATAAAATCCTCGCTTATAAAAACTACTTAATAATAACTTTATTTCCTTTTCTAATCAATAAATAAATTTATAAATACTAAAGTTTCTTAAATATAAATAAAAAGGCGTTCCCTATTGGAAACGCCGGATATTTTTAATTCAAATGAAAAAAATCTGCTACTCGTATTTGTCCTGAATAATCAGTTTAATAAGCATATCACTCTTAATGGAAACACGCTTTCTCTGTTCTGCAAGCTCATTACTGTCCAGACTGATTCTAGACTGTTCACAAATCATCTTACCATAATCAGAAAGACTTGCAGGACTTGCAGCCTCGCATGCAAAAATTACATTACGCTTGTTGATAAAGTGGAAGTAGAACTGCTGGAATTCTTCGTTATCAGAAGGCAATGCGTAAAGCATAATAATTCGCTTAAAATCGTGAATGCGTGCAATCTTTTTAACACAAGTCATCAGTTTTTCAGAGAATGAATGTTCTCCAATATCAGATGTGATGATTTTTTCTGCAATTACGAACAAATCTCCGTCCTCTGGAGGTTCACCTGTAGGATCACAAAGTTCAATTTTACTAAATCCAACAGATTCAATAAGGATTTTTGTTTTTGAATCGAGTGCAAGGCGGTCTTTAAGCTGAATATGTACATCATCACGACCAGCACCTGCTGCCTCATCACCGGAAGAAAAAAGATTATCAAGTTCGTCAGTAGAAATCGCAGGACTTGCAGGAGCTCCTTCTTCTGCAGCTTCTTCTGCCTCAATTCCTACACCGCTGACACTATCAACACGGGCTTTTTCTTCACCCATAATATCAGCAAGCATATCATCAACATTATCAGACATTTTATTTTCCTCCGTAATTTCTACGTCATTTTCTACTATATTAATGTTATCATTTATGTCTGCCGGAGCAGGCTCTGTTTCAATTTGCGGTTCCAGGACAGGTTCTTCTGCAACAATTTCTGATTCTGCGCCCATTGCTGTTAATTCTTCGTCCGAAGCACCAATTTCATCTTCTATTACAAAAGATTCTTCTGGAACAGCTGCAGCTTCAACTTCATCCTCGTTTGCACTGATTTCTGAACTAAAGATATCATCATCTTCAAGTTCATCTACATCTGCAAGCATAATCTCAGAAGTTTCGCTCAGACTGTCTTCAAAGAAATTAACTGTGTTTCTCTGAACAGGAGCAACCTTAATTCTAAGCTTGTCTTCTCCGTCCAAAGATTTTTCGTAAAGGCAACCGTCTTCTTTTACAAAAAAAAGATTGTTTCCCTCATCCACCCGAATATTATGGATAGAATCGCAGCCTTCAAATGCATCATCTGCAAGTTCATAAAGTTTTGCCGGCAAAACTATGGCTTCCAGTCCCTTACAGTTCGCAAATGCTTTCGTATGGATTTTGGCAACAGTATTAGGAAGCACCAGCGACTTTAGGGATGTACAACCTGCACAGCAATTTTCCGGCATTTCCTGAATACCAGCCCTGAACGGAATATCTGGCAAGGAAGAACAACCGTAAAAAAGTCCTTCCGGGAATTCTGTAACTACATTCGGCATTGTAACCTTTGTAAGTTTTGAACAGCCCGAAAATAAATATGGGGGTAGAACCTGCAAAGAGGCTGGCAATTTTACGCTTTGAAGAGACTCAATGTTCTCAAAAAGACAATCAGGCAATTCCTTTACAGAATCCGGCAAAGAAATAGAAGAAACATTTGTTCCAGCAAATGCCTCGTCTGCTATTTCTTTTGGTCCGTAAGGGACTTGTCCGTTGAATTCACTGGAAGAAGAATCAATTCCCACCAGCACATTCATGTCAGACGTAAAAAGCAAACCGTTCTTTGATGTATAATCAGACATAAGAACATTTTAACACCCAATTAGCAATCTCGCAATGAAATTCTAAAAAATATTAAATCTTGAAACACCCCTATTTTTTAGTTTATAATGGTTGAATTATGACACGATGTTTTACAATGCTGAAACCAGGTGTAGTTAACAGACGCCTGGTAGGTGAGGTTATTTCTCGCCTTGAAAAAAAAGGTTTTAAACTTGTAGGATTGAAGATGCTCCATCCTACAAAAGAGCTTGCACAGGCTCATTATGCAGAGCACGTTGGTAAACCATTTTATGATGGTTTGGTTGAATATATAACTTCAGGTCCTGTTGTTGCAATGGTATGGCAGGCAGATAACTGTGTTGAATTGATTCGTAAATTCTGTGGTGCTACAAAGCCAGAAGAAGCAATGCCAGGAACAATTCGTGGTGACTACTGTACACATACAGCACGTAATATTATTCATGCTTCAGACAGCGATGCCAGCGCAGAGCGCGAAATCAAACTCTGGTTCAAAGACGAAGAGATTTTTGATTGGCATGACTGCTGTACTGGATGGTATTAGACTATAATCGAAAATCCGTTAAAAAACGAGCTGCGACAGCGGGTCGTTTTAGGATTATCGAGAAAAACGTCTCAGGCGCGAGACTATGCGAGCGCCAGGAGATAACAAAAGAAGGCGATTGTAATGGGTAAAAAATCTGTTGGAGTAATTGGCGGCGGTGCCTGGGGTACAGGATTAGCTCAGGCTCTTGCACGCGGAAATCACAATGTTCAGATATGGGCATTGGAACAGGATGTAGTAGATTCAATCAACAATGAGCATGAAAACAAACGTTTTCTTGCAGGCTACAAACTTTCCGAAAAACTTACTGCTACTACTAATATTATTGAAGCTGCGACTGGAAAAGATTTCCTTATCATTGCATCACCTTCTTTGTTTTTGGCAAGCACAATTAAAAAGATTGTTGATGTTCCTAATATTAAAAACGGAAAAACAGTCATTGCTTCTTTAACAAAGGGCTTTGTGCCGACAGCTGAAGGTCCAAAACTGATTTTGGAAACAATGGAAGAAGTTCTTCCTGAATGCTACAAAGGAAAAACTGTTTATGTAGCAGGTCCTAGCCATGCAGAAGAAGTTGCTATGGGTAAATTAACAGGCCTTGTTTCGGCTTGTGCATATCCACGTAACTCTATTAAGGTTCGTGAACTTTTGCGCGTTCCTGGACTTATGGTTTATTCAAGTTTTGACGTTATTGGCGTTCAGATTTGTGCAGCTGCTAAGAATGTTGTTGCCGTAGTTTACGGGGCAATGGATGCAATTGCAGAAACTTCTGATACCTTTGGTGATAACACAGAAAGTCTTTTGATGGCAGCTGGATTAAACGAGATTCAGATGCTTGGTTTTGCAATGGGAGCTACTCATGCAGAAACCTTTACATCAATTTCTGGAGTAGGTGATCTGGACGTAACCTGTAAAAGTAAATACGGCCGAAACCGCCGCTTTGGTCAGGATTTAATCAAGACAGACATGCTTTCAAAGTTCAAGGATATTGATGATTTGATAGCTAATGTTTCAAAAATTGGTTATCTTCCAGAAGGTGCCATTGCATGTAAATATGTTCATGAGATTGCAGAGAAAAAAGGCTTAAAACTTATAATTTGTAACGGACTTTACAGAGTTTTGAACAAAGAAATAAGCCCGGAAGATTTTATGAACGAACTTTATAATCAGGGAAAAAAACAGTATATTCGCAGAAAGAATAAGCGAAAGATTACGCCAGATAAGCGTTAAATCGAAGAACCGTTAAAAAACGAGCTGCGGCAGCGGGTCGTTTTAGGTTCATCGATAAAACCGCTCCGAGCGGAGTAATCCGCGAGTCCAAAACTTAGTAGGAAGAATTTATATGTTAGAAAAATTATCTAGTGCATTCAGCGGAGTTGTAAAAACTCTTAGCGGCAAATCTACAATTACAGAGAAGAATATTGAGGATTCAGTTGAGCAGATTAAAATGGCTCTTCTTGAAGCCGATGTAAACCTTCGCGTTGTACGCCGCTTTGTAAATTCTACTATTGAAGAAGCTAAGGGCGAAAAAGTTCTTAAAGCCGTAGACCCGGGCCAGCAGTTTGTAAAAATCATTTACGACAAAATTGTTGCCATGCTTGGTGACACAAAGGTAGACCTCCACCTTAAAGGACCAGATACACAGTCTGTTATCCTTATGCTTGGTTTGCAGGGTGCCGGTAAAACTACTGCTGCCCACAAACTTGCTGCAAAACTCCTTAAAGACGGAAGAAAGCCTCTTCTTGCTGCCTGTGACTTAGTCCGCCCGGCTGCTGTTGAACAGCTTTCGCAGCTTGGAGAAAAAATCGGAGTTCCGGTTTTCAAAGAAAATTCAAAAGATGCCGTTAAAAATGCAAAAGAAGCTATTGATTTTGCCCGCCGTAACGGAAACGATACAATCATTATCGATACTGCCGGACGTCTTCAGATTGATGAAGAGATGATGGCAGAACTTGTAAAAATCAAGAAGGTAACAAATCCTGTTGAAGTTCTTTTAGTTGCCGATGCAATGACCGGTCAGAATGCCGTTGATATTGCAAAGAGCTTTGATGAACAGCTTGGACTTACCGGCGTTATTCTTACAAAGTTCGATTCTGATGCCCGCGGTGGTGCGGCTCTTTCTCTTAAAACAATTACCCAGAAACCTATTCTTTACATTGGTACTGGCGAAAAAACAGAGGATTTTGAAGTATTCCACCCTGAACGAATTGCAAGCCGTATTCTTGGCATGGGTGATGTTGTTTCGCTTGTTGAAAAGGCACAGGAAACTGTTGATGCAGAAGCTGCACTTAAGATGCAGAAAAAACTTCAGCGTAACGAGTTTACTTTGCAGGATATGCTTGAACAGTTCCAGCAGGTTAAAAAGATGGGCAGCATGAGTAAACTTCTGGAAATGCTTCCTGGCATGAACGGAATTGATCCAAGTCAGCTTGATATGAGTGGCATGAAGAAAAACGAAGCTATTATTCAGAGTATGACATATAAAGAGCGCCTGAATCATCTGATTATCGGTCCTAGCCGCCGCAAGCGTATTGCAAAAGGTTCTGGAACAAGCGTTGCAGACGTAAACAAGCTCATCAAACAGTTTGAAAAAACAAAGCTTATGATGAAGAAAGTAAGCCGTAACCGTGGTCTTCAGGGCAAAATGATGAATCAGCTTGGAATTGATCCTTCTGCAATGATGGGCGGTGCCGGTGGCATGGGCGGCCTTGGCGGAATGGACATGAGCGCACTTAAAGGCATGGATATGAACAAGCTGCGCGAGATGGCAAAGAGATTCCATTAATATTCATACAATGCGCCTTCTGTTTATTCAGAAGGCGTGCATATCTCCCCAGTTTTTTTTAATTAAGTTCAGATTTTATATAAAATTAACAAAAATTTATATTTTTACAACGTTGTAGTGTTTGCACAAAAATAGATTTAGCCTTATACTTCTGAAACCGCTTTCAAAATAATCTCAAAAAAAAATCGAGAAAAGTAACTAATTTAATCCTAAAAGTCCATTGAGCACCTTTTTTACTAGCTAACGATAGCGGTGCAAATAATTTTACATTAATTTTAATTTATGGAGAACCGAATGGCTAAAATTAGTTCTTTTAAATCGATCAGAGCAAGTCTGGTCATGTCTCTTGGTTTGGCAATGATTGTCATTTCTATTTTTATGACATTCATGATTGGAAAAACAGTTCTTAACAATAATAAAGAGCAAATTACAAAAAGCATAATCACACTAACAGAAAAGAAAAGCGATGATGTAGAAAAGCAGATGACCGAGTTGGTTTATTCTGCAGAAGCTCTTGCTGGTGTTTTGGGCGGAAGCTGGGCTATTCCAGAAAAAAAACGTAAGTCTGCAATCGAGCAGGAAGTCCGTTCTATGGTTAAGACTTCTACTATTACTTCTGCCTGGGCATATTGGCTTCCTGGTATGTTTGACCATAATGATGCAAAACGAGCAGACACTTATGATAATCCAACTGGTCAGTTTAAAGTACACTACATTCGTGACAGAAATGGTCGTATTAAAAACGATATTGTAAGTGAATTTTCTTTACAGCAGATTGAACAGGGTGCAAATGCAGTAAATTCCTTTATCAGTGAACCAGCAATTATTACTCTTGATGGCGAGCAGGTGCTTAGTACTAAGGTTTTCTCTCCAATTCAGAACTCTCTTGGTCAGCGCAGTGGTGTTGCCGGTATTGATATTGTGCTTTCAGGTCTTGAAAGTATGATGGACGGTTCTACAATTTATAAAGGCACTGTCTGTCAGTTTCTTACTTCTTCTGGTGCTGTTCTTGCAGCAAACGACGGAAGTACAGTAGGTACAAAGAGCACTCTTTTTGCAGATGGTAATTATAATAAGTATTTTGAAACCGTTGATGAAGAATCAGGAATGCTTACAACTCAGACTCAGAGTTTTACTGCAAAAATCGGAAACGAAAATAAATTTGTCTGCGTTGTAAAAACTCAGGTAGACCGCACAGGTGCCAACTGGTACTTTGTTTCTATGACACCAGTAAAGGCAATGTCTGAAAGTGCATGGCACACAATCTGGAATATTGTTGGTGCATTTGTTATTCAGATTATTATTGTAGTTCTTATTGTATTCTTTGTTGTAACACGCATTACAAGACCTCTAAAAGTTACTGTAGATGCTCTTCAGAATATTAGTGAAGGTGACGGTGATATGACTGTCCGCCTTAAGACTCATCAGGAAAATGAAATTGGTGCAATGTGTGTAAGCTTTAACAAGACAATGGATAAACTTTCTTCTTCTATTAAAGATGTTAAAGCTTCCAGCGAAGAAATGGACGGCATTGGTACAGAACTCAATGATTCTATGACTCAGACTTCTAAGGCTGTTGTTGATATTACAGACAGTATTGAATCAATTCAGAATCAGATGCAGGAACACGCTGCCGGAGTAGAAGAGGCTCGTTCAGTTGTTGAACAGATTGTAAAGAACATCAAAAAGCTTAATGATAACATTGAAGTTCAGGCAAACAGCGTTACAGAATCTTCTTCTGCTGTAGAACAGATGACTGCAAATATCCGTAACGTAACAAACATTCTTGAAAATAACCGCCAGTCAATTACTTCTCTGGAACAGGCTTCGGAATTAGGTCAGTCGCTTGTAGATAATACTGCAGAACTTTCTGCAAAAATTCAGAACCGTTCAAAGAACCTTCAGGAAGCCTCTGCTGTAATCAAGAATATTGCGAGTCAGACAAACCTTCTTGCTATGAATGCTGCTATTGAGGCTGCTCATGCAGGTGAGCGAGGTCAGGGATTTGCCGTTGTTGCAGGCGAAATCAGAAAACTTGCAGAAGAGTCTAATTCTCAGGGTACAAAAATCCAGAACGAGCTTAAGGATGTTGCAAATCTTATTGATGAAGTTACAGAATCTACAAGACAGGTTCAGGAACAGTTTGCAAGCATCTTTAATCTTACAAAGACTGTAAGTGAGCAGGAACATGTAATCAACGAAACTATGAAAGAACAGAATAAGGGAGGAGAACAGGTTCTTGAACTTATTCATACAATCAACAGTATTACAGGAAACGTTAAGAACGACTCTGATGAGATGATGGAAGGCAGTAAGCAGGTTTCTTATGAGATGGATAGCATTGCAAACATGACTACAGCCGTTAATAACAATGTACTCAATATGACCGAAAAAACTGATGCAATCAGCGAATTGTCTAAGAGGGCTCAGCAGTGCGTAGAACAGAACGTAGACAGTATTGCCAAATTGCGTAATGCAATGAACAAGTTTAAGGTTGAATAGGCTAGAGGTGAATTTATGAAAAAGATTTTTCTTGGTTTAATTATATTACTTGCCGCTTATGCTGGCGTTTATGCACAGGTTGATTCAGAACTTCCACCTGGAGAAGTTGTTCTGTTTGATGGTTTTGAAAAAGGAAATTACTGGATTTGGGCTGGTTTTGATTATGACCAGTGGGGAGTTCATAAAATTTCTGACGGGGCAAATATTTCTAAGGACTGGGCGTCTGAAGGTTCACATTCCCTTGAACTTACAATGGAACCAATGGATGCGGCTTCTTCTAAATCTGCTGTATGGTTTTACGACGGAGTAAACGATTTGAGCGGTGCAAAATACCTTGTTGTAGATTTCTATAATCCTGAAAACTACACTTATAATATTGTGGCTGTTATGCAGGCTACAAATGAATGGAAGTGGTGCCAGGCTTCGCAGAATTATCTTATTCCAAAAGGAAAGCACACTGTAGTTTTTGATTTTAGAGAGCATACCGAATTTTTGAGTGATGTAAAACGTATCTCTATAAACAGCGATAACTGGGAACTGTATCCCAAGGAATCGCATATTTATATAGATAATATTCGTTATATAAAATAGATTAGTTTACTCTGATTACGCTGGCGCTGCGTCCGTCAGCGGTGTAGATTTTTTCTGGATTTGTGTTGTCCAGAATTGGTGTAAGGCCCAGGTAGTAGTTGTAATAATATGTACCTGTGGTTAAAGGCAGCTCCAGTTCATAAAGGCCTGGCTGAATTTCTTCCAGCTGGTAGATCCATGGATCCCAGTTGGTAAAGGTTCCTGCGAGCTGGAGTTTAAGTCCGCTTTCTCCTTTGTAAATGAATTTTACAGTATCATCCTTTGCTTCGGTTTCTATTCGAATCTGACCGAGGTTTTCAAGCTTAGAAAAATACAAATTTACCTGTTCATCATACTCACGGTTTGGATTAAGAGGATCTGTTGTCCAAAGTCCGTCTATTACAAGGCGGTATTTTAGAGTGTCAAAACGGTGCTGGCGCTGATAGCAGTAAAAAAGGTGCTTACGGGTAGTTTTTCCTTCATCATCTGTGCTTGAAAGAATCTGGAACGGGTGAATAACCTGATAGTTTTCAAAATCAAATGCAATTCCAACCGAGCGGTTTTGTGTATTGGC
The DNA here is from genome assembly GCA_024696155.1 of Treponema sp. Classification (GTDB taxonomy): domain Bacteria; phylum Spirochaetota; class Spirochaetia; order Treponematales; family Treponemataceae; genus Treponema_D. The sequence continues at coordinate 18,190 of JAILHD010000133.1, read as the reverse complement.
CGTAAAAATAATGTAATCTTCGGTCACAATTGGTTCACCCGGTTTTTCTATGTTGTGCAAAAGTGTATCAAGCTCAAAATTCTGATAGTTTACTGGTGCTGCAGCAAAACCCATGCCGCCCATAAAAAGAGCTGCCAGAAGAGTCATTAAAACAAATTTTGTCATTTTCATACTCTGAATATCGGCAGTGTACGTTTTTGGTTTAGAAATTTTTATACTTTATACATATAAGAAAATTTCGTTAAAGTGCCCCCTAAAAAATTCCGTTAATTTACAAAGAAGAGTGGGGAAAACAACTCTCTTGCGAAAATGAAGTGTTGTGGGGTAAAATTATAATATGCCAGGCTTAAGCCAACTTAAAAAGTTTAACAGCGACATGCTCTCTCTTGGTGACGAAGCTACCGTTCGTGCTACACGCGGTGAAAAGCCTGTCAAAGTCGATATCCCAAATTCAATTCCAGATGTTAATGACTCAGAAGACTTTGTTCTTGGCATGCCAATGAAGGAAGTTGTAAAGGAAGAAGCTCCTGTTCAGGAAGATTTTTCTGATATTACAGGTGTTGGAGCTCCTTCTCAAGAACCTTCTTCAAGCAAAGAGGAATCATCTGAACCTACAGCATCTTCTGCACCAGATATGTCTGACCTTTTGAATATGGGTATGGCAATGGGCGGTGGAGACGATGGTAACGGCGGTGATGAAGGCATGCCTGACCTTTCTATGTTTGAAGAAGAAGCTGAGCCTGAACCTGAGCCAGAGCCTGAAGAAATCCCTATTTCGGATCTTGGACTTGATGCTCTTCTTGCTGGGGCTGGATTTGATGAACCTGAGCCAGAACCGGAAGCAGAAGCTGAACCTGAAGCTCAGCCTGATCTGCAGGATTTGAGTTCAAGTCTTGATGGCCTTGCAGATATTTCTGAACTTGATATTCCAAAAGAAAATCAGGCAGAACCTGAAGCTTTTACAGAGCCAGCAGTGGAAGAGCCTCTTCCTGACATGCCGACTGACTCTTTTGATCTGGGTAATATTCCAGACATGCCTGATTTTGGTGATTTTGGAGCAACTCCCGCAGCTGAGCCAGAAGAAGATCTTCCTAATCTTGAGCTTGCAGAAAAACAGCCTGAAAACGCTGTTGAACCAGAATCAGAACCTGAACCTGAGCCGGCAAAACCTGCAAAAAAGGCCTTTGATGTTTCTGATATAGAAGATTTAAATCTTGATGATATTCCTGAAGTTGAAATAAATCCGTTCAAGATGAAGATGGGACGTCAGAGTTTATTTGCAGAAAAACCTGAAGACGACTACTTTGATGAATTTGATTTGAGCGGAGGTTTTGATGATGATGAAGAAACAAACATTCATCCAGAACTTAAATCAAATAAAAAGCCAGAACCTGCTAAAGAAAAGACTGCAGATGTACCAGAGGCTTCCGCAGAAGGTAATAATATAGAAGAAAACGGCGAACTTGGTGATGTTGTTGATGATATTCCAATTGAAGATATAACTCCAAATGACGAGCCGCTTGCTGCTGCAGAAGAAGTGCCGGAAAATGTTGGAGACGCTGGCGAGCAAGAAGCTGCACCTTCTTTAGATGACCTTAGCCTTGATGATTTGAGTCTTGACGGTCTTGATATGGGTGACTCTGCAGAGGCTGGTGAACCTGCTGCTGAAAGTGAAGAGCCTGCTTCTGATGATGGCGCTGTTGAAGCAGATGTTTCTGCTGACGAACCACTTTCTGCTGATACCTTTAACCTTGATGATATGGATTTTGGTGGGGCAGAGGAAACTCCTGCTGAAGAAGCACCTGCAGAAGAGGAGGCTATTGAAGAACCTCTTGCAGACGAAGTGCCTTCTGATGATGCTCAGACTTCAGAGGGGGCAGAAACGGTCCCTGCCGATGATTTTTCTTTAGGCGACCTTAATCTTGATGATATGGACTTTGATGCTGCAGAACCTGCTGCCGAAGTTTCTACAGATGAACCTGCTTCTGAAGAAGGTACTGTGGAAGAGGCATCAGCTGAAGAAGTTCCTGCAGAAGAAGTGCCATCTGATGAAGTGCCAGCAGAGGATGCACTTTCGGACGAAATGCCTTCTCTTGACGATTTAACTGCAGAAGGAACAGAAGAACCTGCCGCAGAAGAAGAAACTCCTTCAGAATCAGCTCCAGCCGATGACTTCTCTTTAGGCGATCTTAATCTTGATGATATGTCTTTGGATGAACCTCCGGCAGAAGATGTTGCTGCTGAGAGTTCTTCAGATGATGCTGTTGCAGATGAATCTTTAGGCTCAGAAGACGCAGAAATCCCTTCTGAAGAGCCTTCAACTGCTGATTTGTTCAATCTTGATGATATGGATAAGCCGGCTGGAGAAAATCTTGATGACGCAGCAGACTCTGGCGAAGAACTTTCTATGCCAGATTACACAGATGCTGTGGCAGAAGAAGTTGGCGATGATCTTGATTTAGACTCTCTTAATACTGGAATAGAAGAATCTGACGAGCCTGTAGAAGCTTTTGATACAACAGGCATGGAAGATATGGATTTTGGTATTTCTGACACAGACAGTCAGATTAGCGATGATGACTTCCTTGGCGGTGATGACGAAGACTTTGTAATTCCTGGAATTACAGATGTTGCAGATATTTCTGAACAGCCAAAACCTGCTAAAAAATCCGCTCCAGAGCCAGCTCCTAAAAAAGAAGAGAAAAAATCTGATCTTGATGAACCAGACTTTACGGAAGCACTTCCTGGTGAAGAACTTCCTCCAAATACACTTTCAGATGCCCAGTACAAGGTATTCCTTAAGAACTTTAGCGAATACCCGCTTAACGTACGTCTTGCCTTTGAAAACCTCATCGTTCAGGATGAATTTACAGATGACGCCGAGTTTGAAGTAATTGAAAAAATCCTGAATAAAGCTCCTGCCCGTCAGGTTGCCTCAATGCTTGAAAAAATGCTGGATATTTCTATTCCAGTTCCTCGTGACTTTGAGCACCGTTCGGCAGAAGAATACGAAGCATATAAAAAATCACTTTCTTATCAGCTCCGTAACAGAATCATTCCTGGCTTTATTGTTGGCTGTGCTATGATTCTTGTAGGAATCGGGCTTTTCAACTTTGGAAAGAACTGTATCTACAAACCATTAAAAGCTAACAGCCTTTACAAACAGGGATATGCCCTCTTAAAGGCAGAAGAGTATCCTCAGTCAGAAATCAAATTTGATGAGGCTGTAAAATATCGTCTTAGCAGAGGCTGGTTCTTTAACTATGCCCGTGGTTACCGTGAACATAAGCAGTATCAGCGTGCAGAAAAAATGTATCAGAATATTCTTATGTGCTTCCGTCACGACAAGGAAGCTGGTCTTGAATATGCTGATATGGAACTTAATGATCTGGTAAATTACGAACGTGCAGAAGAAATTGTTCGCCGCGAAGTTCTTGATTATCATATCAATGATGCAGATGGAATTCTTGAACTGGGCGATATCTACCTTGAATGGGGAACAGAAAAGGATCCTGAAAAACTTGAACTTGCCCGTGAACAGTACGCATCTCTTATGCAGCTTTATAAGCCTAATAGTATCTACCTTGCCCGTATGATGCGTTACTTTATCCGTTCAGATAAACTGCGTCAGGTTTTGGAAATCCGCCAGAATTTTGATGAAAATAAAGAAAAATCTCTTCCTCCTGAAGACTGGACGGAACTTTCGGGCTATCTTCTTAATAAATATTATGGTCCGCTCCCTGCAAGTCAGGAATATCTGCGCTTCCAGATTGACGGATTGCGTCGTCTTCTTTTGACAGCGGCACATGCAAACTCTGCAAATCCAGTTGCACTTTACAATCTTTCTAAATACTACGTGCTTTCTAACGAAAACGAAAGAATTGAGCCGACACTTAAGAATACTCTTAAGACTTTTAATGCCGCCAGCTCTCTTAAGCGCCGCGACATTTACAAATACATCGACACTTACAAACTTCTGGGCGAATATTACGAAGCTAACGGCGAACATGTTCAGGCTCAGGAACAGTATGCAGAGGGAATTTCTCTTTATACTCAGGAACGTGATAACGCAGGTTTTGAAGGCAATAAAGATATTGGAAAGCTTTACGAAGACATGGCAGATTTGAAATACTTTATTTCTGCAGATTATGATGATGCCCTCAAAAATTATATGAGTTCTGTTGAGCTTGAAAACGACAGTCCTCAGATCCGCTATCGTATCGGCTTTATTCAGTATAATAACGACAATCTTGCCGAAGCCCTTGGTTCATTTATGAAGGCAGGAGACGGAAACGTAAAAGAAACAAACCTTATGCTTGCTATGGCAAATACCCTTTCTTTGAGGGGTGATGACTATGCTGCCGAAGGTTATTATAATCAACTTGTTCAGCGTCTTGATCAGGAAGTTCTTGAACGCCAGATGGTATTCCCGCAGGTTAACGACAGTGATTATGATATTGTAAACACTTATCTTTCTGCGGCAAATAATTACGGAGTAAGCCTTTACCGTCTTGCAAAACGCACTGGAAACAGCAGTCTGAATGCTAAATCAATTGTTCAGTTCCAGCAGTCAGTTCGTGCGTGGGATGCGCTTACCCGTAACCAGAATACACTTTTGCGTCTGGGTGGAACAAATCTGGCTGAACAGAATATTAAATATGTCACTCATAATTTTTCTGAATATGAGCCGGCAATTTATACAGAAATTCCAAAAACTCTTACAGATAACGAGAGGTAAAAAATGCAGGTACAGAACAATATTCAGTACGGAATTTATTTAAGACAAAAAGCTAACTCAATTGCAAAGGAGCTTTTTAGAAAAAGTATTCATATCTGTTCCAGTTTTGTACCTTTATGCCTTGGCTTTGCTTATTATCCTACATTGTGGCTTTTAGTTTCTGCCCTTTTGGGTTATACAGTTTGCGAATTTTTGCGCTTAAAAGGTGTTTCCATTCCGCTTGTTTCTAAAATTACAGAAGTTGCAGCGCGTAAACGTGATGAAAACCGTTTTGTACTTGGTCCCGTTACTCTTGTGGTTGGAATTATTCTTGCAGCTTTAATTTTACCGCCTGATTGTGCTAAAGTTGGTATTTTTGCGCTGGCATTTGGAGATGGCCTTGCAAGTCTTTCTGGAAAGTTAATCGGTAGAATCACTATTCCTGGAAGTCACGGAAAAACAGTCGCAGGAAGCCTTACCTGTTTTATTGCTGTTTACATTGCAACTTTTTACTGCAGTCAGAACTGCTATGCAAGTCTTCTTACAGGTTGTGCCGCAATGTTTTTGGAAATGCTTCCACTTTCTGATTTTGATAATGTTTTAATTCCTGTAACAATCGGACTTTTCTTTGGCTTTGTAATTTAGTTTTTTAAGAGTTCCACAAATACTGATTGTGTAGTTCCTTAAAGTATAAAACTGTTCCAGCAGAAATAAATACGGCTCCCGTTACCAGCTGGATGAATGTAAAACTGTGTTTTAAAATCAGCGCGCCAACTCCCATCAAAAAGAATCCCACTGTTGTAAGCTGCGAAAGTTCCTTTTTGAAGTTGTTCATGCTCATAGAAGCAACCGAAATGATTATTGTAAGAATTATAAAAAATCTTAAAATCTTATTAAATGCGTAAGCAGATGCAAAATTGGGTAAAAGAATTGCTGTGTTAATAGGGACAGAAAAGGCTATGAAGGCACAGGCTACAATAATAATCATACAGTTCTGTTCAAGATTCTGCCGGTATTCATCTTCAGAAAATAAAACAAGTGCCAGAAGTGAAATAGGACTTAAAATTGTTCCTGTAAGAACGATGTCGTTTATTGCAATTAAGGCTGTGGTATAAGTTCCTGCAAGCTTCAAGAGCGGAATAAAAATGCGGGTTGCATCCAGCAGAATAGAAATTAAAAACAAAAGAAAGTATGCAAGTTCTCCTGCCTGAGTTTTATAAAAAGCATATAATATAGTAAAACTTGTTACACAAAGGTAAAAGAATTCAAAAAATATTGCTGCAAAAGAAAAAAGCGGCTTATATGTAAATAAAAAACCTGAAGGTCCATCTGGTCTAAGTGAGACTTCTGGAACAGTCATCATTCCTCTGAATATCTGAAAATGAAAAACAACAAAATCAAAGATAAAAATAATCAGGGTTAGAATAAAAAATCCCATGTAGAAACGGTTTCTGGCTTTTATTGTCATATTAAAAAAATAACAGTAAAGTCATTTCCTGTAAAGCCGAAAATAAAGTGATAGACCATAATTCTTGGGAGGATTTATGAAAAAATTGTTCTTGTGCAGTATGGCATTCTTGTTTGCTGTCACAGCAATGAATGCAGGAGACGTTGCCTCTTTTGTAGATAAAGGATTTTCAGCAGACGGAAGATATTATGTTTTTGCTCAGTACGGAAAAACAGATAAAAAGTTTCAGGGATGGGCAGAAATTTTTCAGGTAGATATTGCCGCAAATGATTATGTGGATTCTGGTGTTTTTAGAATACGTCCAAGCGCTGCAACTGCAGATAAAAATGGAAAAGATATTTATATAGAACTTGAAGCAAATGCAAATGCTTATTTGAGCGGTCTGAACTGTAAAACTGCTAATTCTGATCACGTGCTTTACATTCTTGATGATGTTCACAAAACCGGCACTGATGAAATTGTATTTAAGGATTTTACAAGTGCAGATTTAGACAATCAGAATTCATATCGCATCACACTTGTTCCAACAATCAACGGAAAGGGTAAGAATGCACGTTCTTCTTTCTATATTAATCTGGAAAAATTTGATGCTGACGGTTATCTTCTTAGCACTCAGAGAATCGGTTCTCCATCTATCAGCCGCAAGGGCGTTACAAATTATAAAATTGAACGCATCTTCCGCGACGATTCATGCCAGAACCTTATTTTTGTAATCGAAAAACACTACGAAGATGATGCAGGGCTTTCTGTTCGCTACATGGTAGAAGCTGCAAAAATCAGATAATTTTGCAAAAACAGTAAAAATTATTAAAATCACTTCCGAATTTTTGACCTCGGCGGATAGTATATATTTAGAAACTATAAAATGAGGAAGTGTATGAAAAATCTAAAATTTATTTTTCTGTCTATAGCACAGACAGTTATGATTACAGGCATTACGGTATTCGCCGTAATGCCTTTTTCATGTAAGGTGACTCCTGATGGAGTTCAGATTGTTGGTGGCGATTATGCTTCTCCTGTAATGGAAAGTATTGAAGTCCTTGATGAAACTTCGCTAGAAATTACTTTTTCCGAACAGGTTAAAGTGACGGGTGCTGTGCTTTCGCCCTTTATAGAAGACCTTTCTGACTCTTATGAGCATTCTTCAACGCAGGAACTTTCTCCCGCCCTTAGGGCTGCAAGCGGCGAATATGGAAAAATCGCCGTGTCTATTGAGCCTAAAGAAGATGGAAAGCGCATTCTTTTTGTTTTTGAAAACCCTACAGTTATTGGTAAGTATTATGAACTTTTTGCGGTGGTAGAAGACATGATTGGAAACAGTCTTACTTTTACTGCGAAATTTTCTGGTTATAATTCGCGTGTGCCTAAGATTATTATGACTGAAGTTCAGATAAAATATGAAAGTAAATCAAATAAAACTGAATTTATTGAATTTCTTGCATTGACTGACGGAAATCTTGGGGGCCTGAGAGTTTACAGTTCCGCCAATGGCGTAGAAAAAGCGTATGATTTTCCTGCTGTGGAAGTAAAGAAAGGTGAAATTTTTATTGTGCATCTTAAAACCTTTGGAGAAGGCTGTGTTAGTGAAGAAGGAGATGATTTGAATCTTGCAACTCAAGTTTATTCAGTGGACGGAGTTCGGGATTTATGGAGCAGTAATACTGAATCGCGCTTTAACAAAACAAGTGATGTAGTCATTCTGGAAAATAAAACAAGCGGAAAAATTCTTGATGGAATGATGTACTGCGGAAAAGGGGTAGAAGAATGGAATTCAAAAGTTTTACTTAGTGCTATTCTGCTTTATGATGCGGGAATCTGGAATTCTTATGATATAGAAGATGCCGTTTTGAATCTTACGGGGACTTCAAAATCTTTTCAGCGTGTAATTACAGAAGAAGATAATTTAGATGAAATTCATCCTTCTGATATGAATGACTGGATCTGTGCTAAAATTTTGCCTGGTAAGTTGTAATAATCTTACAAATTATGTTAAACTATCCAAATGGTTGAATTATTAGCTCCTGCGGGAAATATTGAATCTTTGGATGCAGCAATCGGCGAAGGTGCCGATGCAGTTTATTTGGGACTGAAGAGTTTTAACGCACGCCTTAGAACATCAAACTTTGCATGGAATCAATTTGAGGCGGCTGTAGAAACTCTTCACCGTCAGAACAAAAAAATTTACGTCACTGTTAATACTGTAAGCGAAGAGCGCGAAACAGAGCGCCTTTACCGTTTTTTATCTTATCTTAATGAAGTAGGACCAGACGGCCTTATTGTGCAGGATTATGCTATCATGCGCATGGCTCAGGAATTCTTTCCGAATATGGAACTTCATGCTTCTACTCAGATGAACGTGGAAAGTACAGCCGCTGTACGCCTTTTGCAAAAGCAGGGTGTAAAGCGCATGGTACTTGCACGTGAACTTGGTCTTGAAGAAATTCAGAAAATAAAAAATGAAACAGGTGCAAATCTTGAGGTCTTTGTTCACGGAGCACTTTGTGTAAGTGAATCTGGACTTTGTTTGTATTCAAGTTTTTTGGGTGGAAAATCTGCTAACCGTGGTATGTGTGCACAGGCTTGCCGTCGTTTTTACAATGCAGAAGTTTCTGGCGGAATTAAAAGCGGTTACTATTTTTCTCCTTGTGATTTACAGCTTATCGATCATATTCCAGACCTTATAGAAGCTGGTGTAGACTCATTTAAGATTGAAGGCCGCATGAAGAGTGCAGAATACGTTGGAAGCGTTGTTGCTGCTTACCGCTACGTAATTGATCACTATAAAGAAGATAAAAAAGGTGCAATTGCTGCTGGTAAACGTATGCTTGCTTCTGACTTTGCTCGTTCAAAAACTGACTACTGGTATGGATTTAAGTCTCTGGAAGACGGCGTACAGAACGCTGCTCAAAAGATTTTGAATCCTGATCAGGCTGGTGGAACAGGTATTTATCTTGGCAAAATCTCTGCAATTAAGGCTGCTCCACGCGAGCTTGTAGACGCTATCCGCGCAAATGCAAATCCTGATACTCCTCAGGAACAGCTTAATGTAAAAATGGCATGTCTTTCTGGCGGTTCTTATGATCCAGATCCAGGTGATTCTATTCGTCTTCACAAAAAAGATGATACCGGCCGCGTAAGCCACAAAATTCGTAGTGTAGAACTTGATGATGAAAAAGGAAAACGCTGGATTGATATTCCAGGTGGATTTGCCGTTGGTGATGAAGTTTATCTTTTGCAGATAAAGTCTGGTTCAAAACGATATCAGCGTGTGCTTCCTGGTGATCTTGGCCGTTACCGTAAACAGCCAAAAGATGAAATGCTTCCAATTCTTGACCTTACACCTGTAAAAGACCGTGAACTTGTATACTTCCCTGATGGTATTTATGCTCAGGTTTCTTCTATTGCAGATGTGTTTGCAGTTCAGGGATTAAAACCTGTCCGCCTTATTCTGGAATACAACTCAGAAACTTCTTATGATCTTTTAAATCATAAGACTGTTCTGCCGTTCTCTAAAAAGCAGATTTTTATTTCGCTCGATCCGTTCTGTACTCCGCTGCAGGAAGATCAGCTTAAAAATGAACTTACAGCCCTTTGTAATGACGGCTATAAGAATTTTGTAGTAAATAATCTTGCTCATATTCAGATGCTCAAGTCTCTTGGCGTAAATATGATAGCAGGTCCTTATCTCTACACCTTTAATCGCTGGGCAGTTTCATGGCTTGAAAACCTGAACATCGGAGCATTTATTTCTCCGTACGAAAACTCCCGCAAAAACCTGGAAGCTACTTACGAAGAAAAAGTACGCTCACGTGTTCTTGTGCCAGTTTTTGCTTATCCGGCACTTTTCAGAATGCGCTTTAAGATGCCTTCTGACTATGATTTTACTTTCTTCTCTGATAAAGAAGAAAAAATGTTTAAAATCAGTTCAACACAGGACGGCTCTTTTGTAATGCCAGAAGAACCGTTCAGCATTGTTGATAAGGTTAGTCTTTTGCAGAGCGAAGGCTTTAAGAAACTTCTGATTGATTTCTCAAAGACAAAAGTTTCAAAGGGCCAGATAAAAGCAATTATGACTTCGCTCCTTAAAAAACAGCCATTACCAGAAATTTCACGCTTTAACTGGAAAGACGGTTTTTATAATCCTGAAAAAATCGAAGAGTATAAAGCCGCTAATGAACGCGCTGCTGCCGCTAAGGCTAAAGGTGCTGCTCCTGTAAGAAAAGCTCCTGCAAAGGGCAAAAACAGCGCTAAGTTCAATTCCCGCAAAAAACGCTAAAATACGGTTTCTTCAGAAACAGAAGCTTCTGTAAGTTCTGCAGAGTCTTCTGTTTCTTCGCTTTCTTCTTCGGTTGCAATAATTGAATTGTCGAACTTTGGCTTGTATTCAATGTGTTCTGCAATTACGTAAACTTTGCTCTGAGTCTTTCCGTCTTTATCCTTCCAGCGTGCCTGCTTAAGGCGACCAACTACGCGCATTCCAAGACCTTTTTCAATTTTTTTGCTGCAGTATTCAGCAAGTTTTCCATAGGCTTCAACATCAAAATAAGAAACTTCAGAAACGCCTTCGTTGTTACGGCTTTTATACCAGCGGTTAACCGCTACTGGAAATCTACAAACATAAAAGCCTGCTTTTGGTTCTGAAAATTCTGCACTTTTAACGGCATTGCCTTCAATAATCAAAGAATTTAACTGATTCATATAAACCTCATAAGTTTTAGTTTTTTCGTTTTCTGGCCAGAAAAACATGCTGAAAATCAACATATATATACTTTCCAAGACATTGAGGTTTTGACAAAAAATTTGAAAAAAAATTCGAGAAAATTAAAGATTTTTTAGAGAAATACTATACGTAATAACGAATTTTACGTTTTATCTGTTGGAAATCAGTCTTAGCATATAAAGAGAAACGTACTCTGTAAGCGCTTTTGAGTTTCCGATTCTTTGCATGTTTGGTGCTGCAACAAGGGTTTCTGCCAGATTATTGATTCTTTCTTTTGTAAAAGTTGAATCAGAAAGTGTGCGAAGAACCTTTCTTGTATAATCGCGGATCAGAGAGTTTACGTCTTCTGTAAGCTGATTATATGCATCTTTTGAAATGCGTTTGTTCCATTGTTTTTCCAGATAATTTAATTCGCGGTCGATTGTAGAACCTTCCGGAATCAAATCCAGAGAAATATCTTTTGCCTTTGCAGAAAGGACTTCTGCGCGGCTCTTTTTACGCTTAGGATTTTCTTCTTCTTCCAATGAATCCAATGGATTTACTGTGTTTGTAGCCTGTTTTGCTTCACGTTCGCGATTCTTTTTGCCAGCCATAAACAATGAAAAGAACCAAGAGATTACTGGCATTGTGTAGTAGAACGGAAGCAGTGCCTTTGCGTTTGCAAGAATCTTTGAGTTCTTAAGCATCAAAAGATCGTGATACGGCAATACCTTTCCGTTTACAAAAATTCTAAAGCCGTGAGTAAGTTCTCCGTCATTGCCGTCGTAAGCAAGAAGTGTCATAAAGTTTGAAGAAAGCAGTGCATACAAAACAGGGGAAGTCTGCTCTACAAGTTTTTGCAGTGCATTTTCAAACTGCGGTGTATTAGTCATTTCTGGCAGTTTATCGTGAGCAAGTAAAACATTGTACCATTTATCCAGAAGAAGTTTTTCTATAGATTCGTGGGCTTCGTTACAAAGTCTTACAACTACGTTTAGAACATTCTTTTTGTAAATAAAATAGCGTGTGCCAGAAGCAACTTTAAAAACCAGAAGAGGAGGAAGCTCGTTTGATTCACCTTCTGTTGTAAGGCGCTGGAGGGTCTTCTTTAAATCTTCTTCGTTATAAATTCCGTACAAATCCTGGCCAGATTTATCTTTAAACTTAAGAATCTGATTCATAGAGAAGAAGTACGGAGAATTTCCAAGCTGGGCTTCAAGTTCATTCAAGGCATCCTGTTTTTTCTTGTTATCCTGGAATTTTGCCTTAAGGTATGAACTGTGAATTTCTGCAATTGTTACAGCCTGCAGAATATTTATATCATCATAAGTTCTGTCCTGAATTTTTGCATAATCCTGTTTGATAAAATACAAAAGTTGATTCCAGAAGTAGTAATCGTCGCCGTCTACAAGCTGAGAAAAATTATTTTCGTTAGCATCTACGAATTTTGAATAAAATCCGCGGATAGGAACTTCTTTATTTGAGTTTGTAGAGCGGAGTTTTTTCAAAAAGTAATCGTGATATTCTTCTTTTTTAAGAATTCGTCTGATTTTCTGCTGTGCGGTTTCAATCAAAACCTGCATAGAAACGCATGAAGGAAGTACAAGGGCTGGAATCTCCTGTGAAAATTCCAGAAAATAAAGCTGGTTTGTTTTTGAAGTATCTTTTTCGATTAATGACGGAATATAAGTGCTTGCAGCCTTGCGTTCAATTGCCATCAGCGGGAACTGCTTTGGAAGTTCTGTAACAAGAGGGTATGGAGTTCCATCATTTTTTAGAATCTCGTTGTACTGAGCTGTATAGCGGGAAATAAAATAATTTAATGCAACAATGATTTTTTTGTTATTGTTTATACCTACAGCAACCAGGTGTTTTTCGCTAAGCCCCTGAAGTTCTGCATTAATAGTGCTGGAAGTATCACCAAGGTATTTTACAAGTTCGCCCTGTTCTTCTACGTGATGATCCGCATATTTTTTGATATAAGTACAGAATTCCTTAAAATCAATAAACGGAGATTTTTGCTTTTCAGCATAGTATTTGATTAATGAACTTAAGTTTGCTGTGGTTGCCATATCGTTACTATTTTACTTCAGATTAATTTACTTTACAACGGAAAATCACTATAATTTTTTACTATGAAAGCAATTGAATTAGAGAAAGCTTACGATCCTAAATCTTTTGAGGACCGTATTTACAACGAATGGGAAAATAAAGGCTATTTTAAGCCCGTATCTGATGAAAAGAATCCTGTACATTGCCAGTGTGCAGCTTGTAACGAAAAAACAAATACATATTCAGTCGTCATTCCTCCACCAAACGTAACAGGTGTTCTTCACATGGGACATGGTCTCAACAATACTCTTCAGGACATCGTAGTACGCTATCACCGTATGAAGGGCGACAATACTCTCTGGGTAACTGGTACAGACCACGCCGGAATTGCTACACAAAACGTTGTTGAACGTCAGCTTAAAAAAGAAGGAAAATCTCGTAACGATCTTGGCCGCGAAAAATTTATTGAACGCACCTGGACTGTTAAAGAAGATCATCATAATACAATCGTAAAACAACAGAGAAAACTCGGTAACTCTACAGACTGGGAACGCGAGCGCTTTACAATGGACGAAGGTCTTTCAAAGGCTGTTCGCGACGTTTTCGTAACTCTTTATGAGCGCGGACTTATGTATCGCGGTAAACGCCTTGTAAACTGGTGTCCACGTTGTGGTACTGCTCTTGCTGATGATGAAGTAGACCACGAGGATACACAGGGTGCAATGTATCACCTTTATTATGAATATGCTGATGGAAGTGGAAAGATTGAAGTTGCTACAACCCGTCCGGAAACTTTTTTTGGTGATACTGCCGTTGCCGTAAACCCAAGTGATGAGCGTTATACAGCTCTTGTTGGAAAGAAACTCAAACTTCCTCTTACAGGAAAAGAAATTCCTATCATTGCTGATGATTATGTTGATAAGGAATTCGGAACCGGTATGGTAAAAATTACTCCGGCTCACGACCCTAACGACTGGGAAGTTGGTAAACGCCATAACCTTGAAGTAATCAATCTTCTTACACCAGACGGACGCTTGAACGAAAATGTTCCAGAAAAATACCGCGGACTAAAACCAGAAGAGGCTCGTAAACTTGTAATTGAAGATTTAACAGAAGCTGGTCTTTTTAAGGGTGAAGAAAAAATGGTTCACTCTGTTGGTCACTGCTACCGCTGTAAGACTGTAGTAGAGCCATATTTGAGCGACCAGTGGTTTGTAAAAATGAAGCCTCTTGCAGACAAGGCTCTTGCTGCATGGAAAAAAGGTGAAATTCAGTTCTTCCCACAGAAATGGGAAAATACATACGAGCAGTGGCTTGTAAATATCCGCGACTGGTGTGTAAGCCGCCAGATCTGGTGGGGACACAGAATCCCTGTATGGTACTGCCAGAAATGTGGTGAAGTTATTGTTAGCCGCGAAGACCCTTCTAAATGTCCAAAATGCGGATGCGGGGCAGAAGACCTTAAACAGGATCCTGATGTTTTGGATACATGGTTCAGCTCTTGGCTCTGGCCGTTCTCTACTCTTGGCTGGCCGGAAAAAACTGTTGATTTGGAAAAATTCTATCCTACAACAGCTCTTGTAACTGCTTATGATATTATCTTCTTCTGGGTTAGCCGTATGATTATGGCTGGTCTTGAGTTTACAGGAAAAGCTCCTTTCCATGATATTTATATTCACGGACTTGTTCGCGATAAGCAGGGCCGCAAAATGTCTAAATCATTGGGCAACGGAATGGATCCTCTTGAAATCATCGACATGTACGGTGCCGACGCCCTTAAGTTCACACTCGGATTTATGTGTGCCCAGGGACAGGATATTCTTATTGATAAAGATTCTTTCAAACTTGGAAGCCGCTTCTGTAACAAAGTATGGAATGCAAGCCGCTACCTTCTTGGAAATCTTGAAGGCCGAAACCTTGTTCCTGTTACAGATGCAGACCTTACAGAACTCGACAAGTGGATTTACAGCCGCCTGAACAACGCAGTTAAGATTGCCCGCGAAGCTCTGGATACCTACCGCTACAACGATGCTGCCAGCGCCCTTATGGAATTCTTCTGGAATGAATTCTGCGACTGGTACGTAGAAGCAACAAAGATAAACTTTAAGAACGGTGATGATAAGGAAAAGGACCGCCAGGCTACAGTTCTCATGGATATTCTCGAAGAAAGCATCCGTCTGCTTCATCCATATCTTCCTTTTGTTACAGAAGAGATTTACGGCAAATTGCCACTTGAAGAGCTTGTAAAAACCCGCAAGGTAGACAATAAAATCATCACAGCTTCTACTTATAAGGGTATGCTTATTAATGCTCCATTCCCTGAATATTCTGAAGCCCGTGCCAATGCTATGGTTGAAGAACGCTTTGATGCCCTCAAAGAGCTCATTGCCAAGGTTCGTGCAACAAAGGTAGACTGCGGAATTGATCCTGCAATTAAAATCAATATTGCAATTAAGATTGAAAAAGGGTCTGCTGCCGAAGTTGCCCGCGAAAAGGTAGAAATGATTCAGCTGCTTGGCGGTGTTGCCAAGGTTGATTTTGTTGATGCTAAACCTGCAAGCTCAATTGGTGCTGTAGGAGCCGGTTTTGAAGTATTTGTTCTTGTTGATGAAAGTATCAATAAAGAGCAGCTTATAAGCCGTTTCCAGAAGGCAATTGAAAAAGAGCAGGGCTATGCAAGAATGAGCGAAAATAAACTCAATGGAAACTTTGCCCAGCATGCTCCTGCAAATCTTGTTGAGGAAGAACGCCAGAGACTTGCAGAAAGCCAGCGCAAGATTGCAACCCTTCAGAGTTATCTCAAGGAATTGCAGTAGTTAAGAAGGCCGGTTATGAAAAGATTAAATCTGTTTTGTCTTACAATTCTGATTTCTCTTTCCCTGACCGGCTGTTTTAATTTCAAAAAATCGCCCTTCTATGACAGCGAATGGGTAATGCAGAATTATGATGATAATGCAAATCTTTACTATCATCATCTTATTCTAAAACCAGACCATACAGTAATGCTAAGGGTTTCTTATGCAGATTCTACAAATATTATTGTATGGAACGGTACCTATAAACTTAATTCAAAGAAATTTGATTTTAATTTTACTGAATGCCTGCGTTATGAAAATGGCGAGATTGTCGGAAGGTATACAGCGGGGCAGATGATAAAATATTACACTGGTGATTTTTATTATTCTGTAGGGCTGCTTGATGAAGGAAACGGGAAAGAAAATTATCATCTTGAATTGATTCGCCCTAAGAATTATTTCTATGGAGAAAATGTAGATATTTTTGGAAATTATCTGCAGGAATTTGTGAAGTTTAAATAAGCTTCCGGCCGATAATAAACGGGTAGTAAAATGGCAAAGCAGCATTACGAAATGAAAACCGATAAGCCTCAGAATATGAATGAGCAGCAGATGCTTCAGCTCAGTAATATTCACTTTGCCCCATATATTCAGCTGGCTACAGCCCTTATTGGTAAAGCCCGTCATGCCGGCGGAAATATGTTCCGCCATCAGATGGACACCTTTGCAATTCTTTTAGACTACGGCTATATTGACCCTGTTTTACTTAAAGCATCTATCATACATGATACAATAGAAGATATTCCTGGCTTTATTCCAGATTTAATTGCCAATGCAGATGATGATGGTCCTCAGGTTCTTGAGCTTGTACGCGAAGTAACCCGCAAAGAAGAAGAAAGTAAAAAAGAGTTTTTATGCCGCATTTTGAACGACGGCAGTCAGAAAGCTAAAATCTTAAAATGTGCAGATCGTATTTCCAATATGATTTCGCTTGGATATGTAACAGACCCAACCTTTATTGAACGTTACTGCGACGAAACAGAATACTTTCTCTTGCCTATGGCTATTCAGGTAGATTTTAATATGTATCAGGAGCTTATTAATCTGATAATGACACGCCGCCGCTATCTTGAGGATGGCGGATACTTTGATAATCGCGTAAAACCTACCACCTCTGCCGACAGTACAATGTAAAAAAAGAATTTTTTCTTTCTCTAAAAACATGCTATAATATCGTTTGTGACTTTTTATTCTTCAATAATTATCATTACCGAACTGCTTATGTTCGCGATGGTATTGCATGTTATCAATTATGCCGGTTTCTCCAAAAATCAGAAAGTATGGTATTTACTTACTTTTTTAGATATTATGCTGTGCGCCGGTGCAGAATATTTTGTGCACAATGGATATTATAATCCTGCATTTATTCTTCCATTAACAATTATTACAGTAATTCAGTTTTCTGCAGCTCCTCTTCTGGGAATACTTTTTATTGGTGCCCTTGGAATGAAGCGACAGACAAAAATAGCCATAGTATTTTTTTGTTTAAATCTTATAACAGAAATAATAGCTGCACCTTTTGGCTGGATTTTCTACTTTAATTCAGATGGTTACTTCCGCGGACAGTTTTTTATTATTTATGAAATCTACTATTTTTTAAGTCTTCTTTATCTGATAATCAATATGATAATTATTGGAAAGAGATTCCGCCACAGAGATATCCTTACAATCATAATGATTCTTGTTATTCTCGTTGCCGGTATAATTCCTATGACTATTTTTTCAATCAATATTACATATATTGCAATAGCGATTGGAGCAAGTCTTGTTTACATCTATTATAATGATCTGGTTCAGCAGGATACCATGATACAGCTGCTGGAAAATCAGAGAAAAATCTCTACAATGCAGAATCATGTAATTTCGGGACTGGCAAACCTTATTGAAAACCGCGATACAGATACAGGCGAACACATTTCGCGTACAAGCACTTTTGTGCGGCTTCTTGCTGAAAATGCCCTTGAAGATGGTGTGTATACTGAAGAAATAAATGAGCATTTTATCATGCTTATGTATACTCTGGCTCCAATGCATGATATTGGAAAAATACTTGTTTCAGACAAAATCCTTAAGAAACCTGGAAAGCTTACGCCAGAAGAATTTGAGCAGATGAAAAAGCATGCATCTCTTGGCGGCAAGGTTGTAAAAGAGGTTCTGGAAGGTATTACTGATGATGAATACCTGGATTTTGCTTCTGACATTGCTGTAGGACATCATGAAAAATGGGATGGCAGCGGTTATCCTTACGGACTTGCCGGTGAAAAAATTCCTCTGCCTGCCAGAATTATGGCAATTGCAGATGTTTTTGATGCACTGATTTCCAAACGCTGTTATAAAGAAGCTATACCTTTTGATCAGGCTGTAGAGATTATCCGCGAGAGCTCCGGCACTCATTTTGA
>JAILHD010000072.1 GCA_024696155.1 Treponema sp. | reverse complement strand
GCACCTTCAGCAGCAGCGAATGATTCGTGTCCTGCCAAGAATGCAAAGCACTGTGTTTCTTCAGAAAGAAGACGTGCACCAAGGTTTCCGTGTCCAAGACCAACCTTGCGGTCATCAGCTACAGAACCTGGCAAACAGAATGCCTGGAGTCCCTTACCAATGTTAGCAGCAGCTGTAGAACCAGTCTTATCACCA
This sequence comes from Treponema sp., assembly GCA_024696155.1. GTDB lineage: Bacteria > Spirochaetota > Spirochaetia > Treponematales > Treponemataceae > Treponema_D. The sequence goes on along the minus strand of JAILHD010000072.1, from coordinate 5,909 downwards.
GTTTTTTCTGCTTCTTTAATTGCAATTGCTGAGCCAAGTACATAAGCCCATTTTGCATCTTCAAAACAAATCTGCTGTGTTTCCTGACAGATTGTGTATGGATCAAATCCGCGGTCCTGGCAGAGCTTGCGAGCCTGGTTCAAGCCTTCTTCGCCTTCTGCAAAACCATATTCTTTAAGAGCCTTATTCACCTGAGGAATGCGGCCTGCGTAATCTTCAAATAATGCCATAATTCTATTTCCTCCTGTGACTATTCTTTACGTGGGTCGATAAGTTTTACCATACCCTGATCTGCTGTTACACGACCATAGTGTGTGCGTGCCTTTTCAACTGCTTCTTTTGGATCGATTCCAGCCTTAAGGTTGTCCATCAATTTTCCAACGTTGATACAGTTGTAACCGATAATCTGATTGTCCTTGTCGATAGCACAAGTCTCTACATAACCTTCAGTCATTTCGAGGTAGCGAGGACCTGTTTTGCGTGTAGCGAACATTGTACCAACCTGTGAACGAAGGTTCTTTCCGAGGTCTTCAAGAGAAGCTCCAACCTTAAGTCCGTCCTTAGAGTAAGCAGACTGTGAACGTCCGTAAACAATCTGGAGGAAGAGCTCGCGCATAGCTGTGTTGATAGCGTCACAAACGAGGTCTGTGTTCAATGCTTCGAGAAGAGTTTTTCCAATGAGGATTTCAGAAGCCATAGCAGCTGAGTGAGTCATACCAGAACAACCGATAGTCTCAACCAATGCTTCTTCGATGATTCCGTTCTTTACGTTCAAAGAAAGTTTGCAGGCACCCTGCTGTGGTGCACACCAACCGATACCGTGTGTAAATCCGGAAATATCTTCAATTTTTTTTACCTGTACCCACTCTCCCTCTTCTGGGATTGGTGCAGGACCATGATATGCGCCTTTTGCCAAAGGACACATATGCTCCACTTCTGCAGTGTATGTCATGATTTGCTCCTATAAAAAATAAAAATATGCAGTTTAAAATACCATTAAATTTGGGATTTATCAATAATAAATTCCTTAAATCCATATTGACCAAAAAAAGCGATTTCTTTATTTTAAACGTTAGTTCGAACTAACATAAAAAATCTACTCACAAAAAAAGAGGAAACTATGAAAATCAAAATGTTTTCGTTAGCGATGATTTTGTCGCTGGCTCTTTCAGTTATGTCATGTTCAAATTCGAACTCACCAGATGATACAGAAGCAGAGCAGTCTGTTTTTGCACTTGTAAATATTCCATTTGATAAATTTTTTGAAGCAGAAACTGATCAGTTTGATGCTTATTCTTCTGCAACACAAAAAGCTGCAAATGGTTCAATTACATATGGTACATATCATGTATCAAAATCTGATTCTTCTGAACTTTCAGAACAGGTTACAAGAGGAATTACCTACCCTGTTAAAGTAAATGTTTCTGACCTGGAAAATTTGAAAAACCTTGGCGGAAAGGAAATCACTGATTCAACACCAGCAATTGATGTAACAACCACAGGCCGTGGCGGAACTAATACAATCCGATACTCAGGAAAACAGACACTTTATCACAATGGGGATTATTCGTACTTCATTCTTTCTGAAGCTCCTACTTCTTACAAAAAAGCAAACTTTACAGGCTCAAATGTTTCTTTTGAAAAAATCAAAGGAAATACAGTAAAAATTGATACACTTTATGTAACAATTGAACCTGGTGAAGCTCATCACGAATTTTCACCAATGCTTACACTCTACGTTCGTGACAGTTCAACAACTTCTACAAGCGGAATTCCTGTAACAAAACTTACATTTGCCGACATCAGCGAAAAAGCTCAGAAAATTACAGGAACAGAAGGAAATGAAACAATCACAGAACAGAATCTGAATGCTCTTAGAACAATTATTGCAACTTCTACAGACGGAAAGTCATACGGACTTACAGTTCTGAACAATATGTTCTGGGGCAAAAGTCAGATGGGCTTTCAGGCTCCTGCACCAGCCCTAGTTCCTGAACACGAACTTGTTGGTAAAGAAATTGCAAGCCTTAAATTTGTAACAGAAAAAGAAGTTTACGTTACAGAAAAAATTATTTCCGGAAAAGTTGAAAACAATGTTTTCTACCCTGCAGTTTCTTTGAATACTCCAAAAGGCCGCAATAAAGATGCTTTTGTAATTCCAAGTCTTAAAGCAACTGATGATAGAACTGAACGCGCAAATTACAAAGATTCAATCATCACTGTAAAAGAAGCCGCAGACTTTGATGCAGCAGGACTTTCTGGAACTTACGAAGAATTATTTACAGTAATCACTCAGAGCAAATATGATTCTATTTGGGAAGAAAGCATTAAAAAAGAACTTCCAGCTTTAAGTGCAGAAGATGTTTCTACATATGCAGCTATGTTTAAGAGTTACTGCACAGGCAACATCTATGGACAGGAAGCTATTGATGCTTATACAGCTTCTCCAACTGATACAAAATTTGACTGCTACTTTATTAATGGAATTACAAAATTTACTTTTGACGGAATGTATATTTCTGGTACAGATAAGAATGGTGTAAAAGTTTTTGAACATCCATACAAAAACGGCGGCGAACTCACCATTCCAACTGGAGAAGGAGATATGACAGGCGTCCTTTATGAATCTTTGGATTCTAACTCTGGAGAATTTACATACTTCCTTATGATGCCAGATACTCCTGCTACAACTTATCACACAGAATTCCGCTATGGCAGCAACAAAGACGACCTTGCCGGTTTTGCAACCGGTCAGTACGCTTACTGGCTTGCAGCAGGAATCACTGAAAATGCAGACGAAACAATGATTAAAAATGTTATTGCACTTTTCTGCGAAGAAAACACTGCTGAAATGAAATAATAAGCTGACAGCAAGTAAAACCAGGACTGAAAGGCTCCGGATTGACACAATTGTTAGTTTTAATTAACATTAATAGTGTTAGCATGTACTAACACTATTAATTTATAACGAGGTATAAAAATGCTGAATAAAGTTGCGATTGAAAACGTAATTGGCCGCGAAATTATTGATTCACGGGGAAATCCAACAGTAGAAGTTGATGTAATTTTGGAAAATGGAGTGCTGGGACGCGCTGCTGTTCCTTCGGGAGCATCGACTGGCGAAAACGAAGCGCTTGAACTTCGTGACGGAGATAAAAAACGTTACGGCGGAAAGGGCGTTCTTAAGGCTGTAGAAAATGTAAATAAAATCATTGCGCCGGCACTTAAAGGCGACAATGTATTTGACCAGCGTGCAGTTGATATGAAAATGCTGGCTCTGGACGGAACTCCTACAAAATCAAAGCTTGGTGCAAATGCCATTCTTGGTGTTTCACTGGCTACTGCACAGGCAGCTGCAAAAGCTCTTAATATTCCTCTTTACCGCTACATTGGCGGCGCAAACGCTCACGTACTCCCAGTTCCTATGATGAACATTATCAACGGTGGTGCTCACTCGGACGCTCCAATCGCATTCCAGGAATTTATGATTCGTCCTGTTGGCGCAAAATCAGAGCGCGAGGCAATCCGTATGGGTGCAGAGGTTTTCCACGCCCTTGCAAAACTCCTTAAAAAACGCGGACTTTCAACAGCTGTTGGTGATGAAGGTGGATTTGCACCAAAGTTTGACGGAATCAACGATGCTCTGGATTCTATTGTTCAGGCTATTAAAGATGCAGGTTACAAACCAGGCGATGACGTAAAAATCGCTATGGACTGTGCCGCTTCTGAGTTTAGCGTAGAAAAAGACGGAAAGTTCTACTACAACTACAAAGAACTTTCTAACGGAACTCCAAAAGATCCTAACGGAAAATGCCTTTCTGACGAAGAACAGATTGCCTACCTTGAAGAGCTGATTACAAAATATCCAATCGATTCAATTGAAGACGGCCTTGACGAAAATGACTGGGAAGGCTGGAAAAAGCTTACAGCCCGCATTGGTGACCGCTGCCAGCTTGTTGGCGATGACCTTTTTGTAACAAACGTAAAATTCCTTGAAAAAGGAATTAAATTGGGCGCTGCAAACTCAATTCTTATTAAAGTAAACCAGATTGGTTCTTTGACAGAAACTCTTGAAGCAATTGAGATGGCTCACCGCCACGGTTACACAACTGTAACTTCTCACCGTTCAGGTGAAACTGAAGATACAACAATTGCTGACATTGCAGTTGCAACAAATTCTGGTCAGATTAAAACTGGTTCTATGAGCCGCACTGACCGAATGGCAAAATACAACCAGCTGATTCGTATTGAAGAAGAGCTTGGGGACGCAGCTACCTATTCGTATACAAAACTGCGTTAGCGCTGGGAGCTGCGCGAAGCGTTCTAAAAGTACCGGATGGTACTTTTAGAATGAAGCGTAAGCGGAACGGCGGACATAGCGACCCGAAGCAAAGCGGAGGGGAACGCCCAAAAGAGGATGAAATGAGTTTTGACCAGATGATGATTCACTACAGTGCACCAACCTTATGCGGAATAAAACCCGGAAATCTTTTCTTTATAAAAGGCTCTGATTTTTCTGAAAGTCAGCTTTATATATGGAAGAAAAAGTTTGAAAACTGCGGTTTTTCTGTTAGTTATGCAAAGTCAGCAAAAGATATTGTCTTTATTCTGGTCTATGATCCGCTTTGGCTAAGAAAACTTTTGGGCGACGTTTTTGTATCTTCTTACTTTTTTGCTAAAGGCTACAAAACGCCGCTTAATTCTGATTCGATTGTTTTAGAACTTATAAGTCGAATCAAAACTCAAAAGATGTTTCCGCATGAAGTTGGAATAATTTTAGGCTACCCTATTCGCGATGTAATTGAATTTGAAAACAAAAAAGGAAAGGACTGCAAATACTGCGGTTACTGGAAGTCATATTCAGATGTAGAAAATGCAAAGAAATGCATGTGCAGTTACAAAAAGTGCAGCTGCATGTGCAAGGAATGGTTTGATCAGGGTTATTCGGTCAGCCAGATTATTTTGGAATACAATAAGGCGGTAAAAGCCGCTTAAAATGCCCCCGTCCACGGCGGGAAAAAGGAGACTTTATGAAAGTAAGTGTAATTTACGCAAGCACAACAGGAAATACTGAAGCAATGGCAAATGCTATCTGCGAGGCTGTAAAAACTGGTGGTGCAGAGGTTGTATTTGGCACTGCAGACAGTGCTGACCAGGCTGGCGTTACTGCAAGTGACGTAATTCTTTTAGGAAGCCCTGCAATGGGTGATGAAGTTCTTGAAGATTCAATGGAAGAATTCTTTGGCGGAATCGAAGGTTCTTTGAGCGGTAAAAAAGTAGGACTTTTTGGTTCTTATGATTGGGGCGACGGTCAGTGGCTCCGTGACTGGGAAGACCGCGTAAAGAGTGTTGGTGCTGTAAGTGCCGCAGAACCTCTTATGGTTCACCTTACTCCGGAAGATGCTGATCTTGCAAAATGCAAAGAATGGGCAGCTGCTGCTATTAAAAACTAATATTAAATATTAATAAAACAGACCCATTTGAAAACTTACTCCTTCTCTGGTGAGCTTTTAGCTCACCAGTTTTTTTTGCTTAAAAGCTGTATTTTCCGCCAATGATTATTGAGCTTAAATCCATGTACGAACCGTAAGTTCCTGTGTTTCCATCTTTTCCTTTATTAAAGAAGATTGTTTTTACATAAAGTAAAATCTGGTCAGAAATTGAATAATCCGCACTAAACTTAATTACGCTGTCAAAATCACAAAGGCCAAGAGCTCCGTTCAAGGAGAATTTTAAGGTTTCGCTTAAAAATGTTTTTGAAACAGAAAGTGTGGCAAAATGATTAAAATTTTTGCTGTCAGAAGTTGAAAGGTCTCCAAAAATGAACTCTGTATAATACTGAGCCGTAAGCGTCCAGGTTTCCGGCATCCAGTCTATACCGCATAGAGCTTCAAGTTCATTTCGTAAAA